>JAPOJQ010000093.1 GCA_029978335.1 Actinomycetota bacterium
CGCTGTCGGGGATGGTGTCGCCGGTGATTTTCAGTGTGTAGGGGTCGCCGTCACCGCCGAGGTCGTCAGCGCCGACCGGGTCACCGGATCGGGTATCGAGGATGCGGACCGGCTCGTCGAGATTCACGAACCCAGCGGTTGAGCGCACCACCACGTCAGGTTCAGAGAAATGGAAGCCGTCAGCGTCAATGTGCAACATGTCGTCGACGATCGTGATCGACGCCTCGAACTCGCCTTCGGCCCGTTCGGTGCCGTCCTCATCGATCACGGCGACCTCGAGATCAGTCACCAACGACGCCGGGTCGATGCCCCACAGGCACTCGGCGTAGGCGACTGGGATCCGGGCCTCGTACACGCCCTCGAACGGCTCACCATCTGGCGCGAGGTGTGGCGCGCCCATATTGAAGATCAGCTCTGAGCTGCTGTTGTCCCATGTTGGCTCACCTCCCC
The DNA here is from genome assembly GCA_029978335.1 of Actinomycetota bacterium. Lineage (GTDB taxonomy): Bacteria > Actinomycetota > Acidimicrobiia > Acidimicrobiales > Ilumatobacteraceae > Casp-actino5. The sequence goes on from JAPOJQ010000093.1 coordinate 451, forward strand.
ACGCATGGTTTCCCGTGATCACCGGAAAACCGAATTCAGCACATGCCGACGGGAAGCCTGGGTCGTTCGCGTTCCGCAATTGAAAGAACCACATCTGCTCTAGGAAGTCAGCCTGGTCGGCTGTCCGCAGTGAGCCTTCATCAAACGACTCTTGATCCCAAACCCCTGGAATTCCGAGGGCCGAACCGCTCAGCGTGACCCTGCTTCCGCCCGATGCGAGTGGCTCGATTACCACGTTGGTGTCTTGTGTCGAGGCAAACGCATACGCGGCGTCAAAGCCGCTCACTCTCATGGTGATGCTGAACTGGTTACCCTCGCCGGGGCCGGCGCGCCTCATGCATTCTGTGGCCGTATGGGGCGGCGTTTCGGGGCAATCAGTTCGAGGTTCCCCAATCAGCATTTGTCCATATGGGCTCGAGTCGCCAGCGGCGTAGAGCGAGACGAAGAGCTTTTCGGCCACTAATTCACTCGTGTTGACCCGAGTCCCATCGCGCCAACAGTCGTGATTGAAATTCGGGGTAGTCAGCGATGGATTCACGAGGAGTACCGAACCCTCAGTTTCCGAGGACAGCCCCGGAAAATTCCAGTAGTTACCAGCGTTCTGGAAGACGTGGTCATCGGTGCACTGGAAGCCGATGTCATCTGGACCGTCGAGCACGTATCCGGCGTTGATGGTCTCGCCGTTCGGCCCGAGATACGAGACCTCTTCAATGCAGTCGGTGTCGTCAACATCGACGCAAGGGCTGAGGTCGAACTGTCCGGGTTGCTCGTAGTCGATGGGGTTGAAGTCAGGAGCAGCGTCGGCGGCGACGGTGATGGGGGCGACGAGGCCGTTGCCGTTGGCATCGACAGCGACGATCTCGTAGCCGCCGACGTCGGTGCCAGCAGGAATCGTCACCGTCTCCTCCTCGATACCACCGTCTTCATCAGACGTGGTTGTGGCAAGAAGATCAGCACCCGGGAAGAGATAGATATCGACGGTCTCGTTGGGGTCGAAGGTGTCGGCCGGATAGGTGAGCACTACCTCATCTTCTGCTTCGGGCTTCATGGTGTCGGCGACGGTGAACGATCGGGTGAGTTCCGCAACGTCGTCGTCGGTTGGGGCGGCTGCGAACACGGTTGCTGTGGCCCCTGTCGCAATGAGTAGCCCCGTTGCGATGACCGCTCCGAAAAATGGGTGCCCTGGTCGCGACATCGTTCCCCCTGGTGTCTACGTGACATTTGCTGTGGACATGACGCTAACGAATCGGTGGAGCCCCTCGTGACAGACAATCCCTCACGGGGTGATCAGCAACGCACCGAATCAGTCGTTCAACACGTTGATCACGATGCCGCCCGTCACCGAGTCAGCAGCGACACCGTCCATTGAAAGACGGGTCTCCCAGAGGCCGGGTGCAATGCCGGACGGCACGTCGAATCCAGCTGATTGGCCGGCACGCGCCAACGAATACTTGGCGACGAATTGGCCATCGAGTTCGGTGACCTCGCCGCAGCTATTGGGAACCGCCTGACGAAACTCTTGTTGAGGGTTTGCCGGCACCGGACCAATGAGCTGCATCGGTCCGCCCTGCCCGCTCAACGGCCACAACTCAACCATCACGGTCACGTTCGACATCGCGCCTACGGTCATCTCAACTGGGGCTCCCACGTTGCAGCGCTGCGCTGCAACGCCCGGGTCCTCGCTAATGGTGCCGAATACGCCGGTCTCGCGGGTGGTGAACTCGATCAGGCCCATCATCCACTGTCCGCCGGGCACGACATCGGTCGAACCGCCCACCATCGCCATCCGAACGGAATCGCCATTCGGAAAGTCGGCAATGATGGGACCCGGCGACACGGTTGCCGATCCGACTGCACTTGATGACGAGGTGGAGCCGCCACCGATGGTGACACCAAGCACGACAGCGACTAGCGCGGCGACGGTGGCGAGAGCGATCAGCATTCTCGACCGCACTGCTCGTCGCATTCCGGCCGCCAGATAGCGGGCGGCTGAGCGACGAGCATCATCGGCGATGCTGTCGGCGAGCAGCGCGGCGCCATCGGCGATGCGAGCAGCCCGGCCGGGTCGACGTCGACCGGTGCGCTCGGCGTCGGCGAGCAGAGCGTCTACTCGTTCGGCCACTCGTGTCGCACGGGCGACGGTTGAGAAGGGATCGTCAACCGCTTCGAAGCGCAATTGTTCGACTGGGATATCGAGGGCGAAGGTGCATTCGGCACGGTGGTCGCCCGAGACCTGATCGATGTGGATCGGCATCGTTGCGACCAGCGCCCCCGAACCAGCTGACGTCACTCGGATCCACCCGGTGGTTGCGGCAGCGCTGAGGACAACCCGAAGCACATGGCCATGAAGCGAAACCGATGCCCTCGCGCCATCGAGGTCGAGCACCGAAACATCCTCACCGGGCGTCGTCATCACCGCCGAGGCACCTGTGCTGACGACCGCAGTTGACGACACCGTGAGCACTCGGTCATGTTCGTGCGACGGGTCGAGGGATGCGATCTCATCACGCACACGCGCACCGAAATGCTGCGCCACAAGATCGAGGCCTGCCGGTCCTGGTCGCACGGCGTCAATCACGATCTCGACCACGGCGCCATGAGCATCGCGTCCGAGTGCAATGCCGTGGTCGCCCGAGGGCGCTGGAATCGTGAGGCCGGCTTGCTCCGACCGGGCGACCTGCCAACGCCGTGCAATGGGATCGACAATGATCCGAATGTCGCTCATCATCGTCCCTCTCCGGTGATCTCGCGCATGGCTGAACCGAGAAGGTCGACCACACATCGCCCGCACCGTGACTTGCGTTGATCCTGCGCACGCTCGGTGCGGTCGCCGCCGTCGACGCGTCCCAGCGCGGTGTGAACAATGCGATCGAACCAGTCGCGGCCACGTTCGCCACCCTCGTCGCCGGCTAGCACCATATGGAGCACCTCGAGTGCCGTCGCAACCACCACCGCCGGAGGGCATCCGTCGCATCGCACGTCGCCAACTCCACGCGACGCAACGAGATGGAGGAGTTGTTCGACCATCACGCGATCGAGCACCTGAGACTCGTGTGTGCTGCCGCCGGTGGCTGCGGTGAGTTCCGCGAGGCCATCGAGGGGTGACGAAGCAGCGCGCAGTGCCGCCCGGCGTCGGTCACGCACGATGTTGTCGATCACCCGTGTGCAGTACGCGGCGGCATCATTGATGGAGGTGACCGCCGGGAGTGGTTCATCGCGTCGCTGCAGCGAACCGGTGAGCCGCATCCAGGCCTCATTGCAGATTTCGGCCGGGTCACCGCCGAGGCCGCGCCAACGCAGGTAGCGCTCGGCGGCTGCTCGAGCCTCATCTGAAGCGATCCACTCCTCAATGAGCGACTGCTGTGTCGCCAACAACTGTCGTTCGGAGTCGGTCACCAACGTCAGATGGTAGGCGACCCGCCGATGGCGCGCGGGTAGCGTCACCTGCCATGGCGACCCTGGACGATGCTGCACTTGATCTGTTGTTCCGTGAAGCCCACACGGCACACACCTATCTCGATACACCAGTTGGTGTCGCTGACATTGAGCGGGTCTGGTCATCGGTGCAATGGGCTCCATCAACGATGAACGTGCAACCACTGCGCCTGTTCATCGCGGAATCCGAACGGACGCGCGCCGCTGTGCTTGAGCATCTGTCTGGCTCGAACCACGACAAGGCCGCCGCCGCGCCACTGTTGGCCGTGGTGTGTGCCGACACCGATTTTCATCTGACGTTGGATCGGCTCGTGCCACATATTCCCAATGCGAGCGACATTTTTTCCGATGACGAACGGCGCATCCGAACCGCTCGAGAACAGACCTGGTTGCAGTCGGGGTACTTGATTCTCGGCATTCGAGGCGCCGGTCTCGGATGCGGTCCAATGCTCGGCTACGACGCTGCTGGCCTCGACGCAACGGTGCTCGAAGGAACGTCGCTCGTGTCGTTGATGGTCTTGACGATCGGTGTTCCCGATCCGGCGGGCTATCGCCCTCGACTGCCACGGCTCGCGAACCATGAGGTCATGCTCCGTCGTTGATCTCGGCCACGGCGACGATGTCGCCGACGAGGTCGATGGCTGTTACGGCGACCGTGATCGTGAGTTCGCGGCGCTCGTCGATGTCGAGGGTGACTTCGACGGGCTCGTTGTCGCGAAGATTGGTCAAGGTGATCGACACGTCGTTTGATCCAGCGACCGTGATGTCGGTCGAGGCCGTTGAAGGGATCGATTGAAGTCGAAGAACGAGTTCCTCCACTGGCACGTTGCGGAACTCTGGAAAGTCGTCAAGGCGCACGATTCGTAATCGACCTGCACCGAGTTGCACTGCCGGGCCACCAACGCCAAAACGGGTATCGACCACTCGAACCGGATGGGACAACACCTGCGATGTCCCATCGATTGTCGCTCGATCGGGTGCGATCAGGAGAGCCGTCACCGAGCCACTTGCGAGGGCGATGCCGATGAAGGCTCCCAAGAGACGAACGGTCCGTGAGTGCACGTCCGTGTCAACGTCTACGAG
>JAPOJQ010000073.1 GCA_029978335.1 Actinomycetota bacterium
CCCCGACGACGCCAATGCCGTCGCGCTCAACGTGACCGTCGTCGACGGAGAGGCAGGCGACTACGGCGGTTACGTCAGCGTGTATCCGTGCGGCACTCGCCCCGACTCATCCAACCTCAACTTCGTCACCGGCCAAACCGTCCCGAACGCCGTCATCGCACCGTTGTCCGACGATGGGACCGTGTGCCTCTACGTGTTCGGCACCGCACACCTGCTCGTCGACATCTCGGGGTACCTCCTCCGAGAACTCGCTACTGGCTAAGGCGTGTCGCACCGTCGGAGTTGTCGGCGCGTCTGCACCGCCTGACAGGATGAGCCGATGACCACACCCATATCGCTCTCCGTCAACTCACTCTTCTCCGTGGCCGGCAAGGTCGCGGTCGTCACCGGCGGGTCACGCGGTATCGGCGAAATGATCGCTGCGGGCTTGCTCACAAACGGCGCCAAGGTCTACATCTCGTCTCGTAAGGCCGAGCAATGCGACGCCACTGCTGCTCGCCTCGCTGAGACCTACGGCGGCGAGTGCATCTCGATCCCAGCTGACCTCTCCGGCATCGATGGCATCGATGCTCTCGTCGCCGGTGTCAGCGCCCAAGAAGATCACGTCGACATCCTCGTCAACAATGCTGGCGTGTCGTGGGGTGCGCCGCTCGCCGAGTTCCCCGAGAAGGGCTGGGACAAGGTGTTCGACACCAACGTGAAGGGTGTCTTTTTCCTGACTCAGCGGATGCTTCCCCTGCTCGAGGCAGGCGCCAGTGGCGACGACCCATCACGAGTGGTGAACATCGGCTCGATCGATGGCATTCGCACACCGATCTTCGACACCCATTCCTACGGGCCGTCGAAGGCTGCCGTGCATGCCCTCACCAAAGAGATGGCTGCCAAGCTTGCCCGCCGCAACATCATCGTGAACGCGATTGCTCCCGGCCCGTTCCCCACCTGGATGCTCTCGACCGGAGTCGGCGGTGGCGGCGACGTTGACAACACCGACTGGAGTGCCGTCGCCACTCGCAATCCTCGTGGACGAGTCGGATCAGCCGAAGACATCGCCGGACTCACCATCTTCTTGTGCTCGCGCGCTGGCGCCTACACGGTTGGGGAAGTGATCACCTGCGATGGCGGCACCGTCGTCTCATAACGTGTTGCCGTAACTAAATCTGCTTTAATTTCTCTCGGAATTTCCACATCAGATTTTTGTTCGGAAAATCGCGAGGGATGCAGCGGTCGCTGCTCTTGGACGACGTGCCGAACGCACGGCACCCGAACCAAGGGAGAACATCATGAAGCACCGCAACACCACCAACCGCACGTTCCGCACCGCCGGAGCAACGATGATCGCACTGCTGGCGATCAGCACCGCCGCTTGTGGCGGATCAACCACGATCGATTCGGCTGCCAACGACACCACAGTTGAGGCTGAGGCGCCCGCCGCCGACACCGCCGAGGAGTCAACGTCGGTCGACCAGGCCGAGCAGACATCTGACATCAGCGACACGGCATCGTCGCAAGAAGCCGCAAGCGACACGTCGTCAAGTAACTCGTCATCGAGTAGCTCCTCGTCGAGTAACTCCACTTCGGGCGGAACCAGCTCGGTGCAGTCACAGGGTGACGAGCCAGCAGCCGAAGAACCAGCAGCCGAAGAACCCGTCGCCGAAGAGCCAATGGCTGAAGAGGAGCCCGTCGCAGAAGAGCCCGCCGAAGAGCCAATGGCTGAGGAGCCAGCAGCCGAAGAACCTGTCGCCGAGGAGCCAGCGGCTGAAGAGCCAGCAGCCGAAGAACCCGTCGCGTCGGTCATTGCAGCCGAGTTCCTGTTCACGAGCCCGCTCGACGTCGAGGTCCGCGCCGAACTGCTCGGGTTCGAGAGCTCGAACGCCAAGGGCATTGCCAGCGTGTGCATGATCCAGTACAACGACTACGGCAACCCGATCTACCGCAACGGTGATCCGTATCGGCGCAATGTGCCGAGTGTGGAGGTGAACGGTGTGCGCTACCCGGCCGTCCTGATCGAGGGGTGCGCCCCATCGACCGCCAACCTCGGTGTGTACACCAAGACCTGGTCGGTAGAGGGACAGCGCGGCGTGAACAACAGCGTCAAGTCGTACCTCGACATCGCCATCCGTGCCGACGACGGTCAGGTGAAGCTGTTCTGCATCGACACCACGGTGCGCAATGCACAGTTCGTCGAGCGCAATGTGGCCGACTTCGCCAACCGCACGAGCATGGGCGCCTGCCGCTCCTGATCAACGATCCCCTCAGCGTGTTGAAGCCCCGGCACCCGCCGGGGCTTCGCCGCGTTCAGCGGCGCAATCGATCAACGCGTGCCAAAAGCGACGCCGCACCGATCCGGTTGCATATCGCGCTCAATGCCTCCGTGGGTCCCGCCCAACGCCACTCGTCAACCGTGCCGACGGGCACGTCGGTCACCACAGTTGCCAGCGTGCGAAAGAGTTCGGCGTCGGCACGGCGTTCGGCCAGCGTTGCGCCAAGCTTTGCTGCTCCTCGCAGACCAGCGACATCCCACAACGACGGCTGATCCGGAATCGCTTCAAGATGCTCGTATCGAGCGAGCACCGCTGAGGTGCTCTTGGCTCCCCACCCTGGCAACCCAGGGATGCCGTCAGCCGTATCGCCAACGAGTGCAAGCCAGTCAGCGATCGAAGCCGGGCCAACACCGAATTTCTCCCGAACGGCATCCTCGTCGATGATCTCGCGTTTGCGACGATCGAACTGCACTACCCGCTGGCCGCGCACACACTGGCCGAGATCTTTGTCAGGGGTGATGATCAGCACCTGCTCAACTCGGTGGTCACGCTCGGCGACCGCGGCAGCTGATGCCAAGGCGTCGTCAGCTTCGTAGCGCTCCATTGGCCACACCGTGACGCCGAGCGCGCTGAGCGCCTCTTCCATGAGCGGGATCTGGGCGGTGAGCTCGGGCGGCATTCCTGCTGAGTCTTTGTACGCAGGAAACAGTTCGTTTCGGAAGCTCTCGATCGTGTGGTCACTGGCAACACCGATGTGCGTCGCTCCATCAGCGATGAGCTGGATCGTCGACGTCAACACACCGATCGTCGCGTCGAACTCGCCCGGCGTGCGGGTGCCTCCAGCGGTTGCACCGAAGTGCTGCCGGAACAGTTCGTAGGTGCCATCGACGAGGTGGGTTCTCATGTCCCTCAGTCTGCTGCCTCGTCGGTGCTCAACAGCCAGCCGACGCGCGATGTCGACACCACACAAGGGTTCCCTACCTCCCGGAATGGACCTCACCCCGAAGACGTTCAACATGACAGCAACGCCTGTACCTAGGAGATCCCCCATGCCTGCCGTCACCGCTGACACGCTCACGCTTCCCCGCACTATCGATCCAGTTGCGATCGGTCAACGGATTCGGCCGCTCAAGCAGGTCACCGATGCACCATCCGGGCACGAAGGCGAGGGCTTTCCTGTGCGGCGTGCGTTCTGGGGCGTATCCGATGCTGACCTTGATCCGTTCATCCACATGGATCAGATGGGTGAGGTCAACTACGCCCCGTACGAGCCTCGGGGCACCGACTGGCACCCGCATCGTGGCTTCGAGACCGTCACCTACATCATCGACGGCACCTTCTTGCACCAGGACTCCCACGGTGGTGGCGGTGCGATTGCCGATGGTGCCACCCAGTGGATGACGGCCGGTCGCGGCATCCTCCACATCGAGACACCTCCCGAGTCGCTCGTGATCACCGGCGGGTTGTTCCACGGTCTGCAGTTGTGGGTCAACCTTCCAGCGAAAGACAAGATGATCGAGCCGCGGTATCAGAACCTCGAACCCGAACTCGTCACGTTGCTCACCTCGCATGACGCGGGTTCGATCGTTCGATTGATCGCCGGTGAGATCGATGGTCATCGCGGACCGGGCGGCACACACACACCGATCACCGTCGCTCATGTAACGATCTCAGCTGGCCATCGCATGACGCTCCCATGGAATCCGGCCTACAACGCTCTTGCCTATGCGCTGTCCGGTTCGGGCACGGCCGGCAGCGAGATGGTGCCGATGCATACGGGACGTCTCGCCGTGTTCGGTGCTGGCGACGCCATCACTTTCACCGCTAGCGAGCACGAGCATCTCGATCTCTACCTGCTGGGTGGCCAACCAATCGGTGAGCCGGTCGCCAAATATGGACCGTTCGTCATGAACTCGCGCGCCGAATTGCAGCAGGCATTTGAGGATTTCCAGGCCGGTCGTCTCGGCACGGTGCCCGCAGGAGGCTTGCGCCCCTATCGAGGCTGAGACGCGGCTCGGGTCCCGAGAAGTGAGGTGACGGCCAGGCGATCTGCGGCGCACGAGCGATGCCGCTGAAGGCTGCTCCCTTCCGGGCCTGACCTGGTTCACGGGCGCCCGTCGCACAGGACCCGACCGTCACCTCACCCACCGGGACCCGGTCAGCGAGAACGCTCCCACGCTACCCGCCGATAGCGTGCGGTCCGCACAGATGGGAGAGGTGCGAGAGCGGCCGAATCGGCACGCTTGGAAAGCGTGTGAAGGGCAACCTTCCGTGGGTTCGAATCCCACCCTCTCCGCCATGGCCACCTTCGGCCACGAGCATTCCGACGAGTTGATCAACTCGTGGATGGGGCTCGCACTCGACGAGGCACGGGCCGCGCTCACCCATGATGACGTTCCAGTCGGAGCGATCGTTGTTCGCAACGGTGTCGTGATCGCTGCTCGACATAACGAACGCGAACTCACCGGTGACCCAACCGCCCACGCCGAAGTGCTCGCACTGCGTGACGCCGCTACCCATATCGGACACTGGCGCCTCGACGACTGCACGCTCGTCGTCACGCTTGAACCGTGTGTGATGTGCGCTGGCGCGATGGTGAACGCTCGTGTCGGTCATCTCGTCTACGGCACCAGCGATCCAAAAGCCGGCGCAGCCGGTAGCTGTTTCGACCTCGTCGACTCCCCCACCCTCAACCACCGTGTGCCACGCAACATCGGCGTCCGGGCCGAGGAATGCTCACAGCTGCTCAAGGACTTCTTCGCCTCTCGTCGCTGAGCACATCACCCGGTTCGTGATCGTTACTCGTCCCGATAGCCTCGGTCGACGGAAGGATGCCAGAGCGGACGAATGGGACGGCCTCGAAAGCCGTTGAGGTCTTCGGGTCTCCGTGGGTTCGAATCCCACTCCTTCCGCCACACGCCGGACGGTTCACCGTCCGGCGTTCTCGCTTCTGGTTCTGCACGCGCAACCCTCTCAATGCCTCGTCGGGCAGTCGTCTGGCCAAACCAACTCGAATACCTCCTTAACGCCGGGTGAACAGACGTAGGGTTCGTCCCGTGACGATCTCGCTCGACTCGATCTCGGTTCCCGAGTCTGAGGCTGCGCAACGCATCGTGGAGGCCGCTGCCGCGATCATCGCTGAGCACGGCGAAGGTCACCTCCGAATCAATGACGTCTGTGCAGCCTCTCGCGTTACATCGACAACGCTCTATTCGTTGCTCGGTGACCGAGAGCGGCTCATCACCACGGCATTGCTCCACTTGGTGTCCACGACCTCCTATGACGCGATCCGGCAGTTCCAGTCGTTGGTCATGGAATCGACCACCAGGAGCGGTTTCACGCGGATGCTGACCGGCGTAACGAACTCGCTGCTTGAGCCTGAACGTCGTCGCGCACGTCGAGTTCGTCTCCATGCGCTCGGATCGATCAGGCACCGTCCAGCACTCGGTGAGGCAATCAGCGTCCTGTTGCGTCACGAGATCGACCTATTCGCCTCGTGGATCGAACGGGCGAACGACGACGGATTGATCTCGATCGACGACCCACACAGCACCGCCGCCTGGGCGCTGGCGTACACGCTGGCGCACACGGCGCTCGACGGTGATGGTGTGAGCACGCACGATGCTCACTGGGATGACGTATGGCGTTGGGGACTCCGCGACGTCATCGTTGGCGATGCCGGACCATTCCCCTCGCAGGCTCGCGGATCTCGGATTGCCGGCAGCGCACATCCCGATCGGCACCCGACTGCACTGCGCATCATCGACTGGGCCGCTGACCGGATCGACGCAGTTGGTGAGTCAGCATTCCGAGCCGAACATCTCCCGCCCGAGATCGCGAAGTCGACCACGCCGATCTACCGCTATTTCGGCACCCGTGAGAACCTCGTCGGTGCTGCTCAAGAGGAGCGATTCTCCAGAAGCGTGATGTCGATCATCGATGCCGCTGGCGGCACTGACGCCAGAGGTCTTGTCGCTGCCGCATTCTCACCGGATCGAGCCGATGCCAGAGTGCGTCGACTCGAAGCAATCGCAGCCACGCTCGGTCGGGCAGAAGTGGCTCAAGCCATCGCTGAGCGACGTGACACACATCTGGGCTCGATCGCCGACACCTTGAGCAACAACACCACGAGCGTCGACCTGTTCGAGGTTGTTCGGCTCGGCGCTGCTCTGTTGACGTCGCTGGCGATCGTGGAAGTACTCGACCTCGGGATCGACGCCGACGCCCATCGTTCGATCAGCCTCTCGTTGCTCGAACGAGCGCTACACGAGTTACTCGGCTGACCGCTGCGCGCTCAGGTCACCCGCATTCGGTGTCGTCGGCTGGTGGCACAAGATCGATGAGGTAGTCGTTCACCACATCGATCACGCACTGATTGAGCCCATAGCCCGTGTGCTGATCAGCCTCGACGACAACCAGTCGACCGTCCTCGATCGTGTCCGCCATCGCCCGTGTCGACTCCAGAGGCGTCGCCGGATCGCCGGTGGTGCCGATCACCACGATCGGTCCGGCACCAGCACCGGTGATCTCCACACGTGGATCGCCTGCGGTCGGGAAGAACGTGCAGAAGTACGAACCGGCCGAACCGGCGGGCACCAGCCGTGGTGCCACTGCTCGATACGCATCGACGAGTTCGTCTTCTTCGGCGACGGTGGCACGCTCGTCACTATCAGAACACGAGATCGTCTGGAACGCCTCGAGTTCGTTGCCATACGAGCCATCGTTCTGACGCTGGAAATACGCATCATGGAGGGCGAGCAATCCGCGACCATCACCGCTCGCCGCTGACGCCAAGGCTCGTTCGAGTTGTGGCCAGTAGTAATCCGAATACATCGCTTCGATCACACCGTTGATCGCCACCGCAAGATTGGCGTCGGGACGTCCCGATGTGGTCGGCACAGGATTGTCGTCAAGCGATTGCAGCAGGGCGTCAAACGCACCCTCCGCGTCACCGCCGTTGTGAAACGCGCATGTGGCGCGGGCGCTGCAGTCGGCGAGAAAAGTTTCCAATGACTGCTCAAAACCCTCGAGTTGCTGCA
>JAPOJQ010000095.1 GCA_029978335.1 Actinomycetota bacterium
CCTCTGCTGTGGACATGATCGAAGTATACGAACATATGTTCGGCTATGCAACATCTGTTCGAAAATTCTTCAACATCGAGTTGGGGTGCCCGACGGCCTAGGTTGCAAGGATGCGCGCCGACGACTTCCCTCCACTCGACCCTGAGATTGCCGAACGTTGGGCCGGCTTCCCGAAGTGGGACCAGGACACCAATTACAACCTCCACATGGGGTTCGTGGTCTAGGACATTCGACAGGGCTACGCCAGGCTCCGGATGCCAATCCGGCCAGAGATCATGCAACCGGCCGGCATCATGCACGGCGGCGCAATCGCTGGGCTGATCGATACAGCAGTGGTGCCTGCAATCGGCGCGAGCGGTGTGGAGCCCACCCGCATGGTGACAATTTCGATGACCATCAATTACATGGGCGCCATCGCTGATGAGGACGCCGTGTGCGAGGGATGGGTGACCCGACGCGGTAAGTCGATCGTGTTCTGCTCTGCCGAAGTGACCGGCGCTAACTCGGGCCGGGTCTGCGCCGCAGGCACCCTCGTCTACAAGGTCTAAGCTGCGACCCCGGTTACACCATTTCGTGTGTTTGGTGTAACGGTGTAGTCTCTCATCGTGGCTCTCAATATCAAGAATCGCGACGTCGAAGATCTCACCAACGAACTGAGTGCCCTCACGGGACAGTCCAAGACCGAGACAATCCGTCAAGCGCTCGAGCGGAGGCGAGCAGAACTGGTTCGCTCCGGTCGGGCTGTCAATCGACGTGTCGCCGTGATGCGCTACCTCGAGAACGAGGTGTGGCCACTCATACCCGACGACCAGATCGGGCGTCGCCTCACCACGGCGGAAGAGGACGAGATCCTTGGGCTTGGGCCGGAGGGCGTGTGATCGTCGATACGTCGGCGCTGGCAGCAATCGTCTTTCGAGAGGATGGCTATGAATCCCTGATCGACCTCGTGACCGATGAGGGCGCGTCGGTCGCCACACCGGCTACAGCACTGGTCGAGTTGGGCATCGTTCTGTCACATCGCCTTGCAATGGATGCCCGACCGATCGTCAATCAACTCGTGGAGCAACTCGGTCTCGAAATCATTCCGTTCACGTCCCACCACATGAACGCTGCCATCGGCGCATACAACCGCTTCGGGCGTGGACGGCACCGGGCGGGACTGAACTTCGGCGACTGCTTCAGCTATGCAGTTGCGTCGATCTCAGGCGAGCCTCTCCTGTTCGTTGGCGATGACTTCATCCACACAGATATCGAAGCGGCCTGATCATTCACCGCGAATTCACTCAGTAGCTATTGAGTGATTCTCGAACCTCCGGTTGACTGGGGGTGTGAACATCGATCTGCAACGACGAGCGAACATGCATGCCGCACTCGGCGACCCTCATCGCCTCGCCATCGTTGATGACCTCACCCGCAGTGACCGCTCACCCCGTGAACTCAGCGAGCGGCTCGGGATCGCCTCGAATCTGCTTGCGCATCACCTCGACGTCCTCGATGAGGCCGGCCTGATCACCCGAACCATGTCGGCTGGCGATCGTCGACGGCGATACGTGAGGCTGAGCGACGACCCGGCTGTGCGACGCTTGACCCGATCGACGCGGCCGACACGGCCGGTGTTGTTCCTCTGCAGTCACAATTCGGCGCGGAGCCAGCTCGCCGCAGCGCTCTGGCGCTCACGCACCGGACTCGTCGCTGACTCGGCCGGAACCCATCCGGCGCCGCAGGTGCATCGGCGCGCCGTTTCTGTCGGACGTCGACATGGACTCGATTTGACCACGGCGGTTCCACGATCGATCAACCATGTGCCGGCACGCACCCAAGTGATCACCGTCTGCGATAACGCTCACGAAGAACTCTCCCCCGCTCGCGACTGGTGGCACTGGTCGATCCCCGACCCCGTCGAGATCGACACCGACGCCGCATTTGAAGCCGTGGTCGACGAACTCAACACCCGCATCGACCGTCTGACCGACGATCAACAAGGAGCAACCAGATGACTACCCGTGTCGGAATCAACGGATTTGGCCGCATCGGTCGGCTTGCTGTTCGAGCGCTCGCCGGACGCAACGACATTGAACTCGTCCACATCAACGAGGTGAAAGGCGGCGTTACCACAGCCGCTCACCTCCTCGAATTCGACACCGTGCACGGTCGATACCCCGGCCATGTTGCCGTCGACGGTGACGGCATCGTGATCGATGACGGCCGCGTCACCTTCAGCGAAGAGCAGTATCCCGGGGGCATCGACTGGCGCCGTTACGGCGTCGACATCGTCATCGAGTCATCGGGCAAGTTCAAGACCGTGGCCGACCTTGAACCCCATCTCATCGGCGGTGCGTCACGTGTGGTTGTGGCGTCACCCGTCAAAGATCCGAGCGTGCTGAACGTGGTGATGGGCTGTAACGACCACCTCATCGACGACCAACGCCACCGCATCGTCACCGCTGCCAGCTGCACCACCAACTCCATTGCACCGGTGGTCAAAGTGCTCCACGAGACCATCGGCATCGACCGTGGCGTCTTGACCACGATTCACGACGTGACCAACACCCAGGTGATCGTTGATGCGCCACACAAGGATCTCCGCCGTGCGAGGTCGGCGCTCAACAGCCTCATTCCCACATCGACAGGATCGGCAACTGCGGTGACGATGATCGTTCCCGAACTCGCCGGCAAGCTCAATGGTGTTGCGGTCCGAGTGCCAATGCTCAACGCATCGCTGACCGCCCTCTCAATCGTCCCCTCGCGCGCCACATCGAGTGACGAGGTGAACGCCATCCTCACCAACGCAGCGACGACCGGGCCACTCGCCGGCATCCTTGGGGTCGAGCATCGACCGTTGGTCTCTGCTGACTACGTGAACGACACGCGATCGGGCATCGTCGATCTCCAGTCAACGATGGTCGTGGACGGCAACTTGGTGAAGGTGCTCGTCTGGTACGACAACGAGTACGGCTACGCACATCGTCTTGTTGAATTGACGGCTCGAATGGCCACAGGTCGTCGCTGATGCGCCTCCGCAACTACGCGCTCGTCACCGGCGGATACTGGGTCTTCACCCTCACCGACGGCGCGCTGCGCATGCTCGTCCTGCTGCACTTCAACGAGCTCGGCTACTCGGCAGTTGCCATCGCATTTTTGTTTCTCGCCTACGAATTCATGGGAATTCTGACGAACTTGATCGGTGGATGGGCGGGGTCACGAACGGGCCTCAACCGCACGCTGGTCGCTGGCTTGCTGATTCAGATTGCAGCGTTATCAGCGCTCACGTTGCTGAGCGATGCGTGGGCAACATGGTTTGCCGTCACGTTTGTGATGACCTTGCAGGCGCTGTCGGGCATTGCCAAAGACCTCACCAAGATGTCGTCGAAGAGCGCGGTGAAAACCGTCGCCGGTGACGGCAGCTTGTTTCGCCTCGTGGCGATCCTCACCGGGTCGAAAAACGCGCTCAAAGGCGTCGGCTTCTTTCTTGGAGCAGCGCTGCTGTCGAGCCTTGGTTTCGATGGAGCCCTGTGGTCGATGGTCGCTGCACTCGCCATTGCAGTGGTCGCGCTCGTCATCTTCCTCAATGAAGACATCGGAAAGTCCTCTCGCAAGGCGACGCTTCGATCGGCGCTCTCACCATCGAGATCGATCAACCGTCTCTCAATTGCCCGCGTGTTTCTGTTTGGTTCGCGCGACATCTGGTTCGTGGTGGCCCTGCCGGTGTTCCTTGCCGACCAACTCGGCTGGGCGCATGCCGGTGTCGGAGGATTCCTCGCCGTGTGGGTTATTGGCTACGGCGTCGTGCAGTCGTTTGCGCCGCGCGTGATCCTCGCCACCGGTCAAGCCGGGCGGGAGGTTGCGGCGACGCGCTGGTGGGCGATGGCATTACTCCTCGTGACGATCGTGATCGCTGTCGGTGTTGGGATTGACGCGGTCGCCACCCCGACGGTGGTGATTGGACTGATCGTCTTTGGCGTCGTGTTTGCCATGAACTCGTCACTGCATTCGTTCTTGATCTTGGCCTACGCCGACGACGACGGCGTGTCGATGGACGTCGGCTTCTACTACTCGGCAAATGCCGTCGGACGACTCGTCGGCACCCTGTTATCGGGGGTGCTCTACCTCGTGGGTGGCATCACCATCGCCATGTGGGGAGCGGCAGCATTCACCGCGCTCACATGGGTGCTTGCAGGACGACTCGATGCCGTCACCACATCTGATCAGACGAGCGCCGTGCCACCGTCGATCGAGAGCACCTGACCCGTCACGTACGTCGACTCGGGCCCAATGAGAAACGACACCGCTGCAGCAATGTCGTCGGGCGTCGCGAATCGTCGCAATGGAATCGAGCGGCGCACCATCTCCGCGACATCATCGATGCTCTTCCCCGTCGCCGAGGCAGCGCGGCCAAAGGTGCCCGCGATCATGTCGGTCGGTACGACACCTGGCGCCACGCAGTTCACCCGAATCCCATACCGCGCCAGTTCGATCGCTTGCTGTTCGGTCATTCGCTCAACTCCTGCTTTCGCTGCGCAATAGCCGCCATAGCGAGCAAGCGCTCGATGACCAGCAACGCTCGACGTGTTGACGATCGACTTTGATGCTGCCGGTGAGTCGATCAACGCTGGCACCACCACAGATGCCAGCCGATGGAGCGACGTGAGGTTGCCGGCAA
>JAPOJQ010000021.1 GCA_029978335.1 Actinomycetota bacterium
CCCATGAGCTGTCTCGTTCCGGATCGCCGGCGCATCGACGCCAACGCTTTGAAATCATCCTCGACTGGTTCGATCGTCACCTAGGCGCACCACGCACCGATACGGTGATCTCGTGAGCGCATTCCATCGGTTTCATCTCGCGATTCCTGTCGATGACCTCGATGCAGCATCGCATTTCTACGGCGACATCCTTGGGTGCCCACAGGGCCGCAGCGCCGAGACGTGGATTGATTGGAACCTCTACGGCCACCAACTCGTGACCCATGTCCACGAAGGAGCCGGTGTTGCCACGCGCAATCCCGTCGACGGACACGATGTGCCCGTACCTCACTTTGGCGTACTGCTCGACGTCGAGTCGTTCCATGAACTTGCCGAGCGCCTGACCGCAGCCGGTCGAGCATTCGTCATCGAGCCATACCTCCGCTTTGAAGGACTACCCGGCGAGCAATGGACGATGTTCTTACTCGACCCCGCAGGCAACGCACTCGAGTTCAAGGCGTTCGCCCACGACGATCACGTCTTCGCAGTCGACTAACTGGAGGCGGACGCGTCACGCACCCATTGCGGTAGCGATGTATTGCTCCATCTGTCCTTCAACGAACTCGCCGCTGTGTCGCCACAACACGGCACCAGACGGGTCGAGCATCACCACATACGGGTAGCCAGTGGTGCCAAAGGCCTGTGCCGCCGTTGCGTTCTCGTCGTCCGCCATCGTCACGAAGGGGAACCGCTCAAGCGTCAACCAACGTGACGGCGGATAATTCGGCCGGTCGTCACCAGTTGCGGTCGTCACGCCGTACACCTTGAGATTGGCGGGCACGGAAAGGCTTTCGGCCCACGACACCAGCCGTGGTACCTCGGCCTGACAATGCGGACACCAGTGCGCCAAGAACACCACCATCGTGAACTGGCCATGTTCGATCGTCACCGGGGTGCCGTCGAATGATGCCCCGTTCAGTACCGGCGCGATGGAACCGATGCCAGTATCGGACGTGGTTTCGCCCTCAAACGACGGCAGTGGGTCCCCGACTACCTCAACCGGCCGGAACTCGAGCACATCCGCGTTTGCCGTGCTGTCATCGCCGCCGCACGCGCTCGCGATCAGCGAGAACGCTGCGACTGCAAGCACGGCGATGCAGAATCGACGAGACGAAGTAGGCGTCGTTGATGAGTTCATTGAGCCACATCGTACGAGACGGGAACCCGACGGCCACGTCGTGCGACCAAGTCGACATGGACTGCGAGCCGTTTGTGGAGGCAATCTCCGCTCTTGCCGATGGCGAACCGTCCCCGATTGACCAACGACTCGTCGACGCCCACATCGCTCAATGCCCATCGTGCCGACGATTTGACGCAGCGATGTCGGTCTCGGATCCATCGGTCATCCACGTCGGACGCTCAGCCCACCATGTCAGCCGACTCGCATCGGCCGCCCAACGGGTTGCTCGCTGGCAGACGACACGAGTCCTCCTCGCAGTGGTGGCGATCCAACTCGTCATCCTGTCGGGGCGGGACTTGCTCTGGCCGGCGGCCACCGGCACGGCCATCCACGACGTGCGACACCTCGCTGCGTTCACCTTGGCCTACGGCATGATCCTCGTCGCCGTTGCGATTCGGCCGACTCGCGCGCGGAGCGCGCTGCCAGCGGCCGCCGTTCTCGCCGGCGCGTTGGCAATCACCGCGATGGTCGACCTCATCGCTGGTCGGATCCCATTGGCTGGTGAGATCACCCATCTTCCTGAGGTGTTGAGCGTGGTGCTCATTCGGATACTCGCCCCGCCGGAACATCCCGGGGGCGTGCTGCACCGGCTTCCGCGACGTGTCGCTCGCTCCGGTGACGACCGCCAAGCAGGCTGATCAGAATCCGGCGGGAACCCTCGACACATAGGGTGCGGACAGCGAAGCGAGTTCGTCCTCAGTCAGCGTCATCGAGAGGGCGGCGACCGCATCGTCAATGTGATGTGGCTTTGTCGCACCGATGATGGGCGACGAAACGGCTGGATTGGCCAGCACCCATGCCAGGGCAACGGTCGCCATGGAAACACCACGAGTTCCGGCGATCGACTCGACCTGTTGGACGATCGATCGATCGGACTCAAGCGTCGACTCCCGGCCATAGAGGCCACTGCCGAAGGCATCGGTTTCCGTGCGCTCGGTGGTGATATCCCATGGCCGCGTGAGTCGGCCACGTGCCATCGGGCTCCAGGGGATCACGCCAACGCCTGATGCGGCGCAGTACGGCAGCATCTCGCGCTCCTCCTCGCGCATGAGCAGGTTGTAGTGGTCCTGCATCGACACGAATCGAGTCCAACCATGACGGTCGGCAGCGTGCTGGGCGGTGGCGAATTGCCAGGTCCACATCGACGATGCACCGATGTAGCGAGCCTTCCCTGCGCGCACCACATCGTGCAGTGCTTCCATCGTCTCCTCGATGGGTGTTCGGGGGTCCCATCGATGGATTTGGTAGAGGTCGACATAGTCGGTGCCAAGACGGCGGAGGCTCTCGTCGATTTCATGGAGAATTGCTTTGCGCGACAGCCCGCCACCGTTGGGCCCCTGACGCATTGGACCGCACACCTTGGTGGCGATCACGACCTCGCTGCGGTCAACGCCAAGATCGCGGAGCGCTCGACCGAGATACTCCTCGCTGGTTCCCAGCGAATACACATTGGCGGTATCAAAGAAATTGATGCCTGCGTCGAGCGCCTGCCGAAAGAATGGTCTGCTCTCCTCTTCGGAGAGACTCCACGGGTGGGTGCCAAGGTCGGACTGGCCGTAGCTCATGCAGCCGAGGCAGATTCGAGACACTTCTAAGCCGGTGGTTCCAAGGCGTGTGTATTCCATGCGGAAATCCTGTCAGGATGCCGACGGCTGCAGCGTGTCGACGAGTAATCCAGCCAGCACAAATCGCTCGAGTTTCATCTCGATGAGGTCGCTCAACACTGCGGGATCGTCGACCTCGACGTCGTCAATCGTCACCTCGAGTTCCCCGCTCGCTTGCGCCGATCGGACCTCAGACAGAAGGTCAGCAACGCTGCGGGTTCCGTCGAGTGAACGAAGCAACACCACATCCATCCGGTCGGCAGCGAAGTGCTCGTGACGAGCCGTCGTGATGATGCGTCGCTCCTCGGTGGCTTGAAAGCGAGCCAGAGCGGTCGTCGATGGCTGATCGTCGATGACCGATGCAATTGCGCGGTGGTGACGACCGGCGTCGAGTCGGCCTCGAAGCACCAGCGCATGAAGGATTTCGATGCTCTCGTCGACAAAGGCCTCGTCAGCGTCACAACCAAGGCGACTCGCAGCGTCGGCCGCAATGTCCTCAACGGTTCGCCCGGCGGGACGATGTTCGGCAACGGCCCATAGCAGCGCTGCGGTGTGGGGATCATCCGGCCGCAACACCGCGCCGTCGGCGTCGGTCAGCACCATGTCAATCGCGACCCCGTCGTCCCGATCGAGGTCGACGCTCAACTCGTCGATTGACATGTCGCCTGCGACCCACGCCCCTTTTAACCGGCGATGGTCGTGTCCTGGATGTGGCCGGTCAACGTCACGGCACACGAGCGCTCGACGAAAGAACCGAATCGTGATGTCATCGAGGAATTGCTCGGTTGCAATCGGATCAAGTCCCAGTGATTCGATCGCTGCCTGCCCGTCGTCACCGAGTTGCGCCGGTGTCATCGACGCAATGTCGGCGTCGCCCAAGTACGACAAGTTGAACTGTTCGGCGAGGTCGACGAACGCTGAGAGGGTGTAGGCGTGATTGTGCTCGACGAGGTGTTCGAAATAGAGGTAGTGATCACTCAGCTTCGCCAACAGATCAAATTCATGCTCGAGAAATCCTGCGAGCGGACCGTTCTCCGGCGTGTGAGCCCGCCACAGTTCGAGCACCGACCGTGCCGCCAACGCCATCTCATCGGCCGAGCCCTCGGGCACCCACCGGCGCAGTACCTCACGAATGATGCCGCGAGCAGACCATCCTGGTTCGGCATTGAAACTAATGAATCCAATGCCTGATGGAGCGAGCACCAATCGTGTGAGTCGCAGAATATGGTCGCGCGCATCATCGGGCACCCATGAGAACACGCCGTGACAGATCACAAAGTCGTACTCGCCGATGCCTTCGTCAATGTCACGGATATCGGCGGCAATGAAGTTGCAATTCTTCAGTCCCAGCGCTGCGGCATCACGGCGACCATCCTCAACCTGTGACGGTGCGTGATCAATACCGACGAATGTCGCCTCGGGCAGTGCAGCGGCGAGTCCGACGAGATTGCCACCACGGCCACAACCAAGTTCGAGCACACGACACGTGCGGGCCTCAGTCGGCGGCGGATCAACCCCAAGCAACATGCCAACGGTGCCCAGCCAGTCGGGATGCGTTGCACGAAATGGGAAGTTGTCGTAACGAAACCGGTCGTATTCCGCCAGATCTCTCGCTACTCGGCGATCGGCGTCTTCCACCTTTTGGGACATGCGCGCTTGAGCGTAGGCCGCTTCGGACCGACGACGACACGGCGGGTACTATCCGGCAATGACGAGCACCGTGAACGCAGGGCCAAAAGTGACGCCCACTCACGTCGATGTCATCATCGTCGGGGCGGGCATTTCCGGTATCGGAGCAGCAGTGCATCTTGGCCAACGCTGCCCAGACCGAACGTTTGCGGTGCTCGAAGGCCGCAGCGACATCGGCGGCACGTGGGATCTCTTCCGGTACCCAGGTGTTCGATCAGACAGCGACATGCACACGCTCGGCTACTCGTTCAAGCCGTGGAAAGCCGAGAAGTCCATTGCTGATGCCGGGGCGATCATGGACTACCTGCGTGAGACGGTGGATGAGTACGACGTCGCTCGTCATATTCGCTTTGGCCACCATGTCGAAACCGCCGACTGGGATTCGACGTCAGCCACATGGACGCTCGGAATTCGCACCGACACTGGCCCGACGACCATGACCTGCTCCATGCTCTTCATGTGCTCGGGCTACTACAACTACCGACACGGGCATACCCCCGATATCCCAGGGACTGAGCGCTTTACGGGAAGGATCATTCATCCGCAGCAATGGCCCGACGACCTCGACTACGACGGTCGCCGGGTGGTGGTGATTGGTTCAGGTGCCACCGCCGTCACCGTCGTGCCGGCAATGGCCGACGATGCCGCGCACGTCACCATGTTGCAGCGCACACCGACGTGGATGGTGGCCCGACCCGATACCGATGCGTTGGCTAACACGTTGCGCCGTTTCCTGCCTGACCGCGTGGCGTATTCGCTCACTCGAACCAAGAACACCCTGATGCAGCAGTTCGTGTATCGCAAAACCCGAACCGATCCCGAACAGATCCGCCGCAAGTTGCTTGAGGGTGTTCGCGCCGCTGTGGGACCAGATGTTGACGTCGACCGACACTTCACCCCCGACTACAACCCATGGGACCAGCGGCTCTGCCTCGTACCGAACGGCGATTTCTTCCGCGCTGTTCGCGAGGGTCGTGCCTCGGTGGTCACCGACACGATCGAGACCATTACCGAAAACGGGATACAACTCACCTCGGGTGATCATCTTGACGCAGACATCATCGTCACGGCAACCGGGCTCGAACTCGTCACCTTGGGCGAGGTGGCCGTCCGAATCGACGGGGAGGTCGTCGACTTCGCCGACACCTTCACGTATCGAGGCGTCGCCTATTCGGGTGTGCCGAACTTGGTGTCGACCTTTGGTTACATCAATGCGTCGTGGACATTACGGGCCGACCTCACGTCGATTTTTGTATGCCGACTCCTCGAGCACATGCGCGCAACGGGAACGACCAGCGTCACGCCCACCCTTCGCAGTGATGATGTTGGGATGCCGCAGTTGCCGTGGATCAGTGACTTCTCTGCTGGTTACATCCAGCGGGCATTGCCGCTGCTGCCAAAACAGGGTGACCGCGAACCGTGGACGAACCCGCAGCGTTATCGCGCCGACCGAAAGGTGCTCACGCACGGCACCCTCGACGATGGCGTATTGGTCTTCGCTTCAACGCCAGCTCGTATCCCCGTTGCTGTCTGACCCTCCAACCGAAAGGAACCCCATGCGCGCGCTATCCGTCACTGCACTCACCGGACCAGATGCCGTCGAACTCGTGGACGTTGATGAACCAACTGCCGGCGATGGCGACGTCATCGTCGACATGGTCTACGGCGGCGTGTCGTTCCCCGATCTCCTTCAAACACGCGGCATGTATCAGATACGTCCCGAGCCCCCGTTCACTCCGGGCGTCGAGGGCTCCGGCATCGTTCGCTCCGCTCCCCCAGCATCGGGTTTCTCCACTGGCGACCGGGTGGCGGTGTGGGGTAACGGTCTGCACGCCGAAGTGGTGCGGGCGCGCCCCGACCAACTGTTCACCATTCCCGCCGAAATGACGCTCGCCGAGGGCGCTGCATTCGTCCTCAACTACCAGACCGCCATGTTCTGTGCCGTCGACCGTGGCGGGTTGCGAGCCGGCGAGTCGATCCTCGTGATGGGTGCAGCCGGCGGGGTCGGCACGTCGGCCATCCAGGTCGCGCGCGGAATGGGCGCCGGGCCGATCATCGGGTTGGTGTCAACGCCTGCAAAAGCTGACGTCGCTCTTGCGGCAGGCGCTGATCATGCCGTGCTCGTCTCAGACACGTGGAAGGACGAGGTCATCGCACTTACCGGAGGCCGCGGTGTCGACATGACCTATGACCCGGTCGGTGGCGACCGTTTTCTCGATGGACTTCGCGCGCTTGCTCGCGGGGGACGCCTCGTGGTGGTCGGTTTCGCTGCCGGCGACATCCCGACGGTGAAGGTCAACCGTTTGCTCCTTCGCAATGTGAGCGTCGTCGGTGCTGCCTGGGGTGAAGCAGCGTTCGCCGATCCTGGACTCGCTCCCGACATTCACCGTCGGCTCCTCCCGATGGTGACCGCCGGCATCGTGAAGCCGCCGATCGGCGAGATCTTCCCCTTCGCTGATGCAGTGGCGGCCTTCAGGTCGCTTGATGACCGAACGGCAACGGCAAAGGTGCTGGTTGAAATTCGACCAGATCTCGCCGATCGGTAACACCTCGGCGCATTAGGGCGATCACCCAACGTATGCGTCGCCAACTTGTCGTCTCTGCGTTCGTATCAGCGATCTGTGTGCCGTTGCTGACCGGTGGTCGCACTCCGCTGCTCGCCGAGGTGGCGGTCGCCGAGGTGAACGCTCTCGCAACGACCACGCTGCCTGTTCAACTTGCGACATTGGGCTCAGTTGGCTCAATGGGCATCCACTACAACGCCGGCGGCGTTGATCCGTACGGCGGTTATGAGGAGATGTTGCGGTGGGACGCCAGCGGCAATTGGCTGACGTTCGATCACGATCTCACCTCGGCGACATTTGGTCATCCCACCGGCACCGTGACGGGTATCCGGGTGCCCGACACAGCGACCTACCTCCGGCTTGAGTCGTACCCGTCGACAGCTCTCGGCTGCGACGGCGACTCGGCACTCGACGACTGCTACTGGGAGACCTACGACCCGTGGGACCCGCTCCATGGGGCGTTTCATCTTCAGATCGAACGCGAAGTTGGCACCTCTTGGCCATCGCTCGGCCGAATCACTCCACCAACGCCAGGTGACCAATTCGACGGTTTCGTGAGCCGAGGACGCATCGTGTCGTCGACCCCGATCAGCGAAGGTCGAGTGCACGTTGACGCCTTTCAGATCGATTGCTCGCCACACGAGCAGTGCATTGCACCGCCAACCACCACCACCGGCGTTCCCTATGGGGCGTTCGCATCAGGCAGTAGTCGTGGCGAACTGTGGACGATGGGAGTGACGTGGCCGGGCCACCACACGATGTTCATCGAAGACGTCGCCACCGGCATCAAGGTTCAAGCGATCGTCGATATTGCCCCGACAACACTGCCCACGATCGACCTCGATGCACCGTGTTTCGGATTCACGACATGCGTGACGATCAGCGGGGCTGCAGCGCCAACCGCCCCAGCCACCGAATTTCATCCGATGGCACCAGTGCGCATCCTCGACACGCGCAAAGAACTCGGTATCAGCGGTGGTGTGGTGCAGCCCGGTGACGGCTCCGCCGATACGTCAAATGCCGATCTCCGTGTTGCAGCGGTCGCGAACCACGAACTACAGGTCACCGGCGTCGCCGGGATTCCAGAGGCGGGCGTGGCTGCCGTGCTGCTCAACGTGACGGCGGTCGACCCTGCCGGCGACGGCTTCATCACGATCGGACCTCGGCCTGCCGGCACGGGCAACGTGTTCGATGACCAGAATTCGTTCGGGACGTGGCCGTCCTCGTCAAATCTCAACCTCTCAGCTGGCGTCACGACACCCAACATGGTCCTCGTGCGTGTCGGCGCTGGGGGACGCATCCGCT
The DNA here is from genome assembly GCA_029978335.1 of Actinomycetota bacterium. Taxonomy (GTDB): domain Bacteria; phylum Actinomycetota; class Acidimicrobiia; order Acidimicrobiales; family Ilumatobacteraceae; genus Casp-actino5. The sequence continues at coordinate 8,382 of JAPOJQ010000021.1, forward strand.
TCCATGTCTACGGGACGACGACCCACATCTTGGCCGACGTCGCCGGATGGTTCGGCCCATCAGATGTCGAGGTCTCGGGATTCACCCCGGTGCAGCCCAAGCGACTTCTCGACACCCGTCACGAGGCCGATGGTCAACTGACGGGTGGCACCACCCGCCTTCTCACCGTTGCCGGGGTGGCGGGCATACCTCTCGATGCCGACTCAGTCGTAGCCAACATCACCGCGGTCTCCCCCTCGGGGAACGGTTACGTCACTGCGTACCCGAGCGGCACCGCTCTGCCGGATGTGTCAAATCTCAATTTGCGGTCATCGGTGACTCGGCCGAATCTTGCTGTCATTGCCGTTGGGGACGACGGCAAGATCGCTCTGCGTCCGGAACTCGCTGACACACACCTCCTCGTCGATGTCTTCGGGTACTACCGCAGCGGTTCCGGAGCGGCGACCACTACTGCAAGTCCGTTCAGAATCGTCGATTCTCGAAACGGGATCGGCACCACCAAGGCGCCTTTTGGTTCGGGCGAGCGGCGTCGTGTCGAAGTTGCTGGCGTCGGTGAAGTGCCACGCAATGCCTCGGCTGTCTATCTGAACGTCACCGTCGTGTCACCGACCGGCGAGGGCTTCTTGAGTGTCTGGCCGGCCGGCGGGGATGTCCCCAACGTCTCCAATCTCAACTGGGTCAGCGGCGACACCGTGCCCAACATGGTCGTCGTCGGACTTGGCGATGACGGCTCGATCGATATTCGAGTTGATCTTCCCTGGGATGCGTTCGCAACCGCAGAAGTGCTCGTTGATGTGCTTGGGTGGACCTCGTAGCACACCTTGCGTTTACCGACTGGAAATGAGCATGCATTGTCGCTTGCGTTCTTGCCGTCTAGCCTGCTACCACCCAGTAACCCCGGGGCAATCCCGCTCCGGTCGAACAGGGGGAGGACCAATTCAATGATCAAGACACGTGCACGCCGCTTCGGCGCACTCGTTGTCGGTCTCTCGCTCGTCGCCGCTGCATGCGGTGGCGACGACACCGCTGACGAGCCGGCCGCCGAAGAGCCCGCCGCAGAAGAGCCCGCCGCTGCTGGCGACGGTGTTCTGAAGATCGGTGGCATTCTGCCCGAGACCGGCAACCTCGCCTTCCTCGGACCACCCGAGTTCGCCGGCGTTGAGCTCGCCGTCGCCGAGGTGAACGCCGCTGGTGGCGTTCTTGGCAAGTCCATCGAATGGCTGCCCGGTGACTCGGGCGACAACGGTGACGTTGCGAACGCAACCGTCGACCGTCTGCTCGCCGAGAACGTCGACGCCTTCATCGGCGCCGCATCGTCGGGTGTGTCGCTCACCGTCATCGACAAGATCACTCAGGCCGGCAAGGTTCAGTTCTCGCCCGCCAACACGTCGCCTGCATTCACCGACTATGCCGACAACGGCCTGTACTTCCGTGCAGCGCCGACCGACGTGGTTCAGGGTGCAGCCCTCGCCGACATCATGGTGTCCGATGGCGCCGCTACGGCGTTCTTCATCGTGATGAACGATGCCTACGGCACCGGTCTCCTCGAGTACACGAAGCTCCCGTACGAAGCCGCTGGTGGCGTCGTCGCCGGTGAGGTCATCTACGACCCCGCCGCAGAGAACTTCGATGCCGAGGTTGGCCAGGCCGTCGCCGCCAATTCCGACGCCATCGTCGTGATCGGTTTCGACGAGACCGCCAAGATCCTCACCGCACTCATCGAGGCCGGAGCCGGCCCCGCTGACAAGATGATCTACGGCACCGACGGCAACATGGGCAACGCGCTCGGCGACCAGTTCACCGACCGCACCGTGCTCGCCGGCATGCGTGGCACCACCCCGGGCGTCGACGTGTCGACCCTCACCGAGTTCAAGGACCGTCTCCTCGGCGTCAACGCTGAGCTGACCGACTTCTCGTACTCGGCCGAGTCGTACGACGCCGTCATGGTGATCGCTCTCGCAGCGCTCGCCGCTGGCAGCGACGACGGTGTTGCCATTGGCGCCCAGATCAACGACATCACCCGCGGCGGCACGAAGTGCACCACGTTCACGGAGTGCGCAGAGTTGATCGCAGCTGGTACCGACGTCGACTACGACGGCGTGTCCGGCCCGCTCGAGTTCGTGGACGCAGGTGAGCCCTCCGAGGCCTCAATCCTGATCCTCGAGTTCGACGCTGACGGCGCTCTGCAGGTCGTCGGTTCGGTGCTCGGCAAGGTCTGATCACCAGCCAACTGACGTCAACGTTTGTGGCGGCCCCGGGAGCAATCCCGGGGCCGTTGCGCGTCCAGGTACGGCGTCACTTCGACAGCACGGTCGACAAGGAGAACGCGCCGGCGCCCAGGGCGTCAGTCTTGATGCGACTTGACGAGCGTGCCGAGGTAGAGCTCGATCACCTTCGGGTCGGTGAGCAGCTCGCGGCCGGTGCCGGTGTAGGCGTTGGTGCCCTGATCGAGCACGTAACCCCGATGGCAGATCTGCAGGCAACGCGACGCGTTCTGTTCCACCATGACAATGGAGACACCCGCACGGTTGATGCGATGGCACCGGACGAATACCTCGTCTTGCAGCGCTGGCGACAAGCCGGCTGATGGTTCATCGAGCAGCAGCACCGATGGGTCCATCATCAGCGCTCGCCCCATGGCCAGCATCTGACGCTCTCCGCCTGACAGCGAACCGGCGCGTTGTTCGCGGCGCTCCACCAGCCGAGGGAACATCTCCCCCACCACATCGAATCGCTCACGGAACCGCTTCGGGTCGCTGTAGGTCCCCATCTCAAGGTTCTCAGCGATGGTGAGCGATGGAAACACGTTGTTCGTCTGTGGCACGTAGCCGATGCCACGATCCACGAGTGAGTGAGCCTTCATGTTGGTGATGTCCTCACCACGAAGCCGCACCGCCCCCTTGCGAACGTTCACCAAGCCGAACATCGCCTTGACGAGCGTGGACTTTCCGGCACCGTTGGGTCCGATGATGCCCACCAACTCGCCCTCGTGCAGTTCGAGCGAGCAACCGTTGAGGATGTTGACCCCGGGAAGGTAGCCAGCCGTCAGGTCGTCGGCGATGAGCAGGGGTTCGCGAGCAGTCATCGGTCCTCTCCCAGGTCGAGTGGCGCGTCGTGGTGGGCCCCGAGATAGGCATCGACCACGGCCTGGTTCTCGCCAATCGACGACGGCGGCCCCTCAGCGATGATCCGTCCCTCTGCCATCACGACCACCCAGTCGCTGATCTCCTGCACCATGTCCATGTCGTGCTCAACGAAGAGCACCGTCATACCGAGGTCACGCAGGCCCTTCACATGGTCGAGCAGCGACTGCTTGAGGGCTGGGTTCACACCTGCCATCGGCTCGTCGAGCATCACCATGGTGGGCTCGACCATCAGCGCCCGTGCCATCTCGAGCAGCTTGCGCTGGCCACCAGACAGCGTGCCGGCGTACTCGTTGCGCATGTGCGACAGCTTGAAGCGCTCCAAGAGTTCATCAGCACGTGCGGTGTTCGCGGCCTCCTGCCCGCGCCAGGTGAATGGCAGCAGGGATCGGCGGAGCGATTCTCCACGTTGATGCGTCGCACCGAGGAGCATGTTGTCGATCACGCTCATCTTCGACAACGACTTCGTCAATTGGAACGTGCGAACCATGCCGAGACTCGCCACCCGGTGAGCTGGCACCCGCGACAGTTCCTGACCCTCGAAGCGGCGGGTTCCGGCATCTGGAGTATCGAAGTTCGTGAGCAGGTTGAAGAACGTGGTCTTCCCTGCGCCGTTCGGTCCGATCAGGGCGGTGATCGCACCTCGCTGCACCTCGAGATGATCGACATCGACAGCAACGAGACCACCGAAGGCTCGCCGAACCCCGTCCACCACGAGCACCGGGTCGGACTTCGCTGCACCCGGCTCCCATGGCACGCCGGCAAAACGGTTGAGGGTGTTGTCAGCGGTCATCGAGTGCCATCTCCTCTTTCGAGCCGAGGATCCCTTGTGGTCGGAATGCCGCCAGCAGCACCAGACCGAGGCCGATCAGCATGAACCGCACCTGGCCGACCTGCGTGCCGTCCATCACCGATGTGGAAATGATCCCCGCCTCCACCATCTGGCGAAGCAGGATGTCAGTGAAACTGAGGATTCCGTAGAGGATCGCCGCACCGAGGATCGGGCCACCCACCTTGGCGACGCCGCCGAGGATGAGCGCAACCCACGCGAAGAACGTGACGTCAGTGATGAAGTTCTGTGGCTGGGCGGATTGTGTGCCGATCGCACGCAGCATGCCACCGAGCGCACCGATCACACCTCCCAGGATGAGCGCCTGCATCTTGAACCAATACGCGTTCTTGCCGAGGCTGCGTGCAGCGTCTTCGTCCTCACGGATGGCCCGGAGCACGCGGCCCCACGGGCTGCGCAGCACGGCCCACACACCGACAGAGACGAGCACCACTGCTACCCAACCGACGAGCACCACCCACATCTGGTTGCCGATGAAGATGCCGAAGAAGTACCTCTGGCTGCGATCGAACGGACTGAGCTCGTAAAAGGTGTTGGCGAACCCGGTGAGCCCGTCCGATGACCCGGTCCATCGGTCAAGGCTCGGTGAGCGGGCGATAATGCGGAACATCTCGCTCGCCGCAATCGTCACGATGGCCAGATAGTCAGATCGCAGACGCAGGGTGGGCACGCCCATGATGAGCGCAAGGATCAACGGGAACACGATGATGCCAAGCACGAGGCCCAGCCAAAAGTTCAAGCCCAGCGTCGCGACCGCCATTGACAATCCATAGGCGCCGGCCGCCATGAACACGGCTTGGCCGAAGTTGAGCAGACCCGTGAAGCCGAAGTGGATGTTCAGTCCGATCGCCGCGAGAGCGAAGTAGATGAACTGCTCGCCGATCAGACCCCGGATGGTGTTCTCGAGAATCGCTCCCCAATCCATGACTATCCCCTCACCCGATCCTCTCGCGTCGGCCGAGCAGGCCTTGTGGTCGCACCAGAAGGATCAACACCAGCATGATCAACGCGCCGACGTTCTTCATGTCGGTCGGGATCACGAGGGTCGACAGCTGGATGAACAGGCCGACAATGATGCTCCCAAAGAGCGCCCCGTAGGCGGTGCCGAGGCCACCGAGTGTGACGCCCGCGAACATCAGCAACAACACCCGGAAGCCCATGTCCCAGCTGATCGACTCGGTGACGGCGAGGAATACGCCGCCAAGACCGGCGAGCGCCGAACCGGCGATCCACACCGAAGAAATCACTCGCTCGACGTCGATGCCTGACGATTCAGCGAGGTCACGGTTGTCCGACACCGCACGCATGGCCTTCCCCATCCGGGTGAACTGCAACGCCGATGCCACACCGACGAGCACCACGATCGACAGCACCATCAGCACGATGTCCTTGGGTGCGATCGAGAACACGCCGAAATCCCATTTGGTCTGCAGCCTGAAGTCGTCGTAGAAGCCGGCGCGTCCGCCGAACTGGAACAACATCACGTATCGGAAGAGGATAGAGAACCCAATCGACATCACGAGGGCAGCGATCAGACTGGCGCCTCGGCGGCGCATCTTCGCCCACACCAACCGGTTGAACAGTCCACCAGACGCCCCGCAGATGACCACGGTGATGACGGTCGCTGGTATCAGTGGCATCCGGAATCCGAACACTCCCACCACATGGAACACGTAGGCCGCCATGGCGCCGAACGTGACAGCCTCTCCGTGGGCGAAGTTCGTCAGACCGGTGGTGCCGTAGATCAGAGAGAGACCAATCGCACACATGGCGATGATCAAACCGACCTTGAGTCCGTCGACCGCCAACTGGATGACGCGCACACCACCAGCGGACTCCACCAAGGCCTCGCCGAGCGGGAACAGCGTCGACTTTTCGTCGCCCTCGATGAGGCGCACCTCTGCCGGATTCTTGTCGGGGTTCCGCAGGCTCACGCCTTCGGGAAGCGAGTCGACGTCGACGAGGATCTGATAGGTGCCTGCGGACAGGCCGATCGACCAATTGCCGTCGCCATCTGTCGTCGAACGACCGAATTCTGTCCCTTCGGCGTCGAGCGCCGAGATCACTACACCAGCCACACCCACTCGAGCACCGTCGTCATCGGTGTCGGTGATCGTGCCTTTGACGATTGCCTCGTCGTCGCTCTGGGCGGATGCGATGGTGGCACTGGCCCCGAGGGTTCCGACAATCGCTGCCGCCGCCAGCAGCAACAAGCGGAGGCCTCGATGGAACATAGACGACGACAACATTGGGAAAGCACTCTAACCGGCGGCGCCAATCGCGTGCTGTGTCTACAACCCCGGCGGCGTCACGAACGCACCACGACGGTGCCTGCCACCTTGTCGTGCCAAGTCTGTCGGTCGCTGTCCCACAACATCCAGAGGTAACCGAGATAGAGCACGTTGGCCGAGATGACGCCGGCGAAGAGTTGGCGGCCGAGAGCCCGCCAGAACCCGGGTGCAGCGCCAGTGCCGACACGCACGACCTTGATCCCGACGATTCGGCGACCCCAGGTCTGTCCTGATCGGCCGAGTTGCACCAGATAGAGCACGCTGACGGCGAGCCACCCACCGACGCCAATGACGATCGCAGTTAAGAGCAGTCCGACCGATGGGGCGGTGTCAGGACACAGCAACTCGCTACTGCCGTCGCTGTAGTCGACGAGCGAGCAGTCCGCGAACGATGCAATACCAAGAACGACAGCGACGATGATCGCAACGGCCATGAGTGCGCCATAGAGCAAGGTGTCAAGCAGATACGCACCGAGACGAGCACCGAAGCCCGCGTGGCCCGACGAATCGGAGGCCCACGCATCTGACCCTGAATACGCAGGAGGTGGAGGTGGTGGCGGCGGGAAGTCGCTCATGCCAACACGGTAACCGCTGTAGCCCGAGGCAGATTCAGAGTGGGCACGACGGGACTCGAACCCGGGACCTCCACCGTGTCATCGTGATTCAAAGGCGATGCCCCGGCATGCGGGGCCCAGTCCCGCAATGGAGAATGCGGTGAAACTCATCACGCAGTGTCGATCCCTTGGAAGTGGTCAGTACATGGTGAGGATCGGGAACACGGCGATGGCCGCACAGAACTAAGCGTTTGTTGCGCGGCAGAGCGCGAACGGTGTCGCAGCGTTGAGTCGTCTGATCGGTCCATGTGTCACCGACATTGGCATCGACTTCGCCAAGTTTAGCAACACCTGTTTGGCGCAGTCGAACGTCAAAATGTCAAGCACCGCCACGCCAACCGCAGAGGCGGTGAGGAGTGTCTGCACGTCATTGCCAGCGATGACGTCACCGGTCGGGCGTTGAGCGTCGCCGTGCCAAGCAGGCCGATGAGTTGGTGCATCCGACTCGCTGCGGAGATCTGCCCACCCGCGTTATTCCACGTGTCTTCATTCATGATGGAATCCCTCCGAGTGTCTGCGTCGAAATACCGACACAGTCGATGATGTGGAGGAATCCACCTGTTAGACGGTGATGTCCGCCACCAGATCCAAGTTCTGGAAGCGGACGTCACCGACACGAGCGGAAAACTCAGCAGCCGCAGCCTGGGTGATCTCAAGGTTGTTGTTCGCCTCTGCATCAGCAGCCGAATCGAAGAACATGATTTGCACGACAGTGCCTGGCCGGTCGCGATCTGCGCACACGATTGCTCGACGTGCGAACGACTGACCTGCGGCCGCCTCGCGATACTCCTCGATGAACGCCACCGCGTCAGCCGGATCCATCTCGAATTCCATGATCTGCATATAACTCATCTCATGAATCCATGATCTGCGCTACTCGAGCAGCGGCGTCACCAACCGGCTGGATTCGGATCGTTCCCGCATCGGTGATCGGACGGAATGCATCCTGGATGGCGGTGATGTCGTCAGATTCGATGACCAAAAACATCTGGTGTGCAAGTTGGTCGACCCATGCACCGACCAACGTCACCGACGACTCCGCAATGCTAGGAAATAGTGCACCAAAGCTCGACTGCATACGCTCCGGATTGTCGATAGGGCAAGTGTGCTCGGTATGGGTATGTGTGATGTGGAACAGCATCAGTACAGACGTCTCCCGAGAACTCGCCCGAGAACCGTTGTGCCACTCGTTGCCATCATCTCGTGCACCTTCGGATCAGCAAAGTTCTTCGCCGACGCAGCGAGGAGTGCGTCGATTGAGTCGGCCCATGTGGCGACCGCACCGGTGAACGGCGCCGGACCCTGCGCAACCACTTGCATCGCTGTCAAGCCGTTGGCACCCTCTTGCATGTGACTCCAGTTGTGAGAGAAGTTGGCCAGTGCTGTGGCGTCGTCCACCATCCCCCCACCGAGATACAGCGCCGACGAGTACGCCCCTTCGCGGACACCAAAGTCGGCCTGCACGCGCATCAGGCCGCGACGCAGGACCTGCACCTGCGTATCACGCATGAGAGCAACCATCTTGTCATCGGCGTAAATCTTTGACTGCAGATCCATTGCAGCATCTGCAGTTGCCGTCTCGAACGAGACAAAGACCGACCCAGCCATCTCGCCGCCCATGATGACCTCAGTCGCCGTGGAGCTGACCGCGCCCATCTCCATGAAGCGATCTGCAGCCCATTCGTCAGCTGCTGTCCCAAAACCTTCCGCATCGCCCATTTTGGCGACGACGATGTAGACGAATGACATCTGAAACCTCCATTGATTAAGTCATTTGGATGAACTCGGATAACCCACTACACCGATCTTGCGAAAGTCTTGCGACACCGTCACTGGGCGCCAAATAGCGATGTGGCATCCGTAAACGCCATCCCTCGAACGTGGTCAGAGGATCAGCGCCAGGTCATGTTCGGAGCTGACGCGATCAGTGACATCAGGGACGAGTTCGTTGAAGGATCAGGCTGGACTAGCCATCCCATATGAGAGGAACACTGGCAGTGGGGACGGGCCTTCTGTGAACAGACGTGGACGAACTGAGGACACCTCTGCGCCACCGCTGATATCGAACACGAGATCAACGATTTCGGGAGTGTCTTCGAGATCGACGTCGTTCGCGCACCCGACCGGGCCGAGAAGGCCAGAAGCTCCCGCACGTACACATCGATTGCTGCCGGTGCGACTTGCGTGCGCCGCTCGGACAGCCACCGCTTGGCTTCCCCAGGACTCCAGGGGGAGTTCAGATGAGGCCAAGTTGAGAGTCTGCCAGTAAGACTGAAGCGTGCTCTGGACCTTGCCAGAGCACCGAAATCAACCCCCGAAAGCGTCAATGTCATCCACGCTCAGCTCCCGGTGGTAGCAGGCGAGCGGCCTCCGCTTGTCGATACAAAGATGAACACGAACCGCCCATAAACGTGTACAGGGAGACTTCCGAGTGGGCACGACGGGACTCGAACCCGGGACCTCCACCGTGTCATGGTGGCGCTCTAACCAACTGAGCTACGCGCCCGTAGCGACTCAGATGTTAGCGGACCAGCGGCCCGCACCAACCAGCCTTCACACGCCCACCCGCAAGCGCGTTGCCACATCGTTGGCCATGAGTCGTCCGCGACGCGTCAACACCCATCGCTCGCCGACCCGCTCAACGAGACCCGGCAGCGATGCACCATCGAGCGCGTCGAGTGGTACCCCTTCACGCAGTCGCAACGCCAACTCCAACCGCTCAAACTCGCGAGTCGCTGCGTCGAGTTCCTCGCCGGCAGCCCGAGTCGTCATGCCCTGTTCAACTGCTTCGATATAGCGTTCCGGGGTGCGAAGGTTCCACCATCGGTGTCCGGCGCGGTGGCTATGTGCTGCACACCCCACGCCCAGATAGTCACCCTGATGCCAATACACAAGGTTGTGCCGGCACTCATGACCTGAGCGTGCCCAGTTGGAGATCTCGTAGTTGTCGAGCCCAGCGCCCGTGAGCATCGAGTCCACGATGTCGTATCGATCGGCCTGCACGTCATCGTCGGGATGATGTTCTGGGCGATCCGCCAAGGGCGTGCCGGGCTCAACGGTGAGCCCATAGGCCGAGATGTGTGGCGGGTCGAGACGCAACACTGACTCAAGCGTGTGACGCCAGTCGTCGTCGGTCTCCCCAAAAGCCCCGTAGATCAAGTCGAGATTGAAGGTCGCGATGCCAACGGCCCGAATCGCCTCCACCGCACGCTCCACATTTGATGGGTCGTGACGGCGGTCGAGCACCGAGAGCACATGCGTTGACATCGACTGCACGCCGAGACTGATCCGATTGACACCCGAGGCAACCAATGGCCCGAGGAGGTCCTCGGTAACGTCATCAGGGTTGCATTCCACCGTGATCTCCGCGCCAGGTACCACCGGAATGGACGCGATCGTTGCAGCCAAATCGTCCGCATCGACACGACTTGGTGTGCCACCACCAACGAAGATCGTTGCGGCAGGCGGCGCACCAGCCTCGACCGCAGAAGCGATCTCGCGCCGCACCGCCTGCAGATATCGCTCTCGCAAATGGTCGCGGTCATCCCACGTCGCAAACGCGCAGTAACCACACCGATGCACACAAAATGGGATGTGGATGTAGTAGCCGAAGTCGTCCATGGGTCACCGACGAAGGTCGATCATCCTGAGCGCCGCAACGAGGGCTGCTGTCTCAACCCGCAGCACCCGATCGCCTAAGTCGACCGAATCTGCTGCCTCGGTTATCTCCTCGGGCGTCCAGCCCCCTTCGGGTCCAATCGCCACGACCGCGTCGCTCGGTTCGAGATGCCGGCCGCCCGGTTCAGCCACCACCGCCGCTGGTAACAGCGATCGTGCCTCAACCGGCCCCTCGATGGCACAGCGGTAGACCGACCGTGACTGCTCCAGCGCAGAACGCGAGATCCGTTGAAGACGATCAAGATGACGCTCAACTCGATCTGGCTCCCACCGAACCACCGACCGACCAGCGTGCAGCAACACAATCCGATCAACCCCGCACTCAACGAGTTTGGCGACCATCCAGTCGGGGCGATCCTGTTTCGGTATCGCTACCGCAATGGTGACCGATTCCGGTCGCTCCACGAACACGGTCGGGCCGATGGCCTCGAGATGGCTGCCCGTCCATGAGCACTCACGCCATGAACCCGCACCATCGGTAATCGTCACTGTTTGGCCCGAACGAATCCGCAGGACCCGACGCAGGTGATGATCGCCCTCATCATCCAATTCAATGGCCTCAATGTTGGTGACAAGGAGGTGCGCTGCGGCACCGCGAAGGCGTTCGTCAACCATGCCGCTCAGGAGAACGCCGACTTGATCCTGGAGAACAAGCCGCCTCCCGAACTGCCAACTTCTTCGTGGCGGCCTTGGGCAAAGCGCTGCAATAGGTCCGTCTCCGCATCGGTCAAGTTGGTCGGCACCACCACATCGACGATGACGCGCAGGTCCCCACGGCCTCGACCTTGCAGGCGCGGCACGCCACGATGACGCAGCACAAATTCGTGACCGGGTTGGGTGCCGGGTGGGATTGACAGTTCTTCGTCGCCATCAAGCGTCGGGAGATCAAGTCGCGTGCCAAGGGATGCTTGTGCGATCGACACTGGCACCCGGGTCACGAGATCAACACCGTCTCGTTCGTATCGAGCGTGCGGTGCGACACGGATATGCACATAGAGATCTCCTGGCGCACCACCACGTGGACCGGCCGCACCACGCTGGGTCAGTCGGAGCGTGGCGCCCGAGTCAACGCCTGCGGGAACCTCGACTTGATAGGTCTTGTCGACCGTCACCCGACCTTCGCCACGACACGTTGCGCACGGTGTGGCGATCACTTGGCCAAGTCCGCCGCAACGGCCACACGGAGCAGTCGTGACCATCTGGCCGAGCACGCTTTGTCGCACCCGACGAACCTGACCCGACCCATTGCAGTCAGCGCACGTCACGGGCTGGGTGCCTTCACCTGCGCCGGTGCCGGCACAGTCCGCACACGGCTGTGGCAGTTTCAATCCAACAGGAATCTCTGCCCCGAAAACGGCCTGCTCAAAGGTGAGGTCAACGACCACCTCCATGTCCTGACCACGTGGTGGCCCCGACGGTCCGCGTCGGCCACCCCCACCGAATCCACCACTGCCGCCAAAGAATGCATCGAAGATGTCACCGAGCCCTGACCCGAAAAGGTCCTCTGCTCCGCCACTGGCCGCGCCCGATACGCCGGCCTCACCAAATCGGTCATAGCGCGCTCGCTGCTGATCATCCGACAGCACCTCATACGCCTTTGCCAACTCCTTGAAGCGCTCCTCCGCCTCTGGGTCATCTGGATTGGCATCGGGGTGCAGTTCTCGGGCCCGACGGCGATACGCCTTCTTGAGGTCATCAGCCGACGCCGCGCGCGACACGCCGAGCAGTTCGTAGTAGTCAGCCATCAACTCTCCCCGAGTCGTTCGCCTAGTCGCTCACTGACGATCTCGACGGTCGCCAGCGCCTGCGGGTAATTCATTCGTGTCGGACCGAGCACGCCAACCGACCCGAGATGTTCACCATCGACGACGACAGGGGCCACCACCACCGAGCATGCCGCCAACGGCTCAACGCCGTGTTCGACCCCAATCGCCACACTCATTCCACGATCCAAAATGTTGCGCACGAGCGTGACCACCACAAATTGTTGTTCCAGGGTGTGCAACACATTTCGCACGACGTCCACTGCGTCAAATGATTCAGCAACCGCCGAGGTCCCGCCGACGTATACGTGGTCGTCTGCAGTGACCTCCCGGATCGCCGCCAACGCTCGCCGACACAACTCATCAACCGTGGTATCACCCGATGCGTCGGCTTCGGCAACCGACGACAGCGTGCGACCAATCATGCACGCTGCCATTACTGAAGCCGCCCGTGCAATCGTGTCGTCAGTGCACTCGTCGGGCAACTCGACGACCTCATTGGCCACCACACCATTGGAAAAGACCACCACCACCGTCGCGTGCGAGGCTGACAGCCCAACCACCTGAATACTGCGCACCTCAACGGCAGCAGGGCGAGGGCCAACCACCACCGATGCTGAACGGGTCATCTGTGCGAGCAGATCAGACGTTTGATGCAACATCTCTTCGAGCCGCCCATGCGCCGCTGAGAAGAAGTCACCAACCTGTGCAGTGCGTGCATCATCGAGACGCCCTGGCGCCGCGAGGTGATCGACAAAGAACCGGTAGCCCTTGTCGGTGGGAATGCGACCGGCGGACGTATGCGGTTGGACGAGGTAACCCTCTTGCTCCAGCACCGCCATTTCATTGCGCACCGTTGCCGACGACACACCGACGCCGGGCGCGGCTGCAATGTGGGTTGAACCCACTGGCTGCGCCGTCGAGATGTACTCCTGTACGACGGCGCTCAAAATGGCGGTCTTGCGGTCGTCGAGCATCTGGCACTCAACGATACCGACTGCTAGCGCGCCCGTGTCGCTTCGTACCGCCGCAATGCTTCGGCGCGTTCGACGGCATGGTCGACCATCGGTGCCGGATAGTCATCGCTACCGAGTTCGGGAACCCATCGTTCGCGGTACGTGCCATCGGGATCGAAACGCTCCGCCTGGGCCCACGGGTTGAATACGCGGAAGTACGGCGCGGCATCGGTGCCGGTTCCTGCTGCCCATTGCCACCCGTGATTGTTCGACGCAAGATCGCCGTCGATGAGGTGCCGCATAAACCACCGAGCACCCCACTGCCAGGGCAAATGGAGATCTTTCACCAAGAAACTGGCGACGATCATTCGCACGCGGTTGTGCATCCAGCCCGTCGCACGGAGTTGACGCATACCGGCATCAACAATCGGAAATCCGGTTGATCCCTCACACCAACGCCGGAAGCGTTCGTGCGCTCGACCATCGGTATCAACGACAATGCCATCGAGGCGGTGATCGAGATTTGACCACGCCGAATCCGGACGGCGGTTCAGCACGTCTGCGTAGAAATCACGCCACACGAGTTCGCTCTCAAACACGTCGTGGCTGGGATGTCCCGGTTCAAGATCAGCCAGGAGTCGAGCGGGATGAACGAGACCGAACCGCAACGCACATGACAAGCCACTGGTTCCATCAATTGCGGGACGGTCACGGTCGTCGGAGTAACGGCTCAAGGCATCGCTTCGAAATCGATCCCATCGAGCGAGCGCCCCGGTCGCATCGACATCGACCATCGAATGATCGGGAAGCGCTGTGTCAAGCACGAGGCCCCACGGTCCGTCCACCCCGAGGTCGATGCCATCAATCGATACCCAGTCAACGTTGGTCGGTGCGGCGCCAAGTGGCGATGCCACCTCGCGACGAACCGCTGACCATCGCTTACGGAACGGGGTGAAGACGGCGTAGGGATTCCCGTCGTCTTTGGTCACGGTGCCTGGTGGAACCACCAGCGACGATCCTGAACCGACGAGACGATGTCCCGTCGCGCGTAACGCCGCCGACACCGCCGCATCGCGGGCATGTCCATACGGGGCGTAGTCACGAGTCACGTGAACGTCAGTTGCACCGATCGCAGCCGCAACCTCGGGCACCACAGCGATCGGCGCACCTCGTCGAACGACCAAGTTGCCCTCGAGTTGAGCATCGAGCCTCCGAAGCATCTCGCTCAGCACGGCACGCCGACGTTCTCCCGCAGAGTCGAACGCGGGGTCGATCACGAACAACGCGAGCACCGGCCCGTCAGCGGCAGCACGCTGCAGGGCTGCATGATCCTCGAGGCGAAGGTCTCGACGGAACCACACCACAGAAGGACGAATGCTCACACCGGAAGTCTCCGCTCCGTGGCAGCGCCGTGTCGGGTCGTGCGCTGGACGACCCGAATCTCGAGCCACATCGCCGCCACGACAACGATGATCGCTCCATACAACAGTGACCATGTGAGACCAACGACATCGCCCACAACTCCGGTGATCGGACCGCCAATCGGATACGACCCGAGAAACGCAATCGCAATGAAGGCCAGCATTCGCCCACGCATCTCCGGTGGGCAGATGTCCTGCGTCCACGAATTCATCGACGCGATGAACGCCGCGCCGCCCAATCCGAGCGGCACCGCCACCACAAGTCCCATCCATCCGTTCGAGCTGAACGCCAACCCGATACCCGACACACCGAGTAACAGCGCATGGCCAATCATCCACCGCAGCGTGACCTTGGCGCGACCGGCGGTGAGCAGCGATCCGGTGAAGCTTCCGACGCTCGTGGCCGTCATCACCCAACCAAACCACGCCTCGCTCCCCCACACATCCGAGGCGATGCGAGGAAGCGACACGTTGTGGTTGTAGCCAAATGTCGAGACGACCGCGAACACGACGAACACCGGACCGAGCAGTGGCGTGTGGGCGATGTAGCGGACCGCGTCTCGAATCGGACGTCCGCCGGGGGCAACGCGCGGCGCAGGTTGAACACCGTCTGGATCAACCCCGATGATCGAGTAAATGATGGCGATCGACGTGGCGGCATTCACGACGAATAACCACCCGGCACCAAGCGGCCCGAGTAACAGCGCAGCGATGGCAGGCCCGAATATGCGTGAACCCGTCATCGTCGCCGTATTGAGCGACATCACGTTCGAAATCTCTTCCGGTTCGACGAGTTGCGTGACAAAGCCCCGACGCGCCGGGTTATCGATGGCCGACACCACACCGAGCAACAACGTCAGCACATAGATCACGCCGATCGACAGCGTGTCGGTCACATACGCCACGGCAAAGAGCACTGCCTGCACAGCGAGCAGCGACTGGGTCCACAACACAATGCGCCGACGATCGAACCGATCCGACAACGAGCCAGCCCAAGCCCCGAGGATCAACAGTGGGCCGAACTGGAACGCCGTGAGAATCCCGATGGCGGTGGTCGACTCGGTCAATCGATCAACGAGCACTGCCACTGCGGTGAACTGTGCCCACGCACCGATCTGCGACACGGCGAGTCCACCGAGAAACAGTCGGGCGTTGCGGTGTCGGAGAGAACGGAACGTGGACGAACGCGACATGTGATCGACGCCGTCAGTCATCAAGTTTGAGCGCAGAAATGAAGACGTCGCCGGGCACCTCGACACGGCCGATGGCCTTCATCTTCTTCTTGCCCTCTTTCTGCTTCTCCAGCAACTTTCGCTTACGGGTGATGTCACCGCCGTAGCACTTCGCCAACACGTCCTTGCGCTTTGCTTTGACGGTTTCGCGAGCGATGACCTTGCCTCCGATAGCCGCTTGGATCGGCACATCGAACATCTGTCGCGGAATCAGTTCCCGCAACTTTTCGCACATCCGTCGGCCATACGACTCAGCGTTGTCGCGATGCACGATCGTCGAGAACGCATCAGCGGGCTGACCGTTCAACAGAAGATCGACTCGTACGAGGTTCGACTGCTGATAACCAGCGAGCTCGTAGTCGAGGCTCGCATACCCCTGGCTCCGACTCTTCAACTGATCGAAGAAGTCGACGACCACCTCAGCAAGGGGCACCTCGTAGACGAGTTCAACCCGCTCGGGCGACAGGTACTCCATCCGCTTCATGTCACCACGGCGCGACTGACAGAGTTCCATCAACGTGCCGGTGTAGGCCGTCGGTGTGATGATCGACACCTTGAAAATCGGTTCCTCCACAAACGAGATCTGCTGTGGAGGTGGAAGATCCGACGGATTGTCGACGACAGCAACTCCGCCGTCGGTGCGCGTCACCCGATACTCGACCGACGGAGCTGTGGCGATGAGCGCCAACCCGAATTCACGCTCGAGACGTTCCTTCACGATTTCCATGTGCAACAGCCCGAGGAAGCCACAGCGGAAGCCGAAACCGAGCGCCCCCGACGACTCAGGTGCATAGGTGATCGACGCATCGTTGAGTTTGAGCTTGCCCAATGAATCGCGCAGATCCTCAAAGTCGTCACCGTCGATCGGGAACAGACCTGAAAACACCATCGGCTTGGGATCGCGGTAGCCCGCTAACGCCTCGGTTGCGCCTCGGGTCACTGTCGTCACCGTCTCACCCGAGCGGGCATCGCCCACATCTTTGATACCGGCGATGAGATAGCCGACCTCACCTGGACCGAGCTCGGGCACCGGAGTCGTCGCCGGCCGGCGCACACCGATTTCCAACGCTTCGTGAACCGCACCGGCCTGCATGAACTGCAACTTTGAACCCGAGGTCAAGCGACCGTTCACCACCCGCACCGACGACACGACGCCTCGGTACTGGTCAAACTGCGAGTCGAAGATCAACGCCTGCAACGGAGCGTCTGCGTCGCCCGTTGGTGCCGGTATGCGTTCGGCAATGGCATCGAGGAGTTCTGGAACACCCTCGCCAGTCTTGGCAGAGATTCGAAGGATGTCCTCGGCGGGAATGCCAAGAATGGTCTCGATCTCCATCGCATACCGATCAGGGTCGGCCGCAGGAAGATCGATTTTGTTGAGACACGCCACGATCTCGAGATCGTTCTCGAGCGCCAAGTAACAATTCGCCAACGTCTGCGCCTCAATGCCCTGCGCTGCGTCGACCACCAGCACCACGCCCTCACATGCGGCAAGCGATCTCGACACCTCGTAACCGAAGTCGACGTGGCCCGGCGTATCGATGAGGTGGAACAGGTGACCTTTCCACTCGACGCGAACGTTCTGCGCTTTGATCGTGATCCCGCGCTCGCGCTCGAGATCCATCGAATCGAGATACTGCGCTCGCATATCGCGGGCCTGCACGGCGCCGGTCACCTCAAGGATGCGATCCGACAGCGTCGACTTCCCGTGGTCGATATGGGCGATAATCGAAAAGTTGCGGATCCGGGCAAGACCGGCGGGGGTGTCCATGGCTGCGCACACGCTACCGGTGGCGCGTTGGGAGTGTCGGAGCGCTCCCGATAGCCTCGCCGTGCTGCGAGATCGGCATTCGCCGACGACGCTCCAAGAATTCGACCAGCCGGCCATCCAGGCCGACGCACAGTACAGAGGTTCCCGTGGCCAACATCAAGAGCCAGAAGAAGCGCAACATCACGAACGCCAAGCGTGCCGATCGCAACCGTGCGATCCGCAGCGAGATCAAGACTCGGGTCAAGTCAGCCGTTGGCAGCATGGGCTCCGACGATGATGTCGCGGTTCGTGCCGCGATGAGCCGCATCGACACCGCCGCCAACAAGGGTGTGATCCACAAGAACGCAGCGGCCCGCAAGAAGAGCCGCCTGATGAAGAAGGTCAACGCCGGCGCCTGAGCCGCACCGTTCCCACGAACGTCCACAGAGCCCGGATCCCTTTCGAGGGTTCCGGGCTCTGTCGCGTCTAACGACCGGCTGGCGCGAGACGGCTGAGGCGGGCTACCAGCACCTCCATCACCGTCAGTTCATCAAGCCCGGTTCGACCTCGGAGATCGAGGTCAGCATCGGCCAACAATCCAATGGCGCGCCGCAAGCCATCGCGACCAAGCCGACGCGACCCGTCGAGCGCCTTTCGAGCCGGAAAGCCGCTTTTGATACCAAGCACGCTGGCCGCCGAATCCTGATCGGTTGCCCCTGCGCCATCGAGCATCGACATCTTTGCGTAGTGCCCATGCAGTATGGCCATGACCTGCAAGGGATGACGACCACCACCATGCACCATTCGATGGAGCAAGGTCATCGCCTTCGCGGTGTCACCCCGATCGACCGCATCGGTGAGATCCCATGGCGGCACACCACCTGCCTCGCCCAGCAATGGCTCAACGTCTTCGATGCGGACCTTGGCACGTCCGACATGACTCGACGCAATCGTCTCAAGTACGCCATCGAGGGCACCCGAATTCTCGCCTAACCAGTCGACGAGACGCGCCACGGCCCGATCATCAAGTTCGATGCCCTTGGTTGCTGCCCTCGACCGCACCCAGACGGCCCGTTCTTTTGGTCGGGCGGCAACGCTGGTGCTGCGGACCTCACCTCCCGCTGATTTCACCGCATCGACCAACGCTTTTGGTACCGCGCCTCCACCACCGAAGAGCACCAACTCGGTGCTCGGCAATGGGTCGGCGAGGTACTGGACGAGCGGTGGCGTATCGGCCACCACGAACCGACCGATGCCACGCGCGACAACAATGCGCCGATCGGTCAAAAACGCCGGAGTCTGCGCAGCGGTCGCCACATCACCAAGGGTGAAATCGGCGCCGTCGAATTCGTCGACCATCATCGATCGATCGCCGTCACCGACCAGTTCGTGAACGAGTTCAAGTACCGCCAGTCGGAGTATCGACTCATCATCGCCGGTGAGCAGAAACGTTCCCATGTCACTGCGTGTTTATCAGCCGGATGCGATGGCGGCGAATCACGACCCACAAGAGCAACAGCGCCGCTGCACACCCGTGTGCCCACCAGCCCACCGCCGCCCGCTCGGGTTCGAGCCGATCGGCGAGCACTGCGATCGTGTCGACCCAACGAACACCGAGACGCATCGGCAACATCAAGATGCTGCCAAGCGGTGGTGCTGGCGCAGCGATGATCGCAATTGGCAATCCGAGCA
The DNA here is from genome assembly GCA_029978335.1 of Actinomycetota bacterium. GTDB lineage: Bacteria > Actinomycetota > Acidimicrobiia > Acidimicrobiales > Ilumatobacteraceae > Casp-actino5. The sequence goes on from JAPOJQ010000021.1 coordinate 27,772, forward strand.
GCATCACGAGACCGGCGATCGGCACCGCTAACACATTGGCAATGAGGCCAACGAGCGGCAGTCGTCCGAACACCAACGCGCTCGGCACGAGGACGCCGATCTGAGCACCAAGGGTGACGCCAACTGGCAGTGCCAACGGGCCGAGTGCGCTGAGTCGCTCACCAAGCCGGTTTGCGAGCGCCGCAACACCTGCGGTTGCCCCGACCGAAAGTTGAAACCCCACCGACTGTGCCAGCAACGGGTCGATGATGAGCAGCATGCAGACCGCCAATGCCAATAGTCGCACCGGCGACCCTTCACGGCCTGTTGCACGAGCAATGACGGCGAGCGCTGCCATCACCCCAGCACGAATGATCGATGGTTCGAGCCGGGTGATCACCACAAACCAGGCGATCAAGATCAACGTCACGCCAACGCGTGGTCGACCGGTGAGTCGGCGGAGCAGCGGACTTGCGGCAGCGAGGACGAGCGCAACGTTCTGGCCAGAGACTGCGGTGAGATGCGACAACCCAGTGCGCCGGAAACGGGCCAGCATCTCAGGTGGTTGTGTGCGGTCGTCGCCGATCACCAGCCCGGTGAACAAGGTGTCGTCGGGCTCGGGCAATCGTTGCGATGCGCGGGTCAC
>JAPOJQ010000079.1 GCA_029978335.1 Actinomycetota bacterium
CGGCTGGGCATTCTCGGCAGGGGGTGGCATCGCCATCGCAGCGGGCATGATGGCCACCATGATTCGGCGACCGGGCGCACGAAGGACGCTGGCACTGTTGTGAGCGTTCCATCCGAAGGCCATCGCTATTACACCGGTCGATACTGGAACGACTTCGAAACGGTCCGCCAGCATCTCGACCGCCGAGGCACGGGCGACCCGACCACCACGTGGTTTGAGGCGCTCGCCCGCGACGGCCGTCGGTTTCGACGAGCGCTCATCTTGAATTGCGGCACCGGATGGGTCGAGCGTGAACTGCATCGGGTGGGCATCGTCGATGAAGTGATCGGCATTGACATCGCCCCACATCTCCTCGATGACGCTCGCCGCTGTGCCGCTGACGTGGGACTCGCCGCCACGTACATCCAGATGGATGTCAACGCAGTGCCCTTACCTGACGGGCCGTTTGACCTTGTGCTCAACCATGCCGCTGGTCACCACATCGCCCACATCGACCGGGTGTTTCGTCAAGTTTCAGAACGGCTCAATCCCGATGGACTCTTCGTGTCCTGGGACTATGTGGGTCCACATCGCAACCAGTACCCAGCCATCGTCTGGGAGGCGGCGTGGGAAACGAACCGGACGCTGCCCGAACACCTACGCCAGACAATGGCGTATCCGCATCTCGAAACGATGCTCGATCAGGACCCCACCGAAGCGGTGCACTCAGAACTTGTGCTCGCGACCATTGAGCGGCACTTCGAGATCACGACCCTCGCCCGCCTCGGCGGTGCCATTGGCTATCTGTTGCTCACCCACAACGAAGCGATTCATTCGGCCCCGCTCGAAGAGGTTGAGCCGTGGCTCACCCACATCATGGATGCCGATGCTGCGTTCACCGATGCCCATCCCGACCACGCGCTCTTTGCGTACGTGATTGCGCGTCGTCGCGCCACCGGCCACAGCGCTGAGGAACTCGAACGTTGGCGGCTCGAAGAAGAAGTTCGTGAGGCCGAGGCGATGGCGAATGGCGGCGAATACGGTCCGCGCACATGGCTCGCCGAACTCACCTACGGCAGCGAGGCGCCGGCGGTCACGCTTGGCCAAGCCATCGCGTCGCGATGGCCGCGTGCCACGCGGCGCTACAACCGGCTCGCCGAGCACGCAATCGGCACGATGCGACAGGTCAGGTCGGCACTGGCACGACGGCGAACGTCCCAGCCGCAGTAACGATCTCATTGCCGTCATCGTCGACGACGACAGCATCGACGTGACTCACGCGCCGTCCGGCGCGACGAACGGTTGCCGTCACCGTGATCGTCCCACCGGTGCAGGGACGCAAGTAGCGCGTATGAATATCAATCGTTGAGCACCAGTGGCCATCGGGCACTTTGGTCATCACCGCAGCGCCCATTGCGGTGTCGAGCATCGTGTACGGGATCCCGCCGTGTAGGGCGCCGTGCGGATTGATGTGCTCGGGGCGGATCTGCAGCGTCGACACGGCAACACCATCACCTCGTTCCATCGTGAAACCGATGAGTTCCTGCAATGCAAACGGTGTGCCCTGCTCCATGCGCCGACGGTAACGGGCCACGCCACACCACTAGCGTGTCGGACATGGCAGTTGAGGTGACCGTCACCGATCTCGCAGTGCACATTGAGGTCACCGGTTGGGATCGCGTCTGGTCGCTCAGCCGCGGACGCATCATTCCGATGGATGAGATCGTCTCGGCGGAGGTGATGTCACGATCCGATGCAATACACCGCATCCGTTGGCGTCTCGCTGGCACGCACCTGCCGGGATCGGCGATCGCTGGGCACTTCATGTGCGCTGGCAAAGATCCCGAAACAGGTAGGCGACCTCGCGCATGGCTGGCAGTGTTCCGCGACCGAGAGTTACTGCGCATCACCTTGCGCGGTGACCGTCCGCGCTACATCGTGATCCAACATCCGGCTCGCCACGACCTTGCCTGGTGGATCGGGGAACGCATCACACCGCAACGCTGAACTACTCCAACTTCAGCGCTGCGACCCCAGGTCGCAAGGATCGCACCATGAAGTACGGAATCTGCGTTGCATCACGTCCCGCAGACATCGACTACGTCGTCGAGGCGGAGCGACTCGGATACACGCATCTGTGGGCTGCGGACAGCCAGATGATCTGGTCGGATGTGTACGCATTCATGGCGCTTGCCGCATCCCGCACCACCACGATGATGATTGGCACCGGTGTGGCGGTGGCTCCCACCCGTCCGGCCCCGGTGACCGCGGCCGCGCATGCGACCATCAACGAGATCGCACCCGGCCGGGTCTTTTGCGCCATCGGCACCGGCAACACGGCGATGCGAATCATGGGCCATCCGCCAATGCGGATCGCCGAGTTTGATCGCTATCTCAGCGACCTGCGCGCCTTCCTCGATGGCGACGAAGTCGACTACGAGTTCCGCGGACGCATTGCTCCCACGCATCACCTCATGCCTGATTCCGGGTTTGTTCGCTTCGAACCACGCATTCCGATGCATGTGTCGGCGTTCGGACCAAAGGCCATGTCGCTGGCCGCCCGCCATGGCGATGGGCTCGTCACCTCGCTCCCACCTGACCCCGATGCCGTCGCGCACGCCCGCCAGCGTCTTGAGCAGTCAGCGAGCGAAGTCGGTCGAACGATCTCACGGGAGACGTTCCCGGTCTCGACGCTGACGACCATCTTCGTGCTCGCTGAGGGCGAAACGGTCGAGAGCGAACGGGTGCGCCGCGGCACTGCGGCATTCGCCATCGCAAGTCTCCACTACTCATATGAACAGGTGACCCAATTCGGCAAGCGGCCCCCGGCACACCTCGCCGACATCTGGGACGAGTACACCGCCCATTTGGCACGCACCCCGAGCGAGCGACGGCACCTGGCGATTCATCGAGGTCACAACTGTTGGGTGGAGCCGGACGAGGAACGCTTTGTGACCGGTGATCTCATCGAGCGCACCTGCCTTGTCGGCACACCGGATCAACTGCGCCAGCGGGTCGCCGATCTCGAAGCTGCCGGCCTCGATCAGTTGATCCTGCTGCCACCGCTTGATGCCAAAGAATCGGTGATCGCCGAAGTGGCATCTGCACTCATCAGAGCGTGACGCCCGCGGCGTAAAGAACGCCACGGCTGTCGCTGTTCACCTCGACCGCCGACTCCTAGGGTCGTGACTCGGAAGGTTCCACTCCGGGACGACCGCCCTCGATCCAGGACCCAGCTCGATCCGCGCTGACACAGCCACGCCCAAGACAACCGGCGTTGCCCACCCTGACACGAGGTACCACCATGTCCAGATTCACCCTGCTTCGACGCGCCCGAACGTCGAACATCGATCAGTCGTTCCCCGGTGGACGACACAACCACCGAGGTCGCCGGCTCGGGCTACTGGCCGTGCTCGGACTCCTCGGAGTCGGAAGCGTCGCCCTAATGAGTGCCCAACACTCAAGTGCTGCCGGAGGTCCACCCTCGTCATCGATGCCCGACGGCGGAGACGACGAAGAGACGCACGGCTCGCTCACGGCAATTCTTGAAGCGACTCCTGAAGGCAGCACGCCCTTCGTCTTCTCGGTCAGCCCGACGACCCAGCCTCCGATGGAGCCGTCGTTCACCCTGATCGACGACGGCTCATCGAGTGACACCGCGATGATCCAGTTGCGTCGTGAGAAGCAGTACACCTTCGCCCTCAATCTCCCTGACGACTGGATGCTCGACGGCGTGTCATGTGTGACCGAGGGCGACGGCGTAAGCACCCACCAGGTGAATGGCGCATCGGCGATCGTCGACTACGCCGAAGGCGATCAGATCACGTGCCGATGGATGGTCACGCAGAAGATGCCATCGATCGAACTGGTGAAGACGGCCGATCCCGCGACCTACAGCGGTGCCGATGAGACCATCACCTACAGCTACGAGATCACCAACACCGGCAACGTCGCTCTCGGCCCCGACCAGTTCGAGATCACTGATGACATGATCGACGGTGGCACGCCGTTCGACTGCGGTGCCGATGACGCCGAGATTGATGTGGACGAGTCGATCACCTGCGAGATGGACTATGTCACCACCGCTGACGACGTCACCGCCGGTTCAGTGACGAACACGGCGATGGCGATGCTTGGCGATCTCGAGTCAGAAGAGGCCACGGCCACGGTGACCTATGTGGCTCCGCCAACCACTACCGCCGCCGCGACCACCACCACCGCAGCACCCACCACGACCGCAGTCCCAACGACCACGGCCGCCCCGACCACGACGGCGACGCCGACCACGGTCGTAACCCAAAGCGTCATTCCTGGTTCGGTCGATGTGATCGTGTCGGGTGCTCTGCCGGTGCTGTTGCCACAGTCCACGGTGACCACCACCATTGCGACGACCACCACAGCTGCAACCGTGACGGCGCAGGCGCTGCCGTCGACCGGCGGTAACGGTGCCGCCACCACGACGCTCGCCGGACTGCTCATCTCGGGTGGTTCAGCGCTCGCCATGGCCATCGGACGACGTCGGAGGTCGCTCATCGACTGACGATCGCTCAAACGAGCACCTGAACGTCCCGTGATCGGGGCGGCATCGGGGCCGGTGGGACTGGGCGGTTCCCCCGGCTCTGATGCGCGTCCGGACACGAGTTGGCGCGTAACGTGCCCACGATGTTGCTCAAGCGCTGGGTGTTCCTCATGGGTGGCTTGGCGTTGTTCGGGTTCAGTCTCGGATTGATCGTCAGAGCCGATCTCGGCCTTGCGCCATGGGACGTCTTTCACCAAGGGGTGGCCGATCAGCTCGGCTGGTCGCTTGGCACCGTCATCGTGCTCACCAGCTTCGTGGTCGTCCTGCTCTGGATTCCGATCCGTGAGCGACCTGGACTCGGCACACTTGCCAACGCAATCTTTGTCGGCATCTGGGTTGACGTGTCGCTGGCGATCCTCCCTGAGAGCGTCTCGTCGATCCCACTGAGAGTTGCCCTGTTACTCATCGGCATCGTCGTCAACGGACTTGCAACCGGTTGGTACATCGCGGCCCGATTCGGCTCGGGGCCGCGAGATGGGTTGATGACCGGTATCGCCGCCCGCGGTCACTCGATCCGAATGGTGCGTACCTCGATTGAGGCAGTGGTGTTGCTCACCGGCGTGATACTCGGCGGGCCGCTCGGTGTCGGCACGCTGGTATTCGCCCTGTTGATTGGGCCCATCGCGCATCACTCGATCCCGTATTTCACCGCGATGACCGAGCCCACCACAACTAAATCCAATCCAGTTCCAACGCGCTAACTTTCTGCGAGATCTCGCCTCATCGATGCTCGGGACAGGCGACATGATCCGCAAACAAAGGACTTCGCCGTGAAGCGCATTCGCACTCTCGTCATTTTCGCCATCATCGCCGCCATCGTGGGTGGTGCGGTTGGCCTCGGTACCTCGTTTCTCGGTGGGAACAACAACGTGGCCGAGGCGAGTTCGCTCTACGTCGCCCCGGCCAACGCCATTGGGCCCGACGCGTTCAGTCCATCGTTCGCCACGGGGCAACTCCCCGCCGAGTACACCTTCCAGTTCCAGTCGGGTCAGATCCCCGCGTCGAGCGACTCGCTCTACATCCAGCCGCGTGGCACCTACGGCGGGCCCGGGAGCAACGTGTGCGACATCGAGGGCATGAAGGAGTTCTTCCGCTCGCACCCCGACCGCGCGGCAGCGTGGGCTCGCATCCAAGGGATCGAGTTCGCCCAGATCGACAGCTTCCTCGACAGCCTCCAGCCAGCATTCCTCGCCCAGAACGTGAAGCTCACGATGTACGGCTTCAAGAATGGTCAGGAGTACGGCTACGAGGCGATCATCAAGGCTGGTACGGCGGTGCTGGTCGATGAACTCTGCCTGCCACGTGCTCGATGCGCGTGCGGTAATCCCTTGGTCACCGATCAACCACCGGTTGAGGAAACCACCACGACCACCACGACGACGACAGAGGTTCCGGTCGTTACCGAGGAATGCCCGGAAGGCACCACGTACTACCGCAATGAAGACGGTCTCCCCCAGTCGTTCGAG
>JAPOJQ010000035.1 GCA_029978335.1 Actinomycetota bacterium
CGATGTGCTCCCGACCATCGCGGAAGCGGTCGGTGTGCCCGTGCCGCTGCAATGCGACGGGTTCCCGCTCACGCCGTTCCTCAACGGTGAGACCCCTGAGCGCTGGAGAAATGCAGCGCGCTGGGAGTACGACTGGCGATCGGTCTACCTGTTGATGGGTGTGACGCCCGAGTGGCCGTGGGATCGGCGGCTCGAACGTGCCAATCTCGCTGCGCTGCGCACCGAGCGGTATCTCTTCGTGCACTTCGGTGACGGCTCACAATGGTGTCTCGACCTCGAGGCCGATCCGGGCGGGGGAGCGGTCGTGGATGATCCGGCGGTGATCGCAGCGCTGGCAGGCGAGATGCTCACATGGCGTGCGAATCATCTCGATCGTCGTCTGGCCGGCATGCTGACAATTGATGGTGGCATCGGCCGCATTCCGTCACCATTCTGACGACGACCGTCACACATTGCGGGTCTGTCGGCGTTGACACACCCAATGCGTACGATCGGCCACGTGGGCCTGCACCTCCACGTCGACACCGGCCTTGAGCCGCTGGCTGATCACCTTGCGGCGCGCCTCGCCGACGTGCCCACTGATCCGTTCGCCACCGAGGTCGTCGTCGTCCCCGGCGATGGCGTGCGCAGTTGGCTCACCCACGCACTCGCTCGGCGCCTTGGCATCACCGCAAACATCGAGTTCGTCTACCCGGCGCGACTGGTGCACGACATCCTCGGGCCCGATGCCGGGCTCGGCCGTTGGGGCATCGGCCCGCTCACCTGGGTGATCCACTCGCTGTTCAGCGACGACGGCGCACCAGATGCCTTACGCGCCCGTGCGGTCGCCGATCTCTTCGACCGTTACGGCCTCTATCGACCGCACATGGCCAATGCGTGGACCTCTGGCGGTGACGTGAACGGGGTGCTTGAGCCACTCTCAACACACCATGAGTGGCAGCCACAACTTTGGCGCAGAGTGCATGAACGACTCGGCGGACCGACCGACGTCGATCACATGCGAACGCTGGTCGACACGATCCGCGCCGATGGCCTCCCGGTCGGCGCCCGCGATCTGACGCGGGTCTCGGTGTTCGGTATCACGTCGATCCCACAGCCGTATTTGGAAGTGATAGCCGCTCTGGCGCATCACGTTGATGTTGCGATCTACGCACCGGTGATCTCGCCCGCCCGCTGGGATCAGGTTCGCGCCCGTTCCACCGATCGACTCCTGCACCCCGTTGCGCGCGATGCCATCGGCATCGATCCAGCCCGTCATCGATTGAATCGCGCCTGGGGACGTTCAAATGAGGAAGGCCACCTCCTGTTGCTCGACATGGTGCGAGCAAGCCAAGGCGAGATCAGCGCACCATTCGATCGCATGGCGCCGAACTCGACGCTGCTGGCACACCTGCGTCACGGCATCGCCAACGACCAGCCGCCCACGGGTGGCATCGAGCGCGATGGCACCGTGGTGTGGCACCGCACCTTCGGACCAGCCCGACAGGTGGAGGTGCTGCGCGATCACCTGCTGCACCTGCTCGACATCGACGGTTGCCAACCGGCGCTCGAGCCACGTGATATCGCGATCCTGACACCCGATGTGGAACGGTTTGCTCCGCTTGTCGAGTCGGTGTTCGCCGGCGACCCCGACAACGGGCTTGCGGCCATACCGGTTCAGGTGGCCGACCGATCGCTCGGTACGGAGAATCCAATCGCCACCGCTGCGCTTGCCGTGCTGTCGCTTCTCAACGGACGTTTCCGTGTCGACGATGTGATCGACCTCGTCGCTCAACCAGCGGTTGCGAACCGCTTCGGACTCGATGGCGACGCCGTGGATCGGATCGCTCAGGTGCTCACCATGACGAACGCCAAGTGGGGGCTCGACGCCGCCGACCAGGCAGCAGCCGGGGTACCGGTGCTCAGCGCATTCACACTCAGTGATGCGCTCGACCGTGCAATGGTTGGCGCATTGACCGGCGCAGCCGGGCCCGAACTCGGTCTTGGTGGGATTGCACCGGCGGGCGCCGTGCTGTTCGACGATCTTGAGGTAGTCGGTGCGGCAACGTCGTTCCTCGATGCCCTGCGAGTCATCCACGCCGACCTCGCCCAACCCTTGCCCGCAGCGGTGTGGGTGGAACGGTTCAGGGCCGCGCTACATCGGATCATCGCCGTCGATGACGACATGACGTTCCTATGGCGTTCGGTCGATCGTGTGCTCGACGGTGTAGCCGAGTCAGTGGCGTCGGCCGGCACGAACGCCGAGGCGACACCCGTCGATCCGGCAGAGATGATGTCGCTCCTCGCCAGTGGACTCTCGAATAGCGCAGGTCGCCCACGATTCGACACTGGACGCGCCACTTTGTCCTCGCTCACCGCCTTGCGTGGTGTGCCACATCGCGTGATCTGCCTCCTCGGCATGGACCTCGACTCTGAGCCGAGTGGATTCGGTAGTCCCGACGACCTTGTCGCCAATGCCCCATGCATCGGCGATCGCGACGCCCGGAGCGAGTACCGGTCACAGATACTTGATGCGGTCATGGCCGCCGGCGAGGTGCTGATCATGTGCTCGACCGGCTTCGATGTGCGGTCACGGGCCGAGATTGCCCCATCGGTCGCACTGAGCGAACTCATCGACACCTTGAGCGACCTCACCGGTGACGACTTCCCCGCCATCGACCACCCGCGTCAGGCGTGGTCGGAGCCATCATTTGCCTGCCACCCGATCGTGAGCAGTCAGCCATGGAGTCACGATGCCGGTGCCGCTGCGGCGGCGGTCGCCCGACGAGCTCAGCGCAGCACCGCCCCGACGGTGCCGGTGCTCGCAGCGGGCGAACCAGAGACTGAGATCCGCTTAACTGATCTGGCCAGCGCACTCACCAGTCCGGTGAAGGCGTTCTGCGAGGGTCGTCTCGGCGTGTACCTGCGGGAGCGACGCGACACGATCGCCGAACCGCACATTCCACTCAGCCTGGGTGGTCTCGACGCCTACGCGATTCGAGACCGTGTGCTCGCTGCTGCGCTCGACGATGTCGATCCAACCGAGTGGTCGGAGTACCTCCGTCTCGCCGGCGACCTTCCCCCCGGCGCATACGGCACGCAGGCGTTGGAGGAGGCATCTGCTGAGGTTGCTGCGATCGTCAATTTGCTTCGCGCCGATGGCATCGCGCTGCCGCTCGATCGCACGACCTTGCCCATCTCGATACCGGCATCAGGTGATGTTGGCCGTATCGATGGTGAGGTTCCCGATGTGATGGGCACCGTCATCGTCGATGCTCGGGCATCGTCGTACAAGCCGGGTCACCTGCTTGATCGCATTCTCGACCTCGCCGCGCTCGGTGTGACGTATCCCGATGTTGCGTGGTCAGCGCTGATCTACCGTCGTGCTCGTTCGACGAGCGACCGTTCCCGCGTGCAGGTCGCGCTTCGTGATGCACAAGCCGCGGCAACCCTGATCGAGATCATCACGGGGCATCGGGCTCGGGCGTTGACCACGCCGGTCGCGTTCTTCCCTGATTTGGCCGAACATTTGGCCACCGGTGCCGTTGGTGAGGCGGCCAAGAAGTGGACCGGGCGTGACGACTCACCTGGTGAACGCTCCAAGCCGTGGAACCGGCTCTTCTACGACCACACCTTTGATGAACTGATGCGAGCGACCGACCTGTATGCACCGGTGCATGACGTGTGGGCGCCGATCATGCGTTGCGTGATGATCGACGGCGAATCTGGGGCAGCATCGTGACGAACGCTGCGTCCTTTGCCACACCATTCGATCTGGCTGATGCGCCGCCGCGAGGTCTCACCGTGCTCGAAGCCTCGGCTGGAACAGGTAAGACGTACTCGCTGGCTGGGCTGACCGTGCTCGGACTCGCCACCGGGCGCGTCACCACCCGTGAGGTGCTCGTCGTCACCTTCACCGAAGCGGCAACTGCGGAGCTGTCGGGGCGTCTCCGTTCCCGGCTCGCGAAGGCGGTCGAACTGCTCGAACGAACCGAGGCGAGGGCTGACGATCGTGACGACTCCGTCGATCAACTGCTGCTCGACTGCGACAGCGACGAACGCAGTCGCCGCGCGGCGCGGCTCGCCGTCGCCCTTGCCGAGTTCGATGCCATGACCATCTCGACAATCCATGGCTATTGCCAGCGACTGCTCAGCGCAGCCGGGTCCGCTGCGATCGCCGTGAGTGCTGACAACAGCGACATCGATGACGTGGTCAGCGATCACATCCTCGCTGCGGGCGACATGGTTGACCGACCGGATCGGCTGATGATTGCCGTGCGGCGCCGACTCGCTCTTCCTGATGCGTCGCTCGGCGAGTTCCCAGGAGCAAAGGCCGAGCATCGGTCACGTCTCGACGCCGTGATCGACCTCGTCGAACGTGCGAGAGCGACGGTGCTTGATCGTCGGCGCCGTTGGCGGCATCGCACCTTCGACTCGATGATCACCGACACCCGCGACCTCGTCGTCGACCCAGTGCGAGGCCCGTTGCTGGTGGCAGAGTTGCGCGACCGATTCCGGTTGGTGCTGATTGATGAGTTCCAAGACACCGACCGTGTCCAGTGGGATATCTTCCGGCGCTGCTTCCTTGACGACGACCTGCCCGGTGACCGATCCGCGGTGGTGGTGGTCGGCGACCCGAAGCAGTCGATCTATCGATTCCGCGGGGCTGAACTGTCGGCGTATCTGGCAGCGGTTGACTACGCCCGTGCCACTGGTGGACAGGTGCGTTCACTTGGTACGAACTATCGCTCTGATGCGGATCTGCTCGGCGCGCTCGACCGTGTGTTCTCGGGTGCGACGTTCGGCGACGAGTCCGTCCGGTACTCATCGGTGGAGGCCGGTCGCGACGACGCTCGGCGACTGATCGATCCGAGCGATAACACCGCATCGCTCAACTGGCGACTCATGCACCCGCCAGCCGATGCCAAGGGCAAGGTGCGATCCCCAGATGGGCAGCGCTGGGCAAAAGCTGACCTTGTGAACGAGGTGGTTCGTCATCTGACCGAAGTGCGCATCGTGCGCAAGGACGGCACCGAGGAACTCGTCCAACCCGCCGACATCGGCATCATCGTTCGATCGAACGATCTCGCCGACGAACTCGCCGAAATGCTCCGCACCGCAGGCGTGCCCGTCACGACGAGTGGCAGCGACTCGGTGCTCGACTCGGTGGCGGCACAGCACTGGGACGCCCTCATCTCGGCGATGTCTCGGCCGAGTTTGCTGTCGAACGCGCGAGCCGTGGCACTCGGGGCGTTCGGTTCGCTTAGCGCCGCCGAGGTGGCTGACTTGGATGAATCGGGTGAAGCAGCGTTGCTCGAACGCCAGCGTGAACTCATCGTGGCGCTCGGCCGCGGCGGGGTGGCTCGTCTCATGGCTGAGTTGCGTCGCAACGGTTACCCCGAGCGGCTGCTCGCGGATCTCGGTGGCGAGCGACTCCTTACCGACATCGACCACATTGCTGAGCTGTTGCAACGCGCCACCGGTGGTCGGTCATGTGCGCCGTCACGTCTCGCATCGGCGATGACAGATCTTCGCTCGCTCTCGAACGATTCGGTGAGCGGTGAACTCATCGATCGTCGTCTCGACCGTGACGACGCCACGGTGAAGATCATGACCGTGCACAAAGCCAAAGGACTTGAGTTCCCCGTGGTCTTCTGTCCGGTGTTGTGGAATGAGCCCGGCGGCTCAGCCGGTCTGCGCCACGCGCATCTCGAGCCTCCTGGTCATCGGTTGTTCAACACCATGTGGCTCCTCGATCAGCGCGAATACGCAGCGACGTCCGAGGTGAGAGAAGCGGCGGTGCTTGAAGAGCAGGCCGAACATCGCCGCAATCTCTATGTGGCGATGACCCGTGCGGTGCATCGACTCGTGATGTGGGAGGTGCCGGGTTTTGCCACCACCTCGGCGCCGCTGCGATCCTTGCTCGACGCGACCGGGTGCCTCGATCTCGATGCGGTCGCTAACGAGAGCGACGGTGCGATGTCGGTCGTTCACCTTGACTCACCACCGGTTCCGGGTGTGCTGCGATCGATTGCAGCCTCGCTCGATGATCTTGAGGTGGCGTCGTTTGATCGCAACCTGGAGTCGGCATGGCGAGTCTGGTCGTTCACCGGAATCGAACGGGCCGTCGGTGATGGGGGAGAACACACGCCGGTTCCTGCCCCGGCTGGAGGGTTTGATGAACCCGTCGCAGCGGCCGAGAGGGTTACGGGAGCCACGTTGCGAACCGTTCCCGGCTCAGCGGCGTTCGGGTCGCTCGTACACGGTGTGCTCGAGGTCGTCGACTTCGCCTCTGGCGATCTGTCGACCGAACTCGAGATGGCCTGCGCAGCGGCGTTGCGCTACCGGTCAATGGGGGTGAGCGCCTCGACGCTCGCAGCCGGGCTCGCCGATGCGCTCAACGCACCGCTCGGTGGACCACTCGGCCCCACTCGTCTCGTCGACCTCGATCGCTCTGACCGACTCGATGAACTCGAGTTCTTGCTGCCACTGGCCTCGATGTCGGCACTTGACATCGCCCGCATCGTCGCCGATGGCCTCCCCGACGGCGATCCGATGCTGCCGTGGTTCGCGGCGGCAGCCGCTGGTGGCCTCGATGTCGACATCGACGGCATGCTCACCGGATCGATCGACTTAGTCGCTCGTTTCGATGGTCGGTATCTGGTGGCTGACTACAAGACCAACCGCATCGCGTCAGACGCCACGTTTTCTGTTGACGAGATGGTGCAGGAGATGCATCGCCACGGCTACCCGTTGCAGGCGGTGCTCTACATGGTGGCACTTCGTCGTTATCTCCGCCTGCGCCATGGTTCGAGCTTCGACGATGATCTGCTGCTCGGCTCGGCGTATCTGTTCGTTCGCGGCATGGAACGAACCAACACCGTTGATGACGCCCGCGGTGTCATGTGGTGGTGCCCGCCCGTATCGGTGATCGCCGCCCTCGACACCTGCTTCGCTCAGGGGGTGGCACCATGACGGCCTATCTCGATCGCCGACGCCCGCTCGTCGACCAACTCGCCCCGTGGGTCAGCGCCGGCGTGCTCACCGAGTCCGATGCCATGGTCGTCGGTAGCTGCGCGGAGCTCGCAGGCGAGACCGACGCACGTGTGCTCCTCGCCATGGCGCTTGCTGTTCGTGCGCCACGCTCCGGACACGTAGCGCTCGATCTTGCATCGGTTCGCGAACAGGTGCTGGCCGAGATGGAGCACCTCGACCCGGACGCCGTGAGCGCGGCCCAATTCCTCGAGTGGCCCGATGATCCCGACGGATGGTTGGCGGCGGTGATGGCGAGCCCACTCGTCACCGCTCCGGGTGCGCCACTCGTGGTTGATCTCGGATTGACCTATCTGCGGCGGTTCCATGACCACGAGGTGTCGGTGGCAGCTCGGATTCGGGAACTTGCGTCGGGTTCTGCCTCGGGCGCTGGGCGACTTGACGATGTCGCTCGGGTGCTCGAACTCGACGATGGACAACGCGCAGCGGTTGAGCGATGTGTGTCGGGACGACTCGGCGTGCTGACCGGTGGGCCGGGCACCGGCAAGACCCGAACAGTGGCGGCGCTGCTCGCTGCGCTGCTCGCTGCGTCTCAGCGTGACGTACGGATCGCGCTGGCTGCTCCAACCGGCAAAGCAGCTGCCCGAATGGCTGAAAGTATCGACGCGTCGGTGGCGTTGTTCACCAGTTCGGGCGACGACGAGTTCGAGCGCATCGGCGCTGCCCTCGCCGAGCTCAGGCCGTCGACCATCCATCGTCTGCTCGGTGTGCAGGGCGGGGGCGTTGGATTCCGTCATGGTCACGATCGCCCATTGGCACACGACGTTGTCGTCATTGACGAGGCGTCGATGATGTCGTTGCCGTTGATGGATGCGGTACTTCGGGCGCTCGAGCCGCAGGCGCGTCTGATCCTCGTCGGTGATGCCGGACAGTTGGCCAGCGTCGACGCCGGTTCGGTGCTCGGCGATGTGGCTGGAGCCGGCGGCGCGGTCGCTGATCGTGTTGCTGAGTTGCGAGAGAGCAGACGCTTTCCTTCGACAAGCCGGATCGGGCGCTTCGCTGAGGCGATCCGGGCCGGTGACGGGTCACAGGCGCGCCACATCCTCGATGAACCCGTCGACGGCGCTCAATCAGATGGCGTGGTGCTCCGCCGTGTTGACACGGCACGTCTGGTGGCCAGCGACATCGACGCCCAGGTAGCCGTCATCGTCGAAGCCGCGCGAGACGGTGATGCAGCATCGGCGGTCGCTGCGCTCGACGCGCTTCGCGTGCTGTGCGCCCATCGACGCGGGCGAGCAGGTGTGTCGTTTTGGAACCGGGCGATCGAGTCACGAATTGCCGCACTTGGTCGGGTCACGTCGGGTATGTATCCGGGCCGACCGCTGATGGTCACGAAGAATGATCCGGCGCGACGGCTGTTCAACGGCGATGTGGGTGTGGTGGTGCGCACTGATGACGGCCCCCGCGTTGCCTTTGCGACCGACTCATCTCCACGTCTGATTGCACCGTCACATCTCGAGGGCACCGAAACCGTGCATGCGATGACGATCCACAAGAGCCAGGGTTCAGAGTTTGATCATGTGGTGGTGGTGCTGCCGTCAGCGGATTCTCGCCTCGCCACCAGAGAACTGCTCTACACCGCAGTGACTCGAGCGCGACGCCAGGTCACCCTCATCGGCGATGCCGCCACCGTGGAGGCCGCCATCGCCCGCACTTCTTCGCGCACCAGTGGGCTTCGTCAGCGATTGAGCTGATCCTCAGCACCAACCATTGCCCTGTCCAGATCGGTCAACGCGCCTGGTGTGTGCGGCGGTTGCCGGTGGTGGTGACGGTGCTCTATGGGCGCGGCGGCCGGGGCAGCCCGAGCAGGCGTTCGCCCACGAGATCACGCTGGACTTCGCTGGTGCCACCGGCGAGACGCATGCCCGGCGCGTAAAGGAACGCTTCGGTGTCATCGTTGGCGAGCATCCCATCGGCACCGCGCGACTCGAGCAGGGCTCGGCTCAGGTGGGTTTCGAACTCGGTGAGGGCCAGTTTCGATAGCGGACCGAGCAGCGGATTCGACCCTGAGCGATCCATCAGGCGGCGTAATGCGAAGCCGTGGTCGACGAGTCCACGAGGATCATCAGGTGCGATCCGTTGTAGTCGGCGGTCGAGCCGCACCGATGCCGCACCGACGGCAGCGCGTTCGTCGGCGAGCACGCTCGTGGCCACCCGCCAACCGCCGTGCAACTCGCCGAGCACACCATCCCCCTCAACACGGGCACCGTCGAGGAACACCTCGCAGAACTCGTCATCGCCGGTCATCTGTTTGATCGGTCGTACGTCGATTCCCTGTTGATCCATATCGATCAACAGGAACGAAATACCGCGAGCACCCTTGGTGCTGGGGTCGGTACGCGCCAGCAGGATGCCCCACTGGGATACCTGGGCGGTCGAGGTCCAGATCTTCTGGCCGGTGATCCTCCAGCCATCACCGTCGGGCTCAGCCTTCGTCATCAAACTCGACAGGTCGGAACCCGACCCCGGTTCGGAGAACAACTGGCACCACACCGTTGAGCCATCGAGGATGCCCGGCAGATGGCGGTCGGTCTGTTCAGACGTGCCGAACGCGCGCAGCGCACCTGCAGTGAGCACGTAGCCCTGAAAGTTGGCATATGGCGCAACGCCAGCCCGAGCACATTCGGTGTACCAGGCGACTGAATGGGCTTCGCTCAGGCCACGGCCCTGATGCGCAGCCGACCAGTCGATGCCGGCGAGCCCGGCTGCAGCGATCGCCGCCTGCCAGCGGGTGGCGCGATCGATCAAGCGTGGGGGCAGGATCGTGCCGTACTCAGGACACGCCACCCCCGACGACACCGAATCGTTGATGAATTCCCGCACCCGTTCGGTGAACGTGTGGAGGTCCGTCTCGCCGTCATGCACGAGCCGAACGTAGCGTCGCCAGCATGAGCGAGCAGATCCCGACGACACCACCCGAACGCGACGCGTCGTATGACATCGAGTTCTTCTGGGATCCGGTCTGCCCGTTTGCGTGGCTCGCATCACGTTGGATGGAAGAGGTGGCCGCCCAACGTGATTTCCGAGTCGACTGGCGGTTTATCTCGTTGCGACTCATCAATAAAGACAAGGACTACGCCACGCATTTCCCGCCCGGGTACGAGTTCGGGCACACGGCCGGGCTTCGCATGCTGCGTGTGGCTGCTCTGATTCGTCACGAACTCGGGCGTGACGCCCTCGGTCCTGTTGTCACCGCCTACGGCGAGAGCTACTTCGATAAGCCGAAAGGGTCAGGCATGCGCGACCGGCTCTCCACCCACGATCACCTCATCGAGGTGCTTGAACGCGCCGAACTCGACACCGCCTATGCCGCAGCAGCCGACGACACCGCGTGGGACGCGATGATCGACGCCGAAGGTGAGATGGCGTTGGCCCGCACCGGCCGTGATGTGGGCACGCCGATCATCTCGTTCGGGGAGGACGCGCTGTCGTTCTTCGGACCGGTGATCTCACGCATCCCGCGCGGTGCTGATGCGGCGCGGTTGTGGGACTCGGTCACCACCCTCGCCGCGTTCCCCGGCTTCGCCGAGATGAAGCGGTCGCTGCGCGAGACACCACAGTTGAACATCCTCGGTGGCGTCGTCGAGAACCCGGTGAGCGAAGACTGGCAAGCCGGTCACCGTCGCATGGACGACTGACCGTCATTGGCTCGTGACAGGTCGGTATCCGTCGGTTACTGTTGGTGACGAGGTGACCCATGGCACGTGCAGAGGTATTCCACGGTCGGATCGGCCGAACTGTCGCCGATAGCGAACCGTTCTACGACGATGGCCCACACCCCGGTGACGCGCCCAACGTGGTCATCGTGCTGCTTGACGACACCGGTTTTGCCCAACTCGGCTGCTACGGCTCCACCATCGACACCCCCAACATCGACGCCCTCGCTGCGAACGGTCTCCGCTACACGAACTTCCATGTGACACCGCTGTGTTCGCCCACACGGGCATCGCTCATGACCGGACGCGCCCCACACGCCGTCGGCATGCGATCGGTGTCGAACTTTCGCACCGGCTTCCCCAACCAGCTCGGCCACATCTCGAACCGGGCCGCCACGATCGCAGAGGTGTTATCCGATGCCGGTTACGCCACGTTCTGCTCGGGCAAGTGGCACCTTGCGCCGATGGAACAATGCTCGGCGGCGGGGCCATTTGACCAATGGCCGCTGGCTCGCGGTTTTCATCGTTTCTACGGGTTCTTAGAAGGCGAAACCGATCAGTTCCATCCTCAGCTCATTGCCGACAACCACCCCGTCGACCCACCGGCATCGCCCGACGACGGCTACCACCTCTCAGAAGACCTCGTCGACACGGCACTCGCCATGATCGCCGACTCGGTCGGCGTGCGACCCGACCGGCCGTTCTTCTGTTACCTGCCCTTCGGTGCCACCCACGCCCCGCACCAAGCCCCACAGGCCTACCTCGACAAGTGGCGGGGAGCCTTTGACGAAGGCTGGGACGTGATGCGCGAACGATGGTTCACCCGTCAGGTCGAGATGGGCATCGTTCCCGAGCACACCGCGCTCGCCCCACACAACCCGGGTGTACGCCCATGGGGGGAACTCGATGAGACCGAACAGCGATTCGCGGCGCGGCTCCAAGAGGCATTCGCCGCCTTCCTCGATCACACCGACGACCAGATCGGCCGGTTCGTCGACGGCTTACGCCGTCTCGACCGTCTCGACAACACGGTGTTCATCCTGCTGGCTGACAACGGCGCCTCCCAGGAAGGCGGCCCCTACGGCGTCATGCATGAGATGAAGTTCTTCAACCTCATCATCGAAACCCCCGAGCAGGCCATCGCCCACATCGACGACATCGGTGGGCCGAACAGCCACACCAACTATCCGTGGGGATGGGCGCAATGCGGCAACACCCCATTCCGCTGGTACAAGCAGAACACCCACGAAGGTGGTGTGCACGTACCGATGATCGTGCACTGGCCAGACGGCATCGGCGACGACCAGCGGGGCACATTGCGCGACCAGTTCGCGTTCGTCGCCGACATTGCGCCGACCATCTACGACATCGTCGGCATCACTGCGCCAGTGGTGCGTCACGGCATTGAGCAAATGCCGGTTACCGGCCATTCATTCGCTGCCTCCCTCACCGACCCGGCTGCACCAGCCGCGAACACGGTGCAGTACTTCGAGAACGGCGGGTCACGCGCCATCATCGCTGGCACCCACAAGGCCGTGTGCAAGCACACTCCCGGCGCCGACTACGACACCGAACCGTGGGAGCTCTACGACCTCGCCACTGATCCATCCGAATGCGATGACCTTGGCGAACGCGAACCCGACCGATTGCGTGAACTGATCGACCTCTGGTGGGACGAAGCCGACCGGCATGGCGTGCTGCCACTCGACGACCGCACATTCGAATTGTTCCGCACCCGATTCCGCGACAACTCACCGCACCCAAGCGATCGTCGTTACGTGTATCGGCCGCCGATGAGCCCACTGCCCGGCCAGGCGAGCGCAGCGATCGCTGGTCGCAACGTCGATATCAGCGCTCGAGTCGACCTCACTAACGGCGACGAAGGTGTGCTGTTCGCCACCGGCACCGCGAATTCGGGCATGACGATCTTCATCCAAGACGGACGACTCGTCGTCGATTACAACGCCCTCGGCGACCACACCGTGCTCGAGTCCAACACCGCGATTCCGGCCGGCAACCACACGCTCACGGTCAAACTTCGCAAGGCCGAACAGCGCGCCGGTCGGCTCGAGATCGCCATCGACGGTGCGGATGCCGGCACGGTCGACCTGCCGTTCCTCATGGTCATGATGTCGTCACTCGGCCCGAGTATCGGATACGACCACGGATCGCCGGTGTCGCCTCGCTACCACGCACCGTTCGCCTTCACCGGCGTGCTGCACGAGGTCGTCATCCAAGCCAACCCGGAACGATTCCCCGGCGAGCACGCCGAAGCCGATGAAGCCACTGCCCGCGCTGAAATGAACCGCCAGTAACCCGCATAGGAGCACCGCCATGCAGACCGTCCGCACCCCCGACGAACACTTCGAGAACCTTTCTGGGTATCCCTACGCGCCGAACTACGCCGAGATCGACGACCTCGATGGCGGCTCCCTGCGCGTGCACTACCTTGATGAGGGTCCAGCCCATGGCCCCGTCGTGTTGCTCATGCACGGCGAACCGACGTGGTCGTATCTGTATCGCAACGTCATCCCCGTGCTCGTCGCCGCCGGTCACCGGGTCATCGTTCCGGACCTTGTCGGCTTTGGCCGCAGCGACAAGCCCACACAGCAGAGCGATTACACCTACGGACGCCACGTTGGCTGGATGCGTCAGGTGCTCTTCGATCATCTCGATCTCAACGGCATCACGTTCTTTGGTCAGGACTGGGGTGGGCTCGTCGGACTCCGCCTTGTCGCCCTCGCACCCGAGCGCTACGCCGGCGTCGTGATCGGCAACACCGGTCTGCCAACGGGTCGTGGACCGGCGAGCGAGGCGTTTTTGCAGTGGCAACGCTTTGCCGCCACCGCTGATCATTTTCCAATTGGCGCCATCATCAACGGGGGCTGCACCAGCGACCTTTCACCCGAGATCATCGCTGCGTATGACGCGCCGTTCCCTTCTGATGAGTACACGGCCGGGGCTCGAATCTTCCCGTCGCTCGTACCAACCTCGCCCGACGACCCTGCAACACCTGATCAAGACGCTGCGTGGACGGTGCTTGAAGCATTTGACCGGCCGTTCCTGTTGGCATTTAGCGACGGCGATCCAATTACTCGTGGCGGTGACGCACCGTTCCTCGCCAAGGTGCCCGGCGCTGCTGGCCAGCCGCACACCACCATCGTCGGAGGCGGGCACTTCCTTCAAGAAGATCGACCACTCGACGTCGCTCGTGCAATTCTCACGGTGACCGGTCGATGACGACCGATTGGCGGGAACTGACTGCTCGAGCAGCGTTTGCATCGCATCGGCTCATCGGCTGGATCTTCTGGGATCCGACCGCGATTGCGAACCATGCAGCACTTGGTATCGACAACGGCATGGGCTACTACATCTCATCACGCGCCGGTGGCCTTGCCGATGCCGGACCTGACGTGGTGACCGCGGCGTTCTACACCATCCACCCCGACTTCATTGCGTTCAGCCTGAGGGTGGCAGCCGAGGTGGCGACCACCGAGCAGGTTCAGGCGGCACGTGATGATGCGGTCGATGCGGGCTTGCGTGAGTACGTACCTGAGATCTGCGGCGACCTCGAGGCGATGGGTCCGGCACTATGGCATGTGGTCGATGCTCTGCAGGTTGCCGGCCGGCCGCTGTTCGCGGCGCTTCGAGCCCGCCGTCGTGAGGATGCTCCGCTCGTGTCGGCATGGCTCGCGGTCAACACCATTCGCGAATGGCGAGGTGATACGCATTTTGCGCTGCATGTAGCCGATGATCTCAATGCCACCGAGGCTGGATTGCTCGACGCTGCATGGCGAGGCCATGATGACGACTGGCTGCCGCGCAGTCGTGGCGCCGATGACGCTGCGCTCGCCGGAGCGCTGGAGCGACTGACCCATCGCGGCTTGGCGAGCAACGGTCAAGTCAATGCCGTGGGCATCGCCCATCGTCAGGCGATCGAAGACCGACTCGATGATCTGTGCTCAGTGGGTTGGCAGCACTTTGGTGCAGCGGCCACGGTGGCGTTCTGCGAACTGATTGAACCGGTGGGGGAGCGATTGCTCGCCCGCATTGATGCAACGGCTGGCCCACGTTGGATGCCAGCCGCACGAACCAGAGACTGACAGGAGCACCGATGAGCAGTACGTCACCCCGCTATGGAACCGTCGACCGCGACTACGGCCTCCGGCTTGCCACCTGCGACCCAGCCGACGATGGTCCGATCTGGATGGTGAACCTCATGAAGTACCGCAACGTTGCTGACTACGGCCATGGTGCTCAAGGTGAGGTGTCGGGCCGTGAGGCCGATGACCGTTATGCCCCACTCGACGTGCTCGCTGACGTCGGTGCCGAGGTCGTGTTCCATGGTGATGTCGACCAGCAACTACTGGGCGATGGCACCGTCTGGGATCGCGTCGGCATCGTGCGCTATCCCACGCGACGCTCGTTCATCGAGATGCAATCGCGAGACGACTTCCGCGAGCGGCACGTGCACAAGGAGGCTGGCATGGATCGCACCATCGTCATGGGCTGTCTACCCAATGAGGTGCCCGATATGCCCGACGGCGCATTCGAGGTGTCTTGGGATGACGTGCCACCCCCGCCGACAGCTGAGGATGGCCCGGTCACGGTGTTCCATATCTTGAGCTTCAAGGACCCTGACTCAGCGGTGCACACGCCCGAACACATGGTGAAGTACCAAACCAAGGCAGCCGAGAGCGCGAGCCGTCATGGCGTGCGTGTGTCGGCCTGGTTCGGCGTCGAGGGCACGATTCTCGGTGATGGACGTGTGTGGCATCAGGCGCGTGCCAACACCTTCCCGTCGAAGGCGGCATTCATGGCGGTGGTCTTCGATCCGGAGCGACTCGAAGCGCAACGTAACCATCGTGAAGAGGCGATTGCCGACACCTACACGATGATCGTGCGCGGCCAGCGGGGTATGGACTTCGAACGCCTGGCCCGTTCGGTCGGTCGGGGCTGACTACCCTCGACGGCGTGATACTTCGCAAAGTGGTGGTCGGGCTTGCGGGCCTCGCGATGACGATCGGGCTTGTCGCGTTCGCCATCGGGCGAGTAGTGCTCGGCGTGGCGGGTTCGCCCGACGCGGTTGCGTCGGTGGTGGATGACGTCACGGCCTTGCCAGAGGTACGCGCCGAACTCGTCGACGAACTCACCGCACAATTCGCCACTGATCCGATGATTGCTGAGTACGCCGATGAGGAAACGGTGCGCAACGCCGTCGAGTCGGTGCTCGACAGCGAGCAGTTCGCCGACTTCACCGATGCTGCGAGTAGCGCCGCGTATCAGGTCTTCTTCGAAGGTGAAGCACGTGCAGACATCGATGTTGATGTGCTCGCTGAAGTGGCGCTCGAACGACTCGCCGAGGCGACTGACTCGGCTGAGTTAGCCGAATTGGCCACCGAATTCGGCATCACACTTGAGGACAACGGTGTGATCGACGAGGGCACTGTCGATGATGTGGCTGCCGAAGTCGATCGCATCTCTTCGTCGATCATCGACGAAGGCGTTGAACCCATCACACTTGAGCGAACCGACGACGACCCCGACCTCGCCTCCATCGTCGACAGCGTGCGCTTCTGGTCAAACGTTGCGCTTGGTCTCGCCGTGCTGGCCGCGGTGGTCATGTTGGCGGTGTCGCCTGTGGGGTTCTTGCGGCGCTTGCTGTCCGTCGGCATCGCCATCGGTGCAAGCGGTGCCTTGTTGATCGGTGTGAGTCGATTCGCGAATTTGCTGCCACTCGACAACGTGGATCGTTCCGACATGATTCGGGCGATCGCTGATTCGTTGCTCGGCCGAGCTGCCGGTCCGGGTTACACGATGTTGATCATTGGGGTCGTGTTGATTGGCATCGGCGTGGCGACGAGGTTTGTTCCCGAACGACGCCGTTGAATCACGAGCCAGCGTCGACGATGGCGGCGAACTCGTCATCGGTGAGCGGTATCACCGACAAGCGATTCCCGCGTGCCAACAACTGACAGTTCGCCAACTCTGGGATTGTCCTCAACGTGTCGAGCGACACGAATTTCAGCCGCTTCTTCGGCGCCAGCGTCACCCAGTCCCACCGCGGGTCGTCAGGGGAGGACTTCGGGTCGAAATACTTCGACTTCGGATCGAACTGGGTCGGATCGGGCTCGGCTTCACCGGAGATGCGTGCGATGCCAGCCGCTCCTGGCGGTGTTGCATTCGAGTGATAGAAGATCACCAGATCGCCCTTGCGCATCGTGCGCATGAAGTTGCGGGCTTGGTAGTTGCGCACGCCGTCCCAACCCTCGCGCTTCACCCGCACGAGGTCGTCGTAGGAGAACACGTCGGGTTCGGACTTCATCAACCAGTGCGCCATGGCGTCGACGCTAGCCACCGGCCGTTACCGTTCGAGCGGTCATGCCCTTCGATCCCGCGCGCATCGCCATTCCGGCCGAACTCCCGATCGCTGAACGGGCTGAGGAACTGATCGCAGCGATCGCTGCCAATCAGGTGATCATCGTCGCTGGCGAGACCGGATCAGGCAAGAGTACGCAACTCCCGAAGTTGTGCCTCGCAGCCGGGCGAGGCGTCACCGGCATGATCGGACACACTCAGCCACGACGAGTGGCGGCACGGGCCGTGGCCGATCGCGTGGCCGATGAACTCGGCGTCGACCTCGGGGCTGAGGTGGGGTATTCGGTGCGGTTCACCGATCAGGTCGGTGATGACACCCGCATCAGGGTGATGACCGATGGCATCCTGCTCGCTGAACTCAGCCGCGATCCTGACCTACGTCGCTATGACACGATCATCATCGACGAGGCCCATGAGCGCAGTCTGAACGTCGACTTTCTGCTCGGCTATTTGCGTCGGCTGCTCGAACGCCGTCGCGACCTGCACGTGATCGTCACTTCGGCCACTATCGAAACCGATCGATTCGCTGCCCATTTCGCTGCCGCCGACGGCACATCGGCCCCGGTGTTTGTGGTGGAGGGGCGTACGTATCCGGTGGAGGTGCGCTATCGCCCACCCGACGATGAGACCGACCAGGTGCAAGCAGTGATCGACGCGTTAGCCGAACTCGACCGCGAGATCGATGGGGATGTGCTCGTGTTCTTGTCGGGCGAACGCGAGATCCATGACACCGCGGATGCGATTCGCGAGTTGGGGCTGCCCCGCACCGAGGTGTTGCCGCTCTATGCGCGGCTGTCAGCTGCAGAGCAACACCGTGTGTTCGCGCCGCATCCGGGTCGCCGGATCGTGTTGGCGACGAACGTCGCCGAGACATCGATCACCGTGCCCGGCGTTCGGGCGGTGATCGACACCGGCACGGCACGTATCAGCCGCTACTCGCGGCGTCTCAAAGTGCAGCGGCTCCCGATCGAACCCATTTCGCAGGCATCGGCTGCCCAGCGAGCCGGGCGGTGCGGCCGTGTGGCGCCGGGCATTGCGATCAGGTTGTGGTCCGATGAGGACCACGACGCCCGTCCTGAATTCACCGAACCCGAGATCTTGCGCACCAACCTGGCCTCGGTCATCTTGCAGATGACGAGCCTCGGCCTTGGCGATGTGGCCAAGTTCCC
>JAPOJQ010000027.1 GCA_029978335.1 Actinomycetota bacterium
CCCCGACCATTGTGGCCGATACCGGCACCGACACCACGATGGCCCCAGACGCGACACAACCCGCCCGAAGGCGGGTCGTGCAGCGTGAGTGTCGGGATACCCCGAATCCGGCAGGGACGAAGTGGCTCAGATGACCTTGACGTTGATGGCTTCTGGGCCCTTGCGCCCTTCGCCAACCTCGAACTCGACGTTCTGGCCGTCGAGCAGGGTGCGCCGGCCGGAACCAGCGATGTTCGAGAAGTGGACGAACAGGTCGTCCTGACCGTCACGGCTGATAAAGCCGAAGCCCTTCTGATCGTTGAAGAACTTCACGGTGCCTGTGGGCATATCGGGGTACTCCCTCTTGTCAGGTCTCGGTCAACGCTCGACCGAGATCGCCGAAAGGCTACGCCGCCATTCGACGGATTACTCCAAACCACCAACCGTCGGCTAAAGAACCCGCGCTCTGCTACAACGACAGCGTGCAGTTCTCCGGTCCGGTGCGCGCCTGGTGGCTAGACCCCTCGCTCACGGGTGTGCATCGTCTGCCCCCACGCGCTGATTGCCGCTCCTACTCGTCGGCCGAACAAGCCCGTCACGCGTCACGGCCCTGGTGGACCGAACTCGATGACCGTTGGCGAGTGGCGATTGTTGAACACCCCGAACAGGCGCCCCCGGATTGGACGACGGCGCCTACCAACAACTCGCCCTGGGCACCAATCGCCGTGCCGGGCAATTGGACGATGCAAGCCGTTGGTCGTGCTGCCGGTGACCTTCCCCACTACACCAACATCGTGATGCCGTTCGGCGGCGATCCGCCGAACGTGCCACCTCGACCGATCGCGGGTCTCTACCGGCGCACATTGACACGAGCCGAACTGCGACGAGCGCGCGCCATTGGCCGCAATCGGCGTTGCGTGCTCCACATCGGTGGGGCCGAAAGCACTGCTGCTGTGTGGTGCAACGGCCAGTTCATCGGCACGATGAGCGACAGCAGACTGCCATCGGAATTCGACATCACCGATCACATCATCGATGGCCCCAACGAACTCGCGATCATGGTCGTACGGTGGTCGGCGCACACGTGGATCGAAGATCAAGACCACTGGTTCCATGGTGGGCTGCATCGACGGGTGGCCGTACGAGGCACCGGCGAGGTCGGTGTCGACAACGTCAGCGTCGATACGACCCTCAACGCTGACGGGCTAACCGCAATGGCAACGGTCACGACACGAGTGCACGGCGCGACCCCTGGGCTCAGCGTGCGCGCACGAATTGAGACGCTGGGCGGCCAACCACTTCGGCGAGCCAGCGGATCTGCGTCGGTATCGACCTTTGATGCTTCGTCACAACTCGCGAGCATGGTCGACGCGTACCGCCATCCCGGGCCGGTTGCGGTCATCGAACTCGCGGTCGCCTCGATACGGCCGTGGTCGCACGAGGATCCACAGCGATATCGGGTCATCGTCGAACTCGTCGACGATGACGGCACGGTGATCGAAGTGGTACCCATCGTGACCGGCTTTCGCTCGGTGGAGATTCGAGGCGCCGAACTCTTGCTCAATGGCAAGCCCGTTGTCATTGCTGGCGTCAACCGTCACGATCACCATCATCATCACGGCAAGTCCAACACTGATGGTGAGTTGCGAGCCGAGGTGTTCTCCATCCGCCGGGCTGGCTTCAATGCTCTGCGCACGGCTCACTATCCGCCTGATCCCGTGCTCCTCGACGCCTGCGATGAGGTTGGACTTTGGGTGATCTGCGAAGCGAATCTCGAAAGTCACGCTCGCTGGAATGAAGTCGTCAACGATCCGCGTTTCACCGCATCGTTCGTCGAGCGTGTCCAGCGGACGGTCGCGGTGCACCGCAATCATCCATCGGTCATGGCGTGGTCGATTGGCAACGAATCGGGGTACGGAGCCGTCCATGACGCCGCTGCTGCGTGGGTTCGGCGGGCCGACCCTCATCGCTTTGTGCACTACGAGGGGGCCAACTCAGAGTATTGGCGTGTCGGAGCAGCGCCGGCAGATGACCGGGCATCCGACATTGAGTGTCCGATGTATCCACGTGTGGAGGCACTGATCGAGTGGGCTACCCAAGGCCCTCGGCGCCCGTTGATCATGTGCGAGTACAGCCACGCGATGGGTAATTCGAATGGTGACCTCGACCGCTACTGGCTCGCGATTGAACATCATCATGGGCTTCAAGGCGGCTTCATCTGGGACTGGCGCGATCAAGGACTTGTTGCGCCTGAGGTCACCGGACACCACGCACCCGTGTACGGCGGCGCATTCGGCGACACGCCCAACGATGCCGCCTTCTGCTGCAATGGCATCTGTGGAGCCGATGGCACACCACACCCGGCCATCGAGGAGCATCGATGGCTGACCCGCCCGATCCGCACGACCATGCGGGTTCGCAGTGGGCGACTCGACGTGAGTGTTGAGAACCGGTGGTGGACATTGCCGACGTCGGTCGTGCGAGCTGACATCAACGTCGCTGTTGATGGTGTGCCGTTCTGGAGGCACACCGCCACGATTGATGTCGCTCCACAGCAGCGTCGCACGATCACATTGGATCACCTGGCGTTGCCAAGCGAAGGTGAGGTCACGGCAACCATCCGTTGGATCGCCCGACGTGAGATGCCGTGGGCGACGAACGGCCAGATTGTCGCCTGGGACCAGACGATGCTGCGTTCGCGCCGCTGGCACGCTCCGCTGAGCGATCCATCTGGCACGCGTCCGCCAGCGCTGATCGGCCTCGGTGAACTGTCGTTGTGGCGTGCGCCAACCGACAACGACGGTCAGCGCTCTGGTCCATTGGTCGATGTGCTTGGGCCGTTACGGCGGTGGCGACGTTGGGGACTTGAGCATCTTGAACAACGCAGCGACACTATCTGGGTCACGGGCGACGGCACCGAGGTTGGCCATCACCGGTCGGTGATGCCGATCGTTGGTGGTGTGCGCATCGTCGACCGCATCGACATTCCCGATCATCTCGACGACCTGCCGCGCGTCTCAATCCACCTCCGCCTACCCGCCAGATTCGATCGGCTGCGTTGGTTTGGCCGTGGGCCATGGGAAACCGCCAGCGATCGTCGGGCAGCGCCACTCGGTATCTGGGAGAGCTCGGTCGATGAGGAGTACATCGCCTACACGGTGCCCCAACACCATGGCACCCACATCGACACTCGGTGGCTTGAACTCACCGACGCCAACGGCAACGGCGTCCGGATCACGCTTCGCCGCCCAGCGTCATTCGACGTGTCGCGATATGCGCCATCGGTGCTCACCGCAGCACGCACACAGGCCGACCTCGTGAACGACGATGTGGTGCATCTGCATCTCGATGCAGCGCTGAGAGGAGTCGGCACGGGAGCGTGCGGACCCGATACCTCGATCACTGTTCCAACTGGCCGCCACCAACTCGAGTGGTGTGCGACTCAGGTGTCGAGCAAGAGCTCGCGTAGTCGATCGATTGCCCGACCTTCAAGACCTCCAGCCTCGACGAGGTAGCCCGCCGCTCCCCCATGAGCCGCGTCGATGTCGTGCAAGGTGGCTTCCATCGCCCACCGCGGAGCGCCGAGCGCTCCGGCTGCAGCGGCAGGTTCAAGACCCGAGTCAATGAGCATCTGGTACGAGTGCGGGTTCGCCACGTGCAGCACTCCGCTCACCTCGTAGTCATCAAGCACGCGTTCTCGATCCACGCCGAGCAGATCGAGCAGCAGCGCAGCAATGAGACCAGTGCGGTCTTTGCCTGCATGACAGTGAAACAGCGCCGGTAACCGCTCAGCATCAGCGAGCCCCGCGAAGACCCGAGCGATCGCAACGGCTGAATGTTCCACCATCTGGGCATACATGGAGCGAAGGAGTTCCTCGCCGCCCCGGCTGCCGACCAGTGTCGGCCGCACGCCAGCGAGTGCACCGTTGCGGTCGACAGATGACATCAAACAATGTGCCTCCGATGGCACACGATTCGGTCGCTCATTGCGTTCGGCGTCGCGCCGCAGGTCATAGACGACACGGATGCCAAGCGACTCGAACAAGGCGAGGTCGTCATCGGTCAAGGCCTGCAAACCGTCAGATCGAAAGATGGTGCGCCAACGAACGGTGCCACCGAGGTCGCTTTCATAGCCACCGAGATCTCGGAAGTTCTCGGTCGAGGTGAACGGCA
Source organism: Actinomycetota bacterium (assembly GCA_029978335.1). GTDB lineage: Bacteria > Actinomycetota > Acidimicrobiia > Acidimicrobiales > Ilumatobacteraceae > Casp-actino5. The sequence continues at coordinate 4,153 of JAPOJQ010000027.1, forward strand.
ACAATCGCAACTCGCCCGTCAACGGGTCGATCAGATGGGGGTGAACGTTCATTCCCTGATCGTCGCAGACGCTGCGGCTCTTGGTGTGCTCCGATGGCAACGAGACAGTGAACGGTACGCGAACATCGCTCTATGACTGACCCGATTCTCGTCGACCATCCCGCCGACGGTGTGACCCGTGTGACGCTGCATCGCCCTGACCACATGAACACCCTGACCGTCGATCTGGTCACCGCAATGCAACGAACCTTGCGCGACATTCATGAAGATCATTCGTGTCGGGTGGTGATCTTGACTGGCGCTGGCCGGGCGTTCTGCGCCGGCCTCGACCTCAAGGGCTACGGCACGGTTCCGGGCACCGAAGACTTCGGCGCTCCCCAACGAGGTATGGCGATACAGCAACACATCGCCGAGGTCGTGCACCTCATCCGACAGATCCGGCAGCCCGTGATCGCAGCGATCAATGGTGCTGCTGCGGGTGGCGGGTTCGCATGGGCATGCGCGAGCGACATCCGCTACTGCGCCGACGCAGCGAAGTTCGGCACCGCATTCATCCGGCTCGGCATCTCCGGTTGCGATATGGGTGTGAGTTGGACATTGCCGCGCCTCATCGGTGTGTCTCGAGCATGGGAACTGATCTACACGGGCCGGGTGATCGATGCCGCCGAGGCAGAACGTCTGGGCATTGTGAGCCGCTCAGTTCCCGCTGATGAGTTGATGGACACCGTGCTCTCGGTGGCGCGCGAAATCGCGGCGAACAGCCCATTTGGTGTCTGGATGACCAAAGAAGTCCTCTGGGCAAATTTGGAGACGCCGAGCATGCGCGCCGGCATCGATATTGAGAACCGGAACCAAATCATGACCTCGCTCACCGACGACTCTCGCGCTGCCATGGGCGGGTTCTTGTCGGGCGAGCGTCCGGTGTGGCAGAACCGTTGACCCGATGACATCGACCGCTACGCCGAACTAGATTTCCCTCACTGGCCAGGGGTGGCCAGTTCGTAACAAGGATCGGGGGGTCCACATGATCAGGAGTCTTGGCGACGTCGTCGAGGTACATGCCAGCGAGCGGGGCGACAAAGCAGCGCTCATCCATGGTGATCGCACGTGGACCTACACCGAATTGCGCGATGAAGCCCGTCAAGCGGCACAGGCGATGCTCGCCGCCGGAGTCGCACCACAGCAACGCGTCGCATTCCTTGACAAAAACTCCCCTGAGTACTTCTCGTTCCTCTTTGGCGCTGGAATGATCAACGCAGTGACGGTTGCTGTGAACTGGCGTCTCGCCGCTCCCGAAATGGAGTACATCCTCAATAACGCCCAGGCCAAGGTGCTGCTCATCGGCGCAGACTTCCTCGACCATCTTGATGCGATGACGTTGACAACGGTCGACACCGTGGTCGTGATCGGTGATCCGGGCACGTCGGGCTACCCGACATGGGAACAATGGATTTCGAGTCAACCCACCACCAATCCCGGCGTGGCGATTGGCTGGACCGACACCTGCTACCAGCTCTACACCTCGGGCACCACGGGCCTGCCCAAAGGCGTCGAACTCACCAACCGCAACTTCTTCGAGATGCTGCCCGCAGCGGCTGACGTGTGGTCATTTGATTCGGATTCGATCACCTTGGTGACGATGCCGTTGTTCCACATCGCGGGCAGCGGGTGGGGCGTCGGCGGTTTTTTCTTCGGTGGTACGAACATCTTGTTGCGCGATGTTGATCCGGTCGAGATTCTCCGCGTGATCGCCCACTACCGGATCACCAACATCTTGTTGGTGCCGGCGGTGCTGCAGTTCATTCAGATGGTTCCTGGTGCTGACACGACTGACTTCTCTTCGGTTCGTTCTGTCGTCTACGGCGCATCGCCGATTACCGAGGAGGTGCTCGTTGGCGCCATGCGCTTGATGGGTTGCGACTTCATCCAGGTGTACGGCCTGACCGAAACGACCGGAGCGGTCACCGCACTCATGCCAGAGGATCACGACCCGGGTGGCCCGAAAGCCGACCTGTTGCGATCAGCTGGCAAGCCGTGGGGTGACGTTGAGATTCGCATCGTCGATGCGGACACCGGACAGGACCTTCCCGCCGGTGAAGTCGGAGAGATCTGGATCAAGAGCGTGCAGAACATGCTCGGCTATTGGGCAAACCCCGATGCGACAGCGGCCGCATTTCCTGAAGGCAAGGACGCCAACGGCATCGGATGGTTCCGCAGTGGCGATGCCGGGTACCTGCGCGATGGATTTGTGTTCATCCACGATCGTGTCAAAGACATGATCGTGTCGGGTGGCGAAAACATCTACCCGGCCGAAATTGAGAATGTCCTCATGAGCCACCCTCAGATCGCTGACGTTGCGGTGATCGGCGTGCCCGACGACAAGTGGGGCGAGACGGTGAAAGCGATCATCGTTCCCGTTGCTGGCACTGACCCAACCGATGCTGATGTCATTGCGTATGCCCGCGAACGTATGGCGCACTACAAGTGCCCCACATCGGTGGACCGCATCGAGGCACTGCCTCGCAATCCGTCGGGCAAGATCTTGAAGACCGAGCTCCGTGAGCCGTACTGGGCTGGACGGACTCGTCGGGTCAACTAACGAGTCGGTGATTGTCAGCGGCCTCAGTTGAAGGGTCGCCAGCGATGCGCGTGTGCCAGATGCGGCGTGGGTTGGTGAGGTCAAACTCGGTCGCACGGTGCATGAGTCGGCGGTTATCCCACACGACGACGTCACCGACATCCCATTGGTGGTAGTGCACACGATCGCCGGTGCACGCCCAGTCATTGAGTTCGTCCAGGAATGCTTCAGATTCGACTGGGTCCATCCCGGTGATCTCGTGAGCATGACGGCCAACGAGCAGGTTTTCTCGCCCCGTGTCGGGATGAATCTTGACCATTGGCCGCACTGGAGTCTCTTTGTCGTGGTAGCCGTACATCGCGTAGGTGCCGTCATCGCGCTGTGTCGGCAGGTAACCCGATCGACCCTGGGAGTAGTAGAGCGAGTGCTTGGCTGAAAGGGTTCGAAGCTGATCTTGTGCAGCTGTATCGAGCGCGTCGAACGCCGCGCGCATGTCAGCAAAGCCGGTTGGTGCTCGGTCGGGCGGCACGATCTCAGCGGAAACGACGGCACCGAACGCTTGAACGGGCATGTAGGTCGAGTCGTGATGCCAACCTTCGTTACCGCGGATCGACTTGACGGTGTCGTTGGCTTGGTCGCTCAGCACGCTGCCATCAGGGGCGATGTTGGTGATGGCGGCTGCGGGAAATTCGAGCGGGCCAAATCGGGTGGCGAAGGCGTTCTGCTCCTCAAGGGTGAGGTGTTGGGAGGGAAACACCAGCAGGCCGAATTCGGTGAGCAGTTCGCGAATCGCGGCGTAGACCGCGTCATCAATCGTGGCGATGTCGATGCCGTGGATGTGTGCGCCGAAACATGCGTCGACACGTTCGATGGTGAGCCCCCCAGCCATGGCGAGACAGTAGTCGGATTTTCTTACGACGTCAAGCCGCCGAGGCCGAGCATGCCTCGCACATATTCGATCTCACCCATGTGTCGCATGCCGTGTTGGTAGATCCAGCACTCGAGGCCATCGAGGACGGTGATCCCTGGCTCGCCGGCAACCCTTGCAGAGAAGGTGGTGGCGATCATCGGTGGCAATGGGTGCGCAAGGATGACTCTGGTGAGTTCGGCCGGGTCGACGCCAGCGAGCCATTCCTCGGTTCGAGCGAACACCGCTTCTTGATATTCGATCATCGCCGACATATCAGCGATCCGCTGTTCGAGCATCTCGTCATGTGTGCGGTGCTTGCCGTGGTCGTCGATGCCGATGCCGACCCGTGCCGCCCAGTCTTCGTTCCAGATCGGTGTGGCCCCACTGATCAGCATGAACGAGGCATCCATCATGTTGATGATGTGGAACCAAGAGAACGCAATGGGCAATCCATCGTGGTCGCCTCGGTGGTTGACGTGATCAAGGTCCATCGTCGCCGCTGCGTCTCGGTACAACGAGTGCAGGGCTGCCATGCGCCGCTGCAATGAGTCGAGCGTCAGATTGTCAGACATGTGCGCACGCTAGGTGTCCGGTGGTTACCCGTCAACGAAGGTTGCCGGCCATCGCCTCGGCGTTGTCGAGTGCGATACCGATACGTGATCGCAGCAGGTCCATATCAACGCCTTCGGTGCTCTTCTTCCCAGCGCAATAGCGGGCGTAGACGCCATGGATGATGCAGGCGGTCTTGAAACAGTTGAAGGCTCGGTAATACGGAATCATCGAGAGGTCGGCCCCGGTGGCGGTTGCGTAGCGCGCCAAGAGTTCGGCCCTCGACGGGAACCCATCGAGCACCGTTGGGGCGTCGACCCCATCGGCAAGGTGATCGCCAGGTTCGGTCCATGCATTGATCGAGTACGCCAGATCTGCGAGCGGATCACCAAGGGTGGCGATCTCCCAATCGAGCACGGCGGTCAATCGACCGTCGGCTGAGAACAGACAGTTGTGTGGACCGAAATCACCGTGAACAACGCGACCAGGACCCTGCTCGGGAATGTTTGCCGCCAGCACGTCGTGCAGCCGATGGGTGCGTTCATCGTCCATGCCGGCATCGTCGACCGACGCGGTCCACGAGCCGTACCAGGTCTTCAACTGCCGAGCGACATACCCGTCGGGTCGACCAAGATCGGCGAGGTTGACGCTGGCCGGATCGACCGAATGGAGCGCGGCGAGCGTGTCGATGAACGACTCACCGGCGCGCCGCCGAGCGGCTTCGTCAAGCCACTCTGACACCTCAGCACCGGTGTACAGCGCCCGGCCCTCCACCTTGCCCATCACATAGAAATGCACGTCGCACAACGCCCGATCGTCGACGTAGGCAACGGGGCGGGCAACTGGGACCGGCGTTGCCCACAGTCCATCGATAATGCGGTACTCCCGCCACATGTCATGGGCCTTCGGGAGTAGTTCACCCAAGGGTGGCCGGCGAATCACGAGTTCGACACCTGCCGCATCCGTCAGGAGGTAGGTCAAGTTGGAGTGGCCGCCGGGCAGTCGTTCCCACGTAACCGGCGTTTCGACCCCATGCTCACCTTCAAGCCAGGCATCGATGACATCGGTGTTAAAGCCCGCTACCCCCAGATCTGTCATCGCAAGAGCGTGCCACGCCGCACCCCATCGCGACGAGCCGCCGAGACCGCAAAGCGCCGAACACCTAAGGTGCGCTCGTGCAACAGGCAGGAATCCGTATCGGTCGACCCGGGTCGCTCGGCTGCCTCATCGCCATGATTCCGCTCCTCGCGCTGATCGGCGCAGCATTGGTCGTCTCATGGCTGGTTGGGTTGTTCGCCGACCTGCTGTTACCGGCTGGCGCTCCGCCAGTAATCCGTTTCATCGTTGGCGTTGCAGCTTTGTGGCTGCTGTTGCGTCTCTGGCGCCGACTCCGCACGCGGCGCCGACCGCCACACAGCGGCCCTGGCGGATCCATCGTCATCGACGTCTGATTTCGCTGCGTTCGTGGTCTACGGTCGGACCATGACCAAACGCAGCTGGGTGACAGTGATCGTCAAATGGGAAGTTCGCGATCGCGATGGATTCATTGCGATGGCAACTGAGATGGCCACCGCAAGCAAAGCAGAACCCGGCACCTTGATGTACGACTGGTACATCGACGAAGCGACTGGCACCGGCGGCTTGCTCGAGATGTACGCCTCGAAGGAAGCACTCGACGAGCACATCGCTGGCGCGGTGTTCTCCGACATCGCTCCTCGCCACCGAGGTGTCGCCAAGGCGATCGCCGTCGAGATGTTCGGCGCGCACGGCATGGAGCGTTCGGACATCCTGCGGGCTCCCACCACGTGGTGGGGTGAACCCGTCGCCGCAGTGACCGACTGACCGTTCATAGCAGCGATCACGATCCGCCTACGATCGAACCATGGGCGAACTGATCGACGATGTGACCTTTCTCGATGAGATTGAGGGCTACTGCTCCCCTCTCTCAGTCGCCGCCGGCGAACCTGTACGACTCCATGTATCGACAAGGTCTGAGCGCTATTCCGTCGTTGTCGAACGCTGGGGAGCACAGCGCAATGTGATCTGGTCTGCTGACTCGCTGGAGGGCGTGCATCACCCCGTGCCCGAGGGCGCTGATGCCGAAGGATGCGACTGGCCGACAGCACTCGAGATCGCAACCTCATACAACTGGGAGAGCGGGTTCTATCTCGTAACCCTCACCGCTGAGGGCGCACCAACTGGCAGGGACACCGCACATGCCTGTTTCGTCGTGCGGGCAGCACAGCCGACCGGCGCGCCGTTGCTCGTGCTCGGAACCAACACGTGGAACGCCTATAACAACTGGGGCGGCTGCTCGCTCTACACCGGCGGCCATCAGGTGTCGTTCCACAGACCGTTCGCTCGGGGCCTGCTCAGCCGGATACCCACCGAACGCGATGACCGCAAAGCCAGACCGGTGCGATGGGACGAAGAACCCGATGCTGACGGCGACCGATACATGGCGTTCCGAGCCGAGCATGGCTATCCAGCCGCTATTGGATCTGCCGGATGGTTCACCCATGAACGACGATTCGTCGAATGGGCTGAAGGTGCCGGCCATCGCTTCGATTACGCGATCTCGAGCGATCTCGATCGCGACCCGTCGGTCGTGAACGGCCACCACCTCGTCATCTCGGTTGGCCACGATGAGTATTGGTCGGCTGGTCAACGGGCCACGGTTGAGAACCATGTGGAGGGCGGCGGTGATCTGTTCTCGATGTCGGGCAACACGATGTTCTGGCAGGTGCGTCTCGTCGGCGATGCCGACCACATGATCTGTCACAAGTATCGGGCTCACATCGACGATCCCGTGATGGGCACCGAAGACGAACACTCGATGAGCGGCATGTGGGGTGACCCGGTTATCGGCCGACCCGAATCAGCGCTGTTCGGAGCAGCGAGCGCCTGGGGCCTCTACCACCGCTTCGGTCAAGCAACCGCCCGTGGGGTCGGTGGGTTTCTCATCTATCGCGACGAGCACTGGCTCCTCGCCGGCACTGGTCTGCGCTACGGCGATGTGTTGGGCGCGCGCGACGGGGTCGTTGGGTACGAGACGCTCGGGTGCCGGATTCAGCTCGACGAGTTCCACCTCCCGGTGCGCGCCGGTGGCGATGGCACGCCGGATGACCACACGATCATCGCCATGGTGCCGTCGTCGAATCTCGGGGTTGGTGACTACCCGAAGTCGATCTCAGCGCTATCGGACCAGGGTGATCTCGAGTTCATCGCCGAGCGTCTCCACGGAGGCGTCACCGACGACAACAAACGACGGGTTCGCAACGGCAACGCGGTGATGGTCGAATGCCGGCCATTCGGCCAATCTGGCGGTCGAGTCGTCACCTTCGGCACCACAGACTGGGTGTTCGGACTAGCCACTGATGCCATGGTGGCGCGAGTCACCGAGAACGCGCTGAGCGAGCTGTCGACCGGTTGAACCCGCCGGTCACGGCCCAACCATGTCGCGCCACGTGGGCACGTCGGGAGCGTCGGGCTCCCATGCCCTGACGTGCGCCACCACCGAACGGATCTGCTCGGACGTGAGTGGGCCACCATGATCGAGCGAGAAGGCGCTCATCTGACTGCCTGGAATCCCGACGGAGATCAGGGTTCGCATCTGCGCATCGGTTGACGACTGCAGGAACTGCTTGGAGTTGAGTGCGGGACCGACTCCACCTTCGCCGGCTAACCCATGACACGACGCACAGTTGTACTGCCAGACAGTCTGGCCCTCTTCAGCGAGTGCCGCCGCCTGGCCGGCTCGCGCCTCAGCGCGACCTCCTGGCTCGTAGAGACGGTAGAAGGGGAAGACCAGCGCCATGGCGACCAACAAGATGCCACCGACGAGCATCCACCGGTCGGTCGAGCGTTCAAGCTCGTCGTCGGAGTGATACCCGAGTCCCATCAGTGGCCTCCCTCGGTACAACTCGGCCCGGTGACCGGTTCATCAATCGTTTCGGTTCCCGGGGGCGGGCCTTCGACGGTTTCACCCGTATCGATGTAGATCAGGCCGTCCTCTCCGATCTCAATCGGATACTCGTCCATCCCGCGCGGCGCCGGACCGGCGCGGAACTCGCCCGCTCGGTTGAAGACCGAACCATGGCACGGGCACTCGAACTGACCGGACGACTCGCAGAATGGAACCCGGCACCCAAGGTGCGTGCATTTTTGCGACAGCGCTCGGATTTCTCCGTTGATGCGCACGAGATACGCCCGAGCCGCGGGCACGACGACCACGCTCTGATCGCCCACCGCTTCGGGCGGGACGGTACGGATCAGGCCACCGAAACCTTTGGCCTCGCCGGGACGAAGGAAATCCCACGACGTCCACGCCCCGGCCCCTGCGACCAAACCGAGCCCGGAGGCCCACAACCTGTTGAGGAATTGTCGTCTCAGCATCTCAGAGCACCCCGTGCCATTCTTCCCACGGCCAGACCCAACCCCAGTTGGGACCGCGGAACATGAATCCGATCAGTGTGAGCACGATCCACACGACGAGGAACGTCGTGAAGGTCGCAACGGCCACCTTGCGGTGACGCGGTTTGAAAAACCTGCTTCGGTCGACGTAAGGAAGCGCAATCAGACCGATCACGATCGTGCCCGGCACGAGCACGCCGGCGACGAGCGGATGCAAGATGGCGAGCAACTCCTGCAGCGCAGCGAAGTACCACGGGGCCTTCTCAGGGTTTGGGGTCACCTGTGGGTTGGCGACCGAACCGAGTGGCGCATCGAACAGCACAGCGATGACCATCACCGTCAGTAACGCGCACATGGCGGCCACCGCATGACGAACAAGCAGGTGTGGCCACACCATGACGGTGTCGTCTCGGTCGATGACCTTTCGCTCGCCAGCGGCTGGGCTTCCAGGAACAATGCCGAGCACTCGCTTTCCGTCGGTGGTGACTGGCTGATGCTCGAGTCCGGTTGGGGCAGTCTGATCAGTCATCGCCATCCTCCACCTTCTGGTCGAACATCGCATCCTTACGCCAGCGCCACAGATGGATCATCAAGGTGAAGATGATCAGTGTCGGCAGCACTGCGACGTGCAACACGTAGAAGCGCAACAGCGTGTTCGAGTCGACTGTTGGCCCGCCGAGGAGGATCTCTTTGACCTGCTCGCCAGCGAAAGGCACGTAACCCGCCATCTCCGTGCCAACAGTGACCGCCCAGAAAGCGAGCTGGTCCCACGGCAACAGGTAGCCGGTGAACGACATCAACAGCGTGAGCAGCAACAGCACCACGCCGATCACCCAGTTGAACTCGCGGGGTGCCTTGTAGGCACCTCGGTAGAAGACACGGGCCATGTGCGCTGCCACGGCGAGCACCATGAGGTGGGCCGACCAGCGGTGCACGTTGCGCACGTACTGACCAAAGGGCACCTCGGTCTGGATCGTCTGAATGTTGGTGTACGCGTTCGCGGGCGAGGGCACGTAGAAAAACATGAGATACACGCCTGACGCCACGAGACTGCCGAGCAGCACCGTGGAAATCACCCCGAGATACCACGAATATCTGAACGACAACTCCCGGCGCCGGATCTTCACCGGGTAGATGTGCAGGAGGAAGCTCGACCAGTGGCCGGCAGCACGATCTCGTGGGGTCACTCGTCGTGGGCTCCGGAAAATCGAGGAGCCGATCGTTGACCTCCGAGCGCGATCGAGCGCGCTTGGACCATCGCCCTCGCCGCTGTCGGTTCGTGGTTCTTCGGTGATCGTCATCGTGCGGGAACTCCTACGGAGACGGGGACGGACTCGGTGGCTGCGGGGACACCGACCCCGGCCCAGACACCCATGGACAATGCATCAGGTGGGCATCGCTCGATGCACAATCCGCATCGGATGCACCGTTCTTCATCGATCAGAAGCGCCGTACCCTCGGCGTCGGCAACGATCTCGGCAGCAGGAACGAGGGAGATCACATCCACCGGGCAGACATCGGCGCAGAGCGCGCACAGCACACACCGCTGCACATCGAGCACGATGTTGGCGAAACAACGCAGGCACCGTGCCGCTTCGCACCGGGCCTGCTGTTCAGTGAATCCGAGTTCGACTTCAGCTAGCCCCATCCGGCGGCCGGTCTCAAGCGTCGGGACCGCAACCCGGTCATGCCGGTCGTATTCGTCGGTCAAGCGATGGAACTGCTCGAGACCGACGAAGCTCGCGGGAGTTAGTTCGGACTCCCGACCGCCGAATGTGCGGTGGATGTCAGCAGCAGCGCGTCTTCCGTCGGCCACAGCATCGATGAGGGTGCGCGGCCCTTTCGCCGCGTCGCCACCCGCCCAGACCGCAGCGAGTGAGGTTCGGCCCGACGCGTCGTCGATGCCAATCGTGCGGCGAGGGCTGACCGCAGGGCCGTCTTCGCCGAGAGCGTCGAGATCGATTGCCTGGCCGATGGCCAGGATCACCGTGTCGGCGGGGATAACCGTGCGATCGGCCTCGTCAAACACGGGGGCGAAGCGCCGATCGGCGTCGAACACCGACACGACTCGCTTGGTCTCCACCCCGATCACTCGACCGTTCTCGGTCACGATCCGGATCGGGCCTCGACGTGGCACGAAGGTGATGCCTTCGTGTTCAGCCTCCTCGACCTCAAAGTCGTGGGCGGGCATCTCGTCACGGGCTTCAAGCGACATCACCGTCACGTCTCGGGCGCCGGCTCGGGTCGCGGTGCGGGCCACGTCGATCGCTTCGGTCATGGTGGAACGCTGTTCCACATCAGGCTCGGGGATCGTGCCGTCGGCGTAGTCACTGGCACGCAGCGCAGTTCGTGCCGCATCCATCGCCACGTCGCCGCCACCAATAACGAGCACCCGTTCACCAACATCGACCGAGAAACCCCGGTTCATGTTGATGAGGAACTCGATGGCTTTGAAGACCCCGTCAGCATCACCGCCCTCGATGTCGAGACCACGGCCAAGCGTTGCGCCGATCCCGAGGAAGACGGCGTCGTGATGCTCTCGCAGCTGTGCCAGCGTTACATCGGATCCCAGCCGCGTGTTGAGTTTGACCTCGACACCGAGGTCGACGATCGCGTCGATGTCGGCTTGGAGGACTGAGCGGTCGAGGCGATATTCAGGAATGCCGAGCCACATCGCCCCGCCGAGTCGGTCGGTCGCCTCATAGACGGTGACGGCGTATCCGAGCATGCGCAGATCATGAGCACAGGCCATGCCGGCGGGTCCCCCACCGACGATGCCGATCGATTCGGGGCGGTCGGGCGCCGGCGGAGCGGTCACGCCGTTGCGCCCGGTTTCGGGACCGAATTGTTCAGTCAGGAAACGCTTCAGCGCCCGAATGGCAATCGGACGGTCGATCGCCCCACGTCGGCAGGCATCCTCACACGGCGCGGCGCACACCCGTCCGCAGACCGACGAGAACGGGTTGGGCAGCCGAGCAGTGAGGTAGGCAAGTTCGTCATCGCCGTCGGCGATCGCTGCCACGTACATGCCAGCGTTCGTGTGCACCGGACACGCCGCGAGACACGGGATGTTGCGGTCGTAGTAGGAGAGGTCGTCAAGCATTAGATGCGACGCTCCCGATGGGCGTACCAGAGCGCACCGATCATCACGACGATGCCTCCACCCCAGAGGCTGACCGCGATCAGGTCTTGTGCTTCACGTGGGAGGTCTTGCACGGTGCTGTTCTCAAGCACCTTTGCCGGCACCACCGTGGTGAAGACCACGCCAGCCACGGCGATAACAGCGGTCTTCATCCATGCGTCAACCCACGACAACTCCCGGCGATCGTGGGCAGCGATCACCCGAGGGCCGAGCACCATTGCCAGCACCAGAGCGGCCATGGCAAACGCCCCGATCCAGGCGTAGTCCGCCAGCAGCGGGAGCTCGGTTCCAGCGACCGGACCGGTGGTGACTTCGGCCTCGACCGGCGAGGCGGGTGTGGTAAAGCCTGACTGGATGTATGCAATGACCGCCTCGACGTCGGCGTCGGACAGTGAGCCCTGGGCGGGCATCACCCCGTTGTAGGTCTCACCGTTGACCGTGATCTCGCCTTGGCGACCGTTGGCGATCACCTCAGAGATGTAGGCCGCGTCGGAGACGTTTGGGTTGTCACGCAGTGGCGGATACCGGCCGCTCAGGCCGACACCACCGGGTTGGTGGCACGACGCACATACTGAGCTATACACCGCAGCACCATCACGCAGCAGGTCGTCGTATTCGGTGTCGGTTTCTGCGACCGGCTCGGCGGGGTTCCCGTCGTCTTGAGCGGCCGCAGCGTTCGGTAGGGCCATCGCCAACATGGAGATAACGAGCGCTGCGACCCAAGGGATCACGGTCAATCCACGGCGTCGGGGGTCACGGGTGTCGTGGGGCCGGCGAGCGCTCGTCATCGCCCCCATTGTCCTGAGTTGCACGGATGTTCGTAAGGGACTTTTGGCCCTTGTACGGACATCGGTTGAACCGGTTGCCTGAGTGACGTCCTCGCCGGTGGCGCGCGACGCAGTGAACGATCGATGTCTGGAGGCCCGATGTCAGACGACCAGTTGCTCGACACCGACGATGTGGGAGGTTACGAGCACGGCCATTTCAAGCCCACCGGGACGCTGTTCGTGCTTGGCGTCTTCGTCGCCACGATCGTGCTGTTGTGGATGTCGGTGTACGTGATCCTGCTGAGTCGCGGGGTGACCCTGTGACCACGTTTGAGGACGAACCCGAAATCGATGAGTCGTCACTCAACATGGGCATCGACCCGTGGGAGCGGAACTGGATTCGGTTTTCCGTGGTGCTGCTCGTCGGCTTCGCCGCCTTGGTGACGATCGCCGGGTTCGCGGGTGGTTTCCAACTGCCGGGCGCTGACAGCGAAGTCGATCCTCGTACGGTCGCAACCGAGGGGCCATGGGCGGATCCGGGGGTTCGCGAGATCACTCCAGGCCAGTTCGAGGCGTACGTGATCGCTCAGGCATGGAGCTTCAACCCTCGCGAGATCGTGCTGCCGGTCGGCGCGGAGATCGACATCTACGTCACCTCGGTCGATGTTCAGCATGGGTTCAAGGTCACCGATACGAACATCAACATGATGGTGGTGCCGGGTCAGGTGTCGAAGCTCTCATTCACCTTCGACGAGGTCGGCGACTTCCCGTACATCTGCCATGAGTACTGCGGCCAAGGCCACGCCGCGATGTACGGCACCGTGAAGGTGCTGTCCGAGGTGGACTACGCCGCCCAAGCGAGCGACACATCGACCGAGCCGGTGGAGGCTGACCAATGACCATCATCGACCGCCCCACCCAGACGACCACCGGTCGCCCCGGCTATGAACTCTCGCCGTGGGAGCGCCGGTTCATCGGCATCCACATCTTCATCGCCATCGTGGCGCTCGCCATTGGCAGCCTCATCGGACCGTTGCAGGCACTCGAATACTCGAACGTTGATCTCTATCAGTACCTCGAGCCTGTCCTCAAGAGCTACTACCAGGGGCTCACCCTCCACGGGGTGCTCAACGCGTTGGTGTGGACCACGTTCTTCATCGTTGGATTCACCACGCTCACGACCATCAAGGGACTCCGGCGCCCACTCAGCCATCCAAAGGTGAACGTCGCAGGCCTCGTGGTGATGATCGTCGGCCTGGTGATGACTGCGGTGCCACTGCTTCTCGACCAGGCGACGGTGCTCTACACCTTCTACCCGCCGCTCAAGGCGAGTTGGTTCTTCTACGTGGGTCTCACCCTCGTGGTTGTCGGCAGCTGGATTTCCGGTGTCGGCTTCTACCTCACCTTGGCTGCGTGGCGTCGTGAGAACCGTGGTGTGCGGTCACCGTTCATCGCACTCGCCGGTGTGATCAATGCCGCCATGTGGCAGATCGCCACGCTCGGTGTGGCGGTCGAAATGCTCACGATGCTGATCCCGTGGTCACTCGGGTGGATCGACGCAACTGACCCCGAGTTGGCCCGCACGTATTTCTGGTTCACCGGCCATCCCCTCGTCTACTTCTGGCTCCTGCCGGCATACATCTCGTGGTACGGGATGTTGCCGAAACAGGCGGGCGGCAAGCTCTTCTCCGACTCGTTGGCCAGGCTTGCGTTCTGGATGTTCCTCATCGTCTCGGTGCCGGTCGGCTTCCACCACCAGTTCGCCGATCCCGGCGTGCCGCAAATCTGGAAGTGGATCCATGCGCTACTCACCTATGGCGTGTTCCTGCCCTCGCTGCTCACGGCGTTCACCGTCATCGCTTCGCTCGAGTACGCAGCACGCCGCCGAGGGGGCACTGGCCTGATTGGCTGGGTTCGAGCCCTCCCATGGAATGATCCTTCGGTCACCGCCCAGTTGTTGGCAGGCATCTTGTTCATGTTCGGCGGGGTGAGCGGTCTCACCAACGCCTCGTACAACCTCAACCTGGTGGTGCACAACACGGCGTGGGTGCCCGGGCATTTCCACCTCACGGTGGCGACCGCGGTGACGTTGTCGTTCATCGGGATCACCTACTGGATGGTGCCGCATCTCGCCGGGAAGCGGCTGTGGAGTCCGAAGATGGCGCTCGCACAAGCATGGACCTGGTTCGTTGGCATGGTCATCTTCTCCAACGCCATGCACATGCTCGGTTTGCTCGGCGCACCACGGCGCACACCCCTTGGCGAGGCGCCGTACGTGCCCGAAGAGTGGAACGGCCACCTATTGCGAGTGTCGATCGGTGGGACGATCCTGCTGGTGTCGGTGATTCTCTACCTGATCGTCATGTGGAAGACCTTCCGTGGCCCGAAGGTGGCTGCGGCCGATGTTCCTGAAGTGCCGATCGCTGAGGCGTTGCGCAGTCCACAGCTCACACCGGTGTGGCTCGACCGCTTCAAGCCGTGGCTCATCGTTGCCGGATTGTTGGTGCTCTTGGCGTACGGCCCGCAGTTGGTCGATCAGATCGGCAACATGAACCTCAACGCTCCGGGCGTCGACTTCAAGATCTGGTGACCGGCGAGTTCGTTCGCCACGATCTGCGATGTCGTCGCCATCACCGTCTCGTCGGCCGCGGGTCGTTCCAGCGCTCGATCGACTGACACGTCCC
This sequence comes from Actinomycetota bacterium, assembly GCA_029978335.1. Taxonomy (GTDB): domain Bacteria; phylum Actinomycetota; class Acidimicrobiia; order Acidimicrobiales; family Ilumatobacteraceae; genus Casp-actino5. The sequence goes on from JAPOJQ010000027.1 coordinate 19,196, forward strand.
GCCGAGGCAGGGCTTCGGCGAACGGTTGGGTCGCATCGCCTCAATCCACTCCCCCACGCTGGAACCATCAGTGTGTTCTTGCTGATGCTGGTGGTGGCGTCCGGCATCTACATCACGCTGTTCTATGGCTTTGGTGATGATGCGGCGCACGAGTCGGTGACGCGGATGGCGGATCATCCGATCCAATCGGTAGTGCGCACCGTTCACCGGTATGCCTCAGCAGCCCTCGTGTTGACAGCGGTTGTGCATGCGTGGCGCATCATGACCGCCGGACGTTTCCGTGGCCCACGTCGCTGGGTCTGGCTCTCTGGCATAGCTGCGATCGGGCTTTCGGTCATGGCCGGGGTGACCGGCTACTGGCTCGTTCGCGACGTGCGGGCGCAGGCGATCGATGAAGCGGTGCTCAATCTGTTCGGCGGGGTCGGTGCGGTGTCGTCGTTCTATGTGCGCGGTCTGGTCGGTCCGACGGCGGGGAGCGGGTGGGTGGCGGTGTTCGTCGTCTGGACACTGCATCTGGTCATCACCATGGTGATCGGTTGGTTCATGTGGCGGCACCTGCGGCGGTCACGGTTGCCGTGGCTGCCGCCTCGCCAGTGGGCGATCACGATGGGCGTGGCGATCGTGCTCGTGGCTATCGCCGTGCCCGCGGATCTGCTCGCTCCCGGCGACCTCACCAGAGCGGCCGCCGACATGCCGCTCGATCCTTTCGTGCTGTTCCTTCTCCCGCCGCTGCTGGGTGGTTGGGCCTGGCCGGCTGCTCTTGCCCTCGTGGCCGCAGTGACCGCCGTTGCTGTTGCGCCGTTCATCCGGTCGACACCGACACCTGTCGTCGTTGTCGACGAGTCGCGGTGCACCGGTTGCGATCTCTGCGTGGTCGACTGCCCCTACCGGGCGATCTCGATGGTCGACCGTGTGACCGCTGATGTTGCCGTCGGAACTCGAGCGGATCGTTCCCTCGCCGTCGTCGACGCTGCGGCATGCGTCGGTTGCGGAATATGCGTTGGTTCGTGCGCCTTCGGTGCGCTCACACTCCCCGGATTCGACCCTCCGGCCGGTATTGACGTCGAGGGGCGCCATGTGGTGCTGGCGTGCTCACGGCACCTTGACGCCTCGGCCACGCCACCCGAAGTCGATGCGAGCGGCAACCCGGTCACCGTGGTGCCAGTGTCGTGCACGGGAATGATCGCTCCGAGCACGCTCAGCCACCTGCTCGCTGATGGCGCAAATGACGTTCAGGTCATCGGTTGTGCCCCCGGTGATTGCGCCTACGGTTGGGGCAATACCGTGCTCGATGACCGTCTCCGTGGTGACCGGGCTCCGCATCTGGCGCGGCGGTGGTCGGGGCGCACCGAACGCGACTGGGTGTCGCCGGGCGAACTCATTGCTGCGGTGAGCGCTGAGCACCACCACGATGCGGTTGATGGCCGAGGGTGGCTCGGCGCTCGGCGATGGTCGATGGCGGCGGTCGTGGTGCTCGTTTCGGTGGTCGGGGTGGCGGTCGCCACCCGCGTGCGCTTCTCCCCTGACGCCACTGCTGGCGTCACCGTGATCGTCGATCACACGTTGGGGGCACCACTCGATGGCTATCTGCCGACCGAGCTAGCAGCCTCAGAACCGACCGAAGTGGTCGTCACCGTCGATGGTGTGGAGTCATCTCGCCAGACGGTGCCCCGCTCGGGTGACGCAGCGGTCGGTTTGATCGCGAGTGACCTCGCACCGGGTCGGCACACGGTCCTCGTCGAGTTGGTGGAGGGATCAGCGATCACTCGTCTCTACGAGGGCACCATCGAGCTCGACCCGCGTCAGCGCCTCTCTCTGGCCGCCGTCGACGTACCTCCAGCGCCGGGTGTGACGGCGGGCCAAGAGGTGTTTGCGAGCCGCACCGCCGGCTGCTCGATCTGTCATTCGGTGCGCGCCGGTGATGATGGGGTGGGACCGTCGTTGGCGGGGGTGGCCGACCGCGCGATCTCTCGCATCGACGGGGTCACGGCCCGGGAATACCTCCGATCATCGATCCTTGACCCTGATTCCTTCATCGTCGACGGCTACCGGGCCGGCCAGATGCTGGATGTCTACGACACGAAGCTCAGCGCCGCCGAGGTGGACGGCCTCGTCGAGTATCTCCTGACGCTTCGGGGGACCGAGTGACACCATCAGGGCTCGGGGAAGATCTCCTCGGTGCCAACACCGTCGACCCCGTTGGTGATCCGCTCGCCGCGCATCACGCCATCGGTGCCAACGATGTAGGTGGCAGTGCCGGACACATCGCCTCGAGGATCGGTGACCGACGCCCACTCGACGTCGAGGGTGTCACCGATGAGTTGTCCTTGTCCGAGTTGAACGGCTCCCGTCACGATCCATTGAATCTCGTATCCGGCGTCGCCTTCGGCGATGGTCACCGTTCCGGAGTATTCGACTCCGCTCGGATCGATACCGTTGACCACATAGGTGCCGACGATCCCTTCACCGTCGACGAGGCTGTCTCCGGGCAGGCCGCACATGGCGAGACCTCCCGCGCTCAACGAGATCAAGATGACGATGGGAACAGCGAATCGTCGCAGCAGCGCACTCACGTGACGAACGGTAGCGATGACTGGCGGATCCCACGATGGGCGAAGGTCCTCATTGTGGGACTGGTGGTGGTGTTCGCAGCAGCCATGGTGTTCGCATTCGCGCAGCCAATTCAGGTGCTGCCGCGCATCCGCCTCGCCCCTGGTTATGCCTTGGTTAATGATGCGGGCGATTCCGTCACGAGTGAGGACGCCAGAGGGGCGATCACGCTCTACACGTTCGTTCCGGCCGACTGCGGCGGCGACTGCGCCGATGTGCACCGCACGATGTCCGAGGTCGCCAACCGTGTCACCGACGGCATCGATCTGGGTGGTGCCGAATTCCGTGCGGTGACGATGGTGATGAACACCGACAGCGATGGTGCTGCATTGATGAGGGCCGATGCCAGCGATGCCAGCGGTGTGTGGCTCGCCGTCGATGGTGCTGACCTCAACAACGTTGTCGGGCTGGGCTTCTCACGGCCGACTGATCCGGCGTTCTTTACGCCAGGGTTCGCGATCGTCGATGGTTGGGGCATGATCCGCGGTGAGTACCGCTACAGCACACTTGCCGACGATGCCGACAAGTTGGTGCGCCATATCGATCTGCTCGGATCAGAACTGCGCAATGACCACGGTTTTGCCTCGTTCGTCTACGAAGCCGCTCACGCTTTCCAGTGCTATCCATGAGTGATGTTGCTGAGGCAGCGCGCGGCTCGCACCGACGACGTGGCGTGCTTGCGGTGTTGTCGGTCCTCGGGCTCCTTGTGCTCGTGGGCTGGTTAGCGGTGTCGTGGATCACACCGCATCCGTATTCCGGCACCGTGCTCCAGGCGCCTGAAGCAGCACCATCGATGGACGGTCTTGTCCTCGACGACGGCAGTGAGGTTGACCTGACTGCATTCGAGGGTCAATTGCTCCTCGTCTATTTCGGCTACATGTCGTGCCCCGATGTGTGCCCCACCACCTTGTCGATGGCGGCATCAGCACGGCGTGCGCTCGGCGACGACGCTGACCGGGTGAGGCTGTTGATGATCTCGGTGGACCCAGAACGCGACAGCCTCGACGCCCTCGGGGACTACGTGCGGTCGTTCGACGACTCGTTCGTGGCAGCCACCGGGGATCTCGGCACGCTTGATCGTGTGGCCGCCCAGTACGGGATCTTCTTCGGTCGCGGCGAGGAACTCGGCGACGAATACGCCGTCGACCACACAGCAACGTTGATGGGCATCGACACCGAGGGGCATCTGCGCATCGTGTGGCCGGCTGCGCTTGAACTCGATCGTCTGGTGGCCGACATGCGAGAGCTCTTGTGAAGCGGCTGACTGCTGTCGTTCTCGCTGTCTCCCCCATCGTCGGATGCTCGGCAGAACCGGGAGAGTTGACCGTGGAGGATCCGTGGATGCGGCCGACACCGCCAGGAATCGATGAGGCGGCGTTGTATCTGACGGTGGTGAATGACAGCGACAGCGCGGATCGATTACTCAGTGCTGAGTCCGCGGGATGCATGGTGGTGACGCCTCATCTGACCGAAATTGACGATGGCGTGTCACGCATGACCGAGTCGGGAGGCGATGAACTCGACATGGCGCCGGGTGACCGGCTCGTGATGGAACCGCACGCGCTGCATCTCATGTGTCTCGGTCTTGTCTCCCCGCTCGCCGTCGGGGAGCAACTGCCCGTGACGCTCCGCTTCGCTCACGCCGGTGAAATGAGCGTCGATGTCATCGTCGAGCGTCGTTGAACGCTTACGCAGCCACGAGGAATAGCGAGGCGAGGCCAGCGCATACGACGACTGCTCCCGCCGCACGAACCCTGCCACGGGCCTCGCCGAGCACCTTCCAACCGAGTAACGCAGCGATAAGCACACTCGTTTCTCGGATCGCTGCGACGTATCCGACTGGTGCTCGTGTTACCGCCACGAGGACAAATCCGTAGGCGCTGAGGCTCATGACTGCTGCCAGCGTGACCGTCCTCAGGTCGGTCCGCAAGAGCGATGCCAGGTCAGCAACACGTCCCCGTGCCGCACCCCAAATCGACAAGGCGACCGCGATTGCTGCGTACACGGCGAACACGTAGAGGGATCCGCCTGATTCTCGGACGGCATGACTATCGATAGTGGTGTAGGTGCCGATGGCCACGGCAATGGTCAGCGCCATGAGCACCTGTTGACGCCGAGCTCCCCATGCGAGCAGCGTCATCCCGCAGAGTGCCACCACAAACGCAACAATCGTCAGCGACGTGGGTCGATCGCCGAGCAGCACGATCCCGCCCAAGCCAGCAACGAGCGCTCCCCCGCCACGGGCGATCGGATAGGCCATCGAGAAGTCACCCTCCGCGAAGGCGCGGCCGAGCAACGACAGGTACACGATGTGCACTACGCTGGTGGCAGCTGCGCTCAGCCAGTCGGCTGGCTGCGGACCAGCTCCGGATGCATAACCGATGACGAGTACCACCGCAGAGATACCGCCGGCGACGATCGATAGTCCCCACAGCGACATGAAGGGGTCGACCG
>JAPOJQ010000009.1 GCA_029978335.1 Actinomycetota bacterium
AGGGCATGTTGCTGATTAAGTGAGGCAGTTCATTGCTGGTGTAGTTGCCTTTGAAATGCGCGGCATTGTTCAAGTGGTATGCCGAATTCACCAGCCAATGCGTATCGAACACCACAATGGTGTCGTACAGGGAATAGCCGAGGATCGTGAGGAATGCGATCACCGTTGCTGGCGTCACGACGAAACCAAAGATCGAGTACAGCCCAACGCTGATCACGACGTCGTGCACCATTGCGATGATGGCTGCTGCGGCCATGCGCCATTCGAACCGTACCGAGATGAAGATCGACACGGCAATCAAGAAGATGATCAGAGCGCGAACCGCCTTGGCGGTGATGTCGCTGCCCCACGAAGCACTCACCAGGTTGACGCTGACCGCGTCAACCTCAACGCCCGCTGCAATTGCAAATGCAGCGCGAAGTGAGTCAACCTCGCTACTGCTGAGGGACTCAACCTGAACCTTGACCAACGAGCCTGAGTCTGACTCCCGAGTCTGGATTCGGGCCCCTTCTGTTGAAATTCCCGCATCGGCCAACACCGTGGCTGCATCGGCGACGCTGAACTGCGTTGCCGGAACATCCCACGACGTCCCCCCACTGAAATCAATCCCCAGATCCAAGCCGCGAACACCAAGTGACAGCAGCGTCGCCACCATGAGTAGCAGCGATATCACGACTCCGACCTTGCGACGACCATGGAAATCGATGGCGGTCTGGCCTCGGTAAAGACGCGAAGGTGCACTGGTCGCAATTCCGGCTGACGACATTTCGAGGTCGTTGCTCACTGGGAACCTCCAAGTCCGAGAATCCGACCATTCGCCACGGAAGCACGCCGTGCCATGAGGATCGATGCCGGCCGAGTAAAGAACCAGCACACGACGAGGTCGCACAGCGTCGTGAGCCCGAGATACAGCGCGAAACCCTTGACCGATCCGACGCTGAGCCAGAACAGAATGGCAGCAGCCATCACTGACACGAGGTCAGCAGCGACGATGGTTCGCCACGTCGCCGCAAAACTGCGAGGAGCGGCATTGCGGGGACGGCGGCCAGCCTGGACCTCATCCTTCAGGCGTTCAAACAGCACCAGATAACTGTCAACGGTGACACCGATCGCAACGATGATTCCCGTGATGCCTGCCAAACTCAGAGAAAAGTTCGTCGCTTGCGATACGAACGAGGCGAGCGAGAACACGAGCGCCCCCCACACGACGAGTCCGGTCACGACAACGACCGACATTGAGCGGTAGTAGAAGACGAGATAGGTCAACATGATGCCGACACCGATGAGGCCCGCGATGAACGCTGCACGGAGGCTGTCGGCGCCCGCGGTCGCTGACACGGTTTCCACTCGTTGCGCCTCCACATCGACGGGAAATGCTCCGCGGTTCAGCACTCGTGCGAGCGATCGAACCTCATCCTCGGTGAACGCCCCAGAAATTTCGACGCCGGTGGTGAACGACGGCTGATTGACCGTCGGCGCCGATTGCACCACATCGTCAAGGACGATCGCGAGTTGTTGCGATGGGCATGCTGCAGTTGCCGAGTAGCACTCGCTGGCGAGCGCGTTCCACTGCGATTGGGTGTCAGAACGAAGATCGACCGAGACAATCCACTGACCGGTTGCTTGACTAATCGCCGCTGTCGCGCTGCCACGGACGAACACCTCGCCGGTGCCACCGGCCGGACCAACGATGCAGATTTGAAAGCCGTCGGCAGTTGGTAGAGCGCTCTGACCTGCTGTCATCGTTGCGGCAATCGTTCCCGGATCGAGCCCAACCTCGCAGGCAATGACTGGACGCAATGTCACGATGCCTGCAACGTCAACGGCATCGAGTGCTTGGGCCTGGTCTTTGACGCCGGGAAGGTCAACGATGATGTTCGTGCCCTCCACGCGGACATCAGGTTCCGCAATGCCGAGTGACTCGAGTTCATCGCGGATGAGCTCTTGAACGACGATGAGGTCCTCTGCCCCTGCATCGTCGACCGGTTGAAGAATGACCGACACGCCGCCCTGAAGATCGAGGCCGAGAATCGGAACGTTGCCCATCCCGAGATTGAGTCCAAGCACGCCGCCAACAATGACGACGAATGCTATGAGGGAGAGCCAAAGTCGGCGGGAACTCACTTTTCGTCAGACTCATCTGCGGCGTCAGCCGATGAGCCGCTCACTGCTGATACACGACCTTGAATTGCAGCACGAGCGATCCGGATCTGAACGTCGTCGTCAACTTCAACCCAGAACACGTCGTTTTCGACAGCCGTAATGAACCCATACAGGCCAGAATTCGTCACAATTTCATCGCCAACACCCAACGATGACTGCAGTGCGGCCGTCTCACGCATGCGCTTGCGCTGCGGTCGGATCATCAAGAGGTAAAGAGCGACCGGCACCATCAACAAGATGACGAACTGCACGAGCGCAGCTCCTGACGAGCTTGATTCCGATTGGGCGAGGAGGGTTGACAAGTGCGACATACGGGAAGAGAGCCTATCGACACCAAACGACGTCGTTCGGGAGCCGGTTAGGTCCATACATCGAGCACCGACTGTCGATAGGCCTCAAAGTTGCCTGCGATAATTGCCTTGCGCATCCCTTCGACGAGGGAAATGGTCCATGCCAAATTGTGAATGCTGAGCAAGCGGGAGGCGGTTGGCTCGCCGACCCGGAACAAGTGCCGGAGGTAGCCACGGCTATGACGTGCGCACACTTCACACGAGCAGGTGGCGTCAATGGGTTCATCGCTCTCGGCGTTGACGGCCGATTTCGCCTGCCAACGGCCCGTTGAGGTCAACGCGGTTCCGTGTCGACCAAGTCGGGTCTGCATCACACAGTCGAACTGATCGACGCCGAGAGCGACCGCCTCAACGAGCGACGCCGGGTCGCCGACGCCCATGAGGTAGCGCGGGCGATCGTCGGGAAGTTGTTCGATCGCGGCCGCCAAGGCTGGGAGCATCTCGGCGCGTGTCTCCCCCACCGACAGTCCCCCGATGCCATACCCGTCAAATTCGAGCTCCACAGTTCGCTGCGCACTTTCGGCGCGCATCGACTCGCTGACACCACCTTGAACAATGCCGAACAGCGACTGATCCTGTCTCATGTGTGACGCGACGGCTCGTCTGGCCCAAGCCGACGTTCGCTCAAGCGCGAGGCGAATCACTTCAGGTGGACTCGGCAACGGCGGGCACACGTCAAGCACCATTTGAATATCGGCGCCCAATGCGGACTGCACCGCAACGGCGGACTCGGGAGTGAATCGATGCGTCGAACCGTCATAGACACTCTTGAAGGTCACACCCTCGTCGTCCACCTTTGGGTCGAGTGAAAACACTTGAAATCCGCCCGAGTCCGTCAGGGTCAGACCACTCCATGCTGCAAAGCGACCGAGACCACCAAAACGCTCGATGAGTTCGGCACCGGGCCGCATCATGAGGTGATAGGTGTTGCCGAGCACGATTTGTGCGCCAATTCGTTCATAGTCACCAGCGTCGAGGTACTTCACCGCACCTCGGGTGCCAACCGGCATAAACGTCGGCGTCGTGTACTCCCCGCGAGCCGTGGAGGCGACACCCGCACGGGCGTTGCCGTTGCGCGCCTCGGTCCGGAATTCGACAGGGAACACGCTGCGAGGCTACTGCTGTGAACGCGTCGGGAAGGTGAGATGCCGATCGAGCAGCATCGCGTCGCCAAAGCTCAAGAACCGGTAACGCTGTGCAATCGCATGCGCATACAGTTCGCGCCAGCGAGGCCCGATCATCGCTTCGATCATGACGAGCAAGGTCGTGCGGGGCATATGAAAGTTCGTCATCATGAGATCAACGACCTGCCAGCGATGACCCGGAGTGATGAAGAGGTCGGTCCTTCCTTCGAGTTCGCCTCGTAGCGCAGCAGATTCAAGCGCACGAGTTGCCGTTGTTCCCACGGCAACGACCCGTTCTGCAGAGCGGCAGAGCGCCATCGTTGCCTCCGGAACCCGATACGACTCCGTGTGCATCTGGTGCCGTGACAGATCTGATTCGGCGAGCGGTCGAAAGGTGTCGAGGCCAACGACAAGTTCGACCGCTGCAACCGTGACGTCCATTGCCCGCAACTCAGACAGCAACTCCGTCGTGAAATGGAGACCAGCGGTCGGCGCAGCAGCGCTGGCCGGGCGTTGTGCATAGACGGTCTGATAGCGACTCGGATCATCCGGTTGGGATGCGATGTACGGCGGCAATGGCATTTCACCCAAAGCGAACAGGATCTCTTCGCTCACCTCGGAACGAATCTCAAAGGTCATTTGATCATCACCGGGCGTCCTCCCCGTCACAGTTGCAATGACGCGTCCGCTGGCGTCGACGAGGGATTCACCGGCGCGGATTCTTCGCGCCGGCCGAAGTAGGCATGTCCAGTCGTCGCCCACAGTGCGTTCAAGGAGTAAGACTTCAACTGCTCCGCCCGATCGACGATGAAGGTGCAGTCGTGCAGGTATCACTCTGGTGTCATTGACGACGAGAAGATCGCCTGGCCGCAGGAGCGATGGCAATTGTTCCACCGTGAGATCTGCCGGTGCCGCACTCCCTCGGTCGACGAGCAAACGAGCAGCGCTACGAGGCTCAATCGGCTGTTGAGCGATGAGTTCGTCCGGCAACTCGTAGTCGAAATCTTCGGCGCGAGAACTCATTCGTCAAGAAGACTCGGTTGCGGAGGAATCGGCGAGGACGGCACGGCAATGCCGAGGTGCTGGTAAGCCGCCGGCAGCGCAATGCGACCGCGCGGGGTTCGAGCGATCATTCCCAACTGGATCAGGAACGGTTCGTGCACGTCCTCAACCGTCTCTGGTTGCTCGCCAACGCCGATTGCCACTGTCGACAGCCCCACCGGTCCGCCGCCGAATTGAACGCACAATGCCGTCAGCACCGCCCGATCAACCTTGTCGAGGCCGAGATCGTCGACGCCGAACACGCGGAGTCCCTCACGGGCAACCTCTTCGCTGATCGTGCCATCGGAACGCACCTCGGCAAAATCGCGGACGCGTCGAAGTAAGCGATTGGCAATTCGAGGTGTACCCCGAGCACGGCGAGCGATCTCGTGAGCACCGACTTCGTCGATGGTGACATTCCAAATTCCAGCCGCCCGAAGCACAATGTCGCGGAGTTCATCGGTGGTGTAATAGTCGAGTCGTGCGACATAGCCGAATCGGTCTCTCAACGGGCCGGTGATCATGCCGGTTCGGGTCGTGGCCCCAACCAGCGTGAAAGGCGCCATCGTCAGACGGATACTTGAGGCTGCCGGACCTTTGCCAACCACGATGTCAAGCTGGAAATCCTCCATCGCGGGATACAAGATCTCTTCGACCGAACGCGACAGCCGGTGGATCTCATCGATGAACAAGACGTCGCCTTCTCCCAGTTTGGTGAGGATCGACGCGAGGTCTCCGGCGCGCTCAAGTGCTGGCCCCGACGTGACATGCAACTCGACGCCCAGTTCGGTGGCGATGATCCCAGCGAGGGTCGTTTTCCCAAGCCCGGGCGGGCCCGCAAAGAGCAAGTGGTCAAGTGATTGCTGGCGGCGCCGAGCTGCCTCGAGCACGATCGTCAGGTGCTCTTTGAGTTCGGATTGTCCGATGAACTCGGCGAGGGCTTGGGGCCGCAACCCAATTTCGGCTGGGTCCGATGAGGGATCACCAATGCCTGGATCGAGAAACTCCTCACGCATGTCGGCCACCGATCACGCTCAACGCATGTCGTAGCGCAGTGGCGGTGTCGGCCCCATCGGGCAGTTCCGACGTGGCCGCTACAACTTCGGCGGCGTCATACCCGAGTTGCTCGAGCGCTGCACGCACATCCGTAAGGACTGATCCGGCCCCAGCGCCCGGAGCGGCATCGATGGCCGGAAGTTCAAGTCTCGATCTCAATTCGATGACCAGACGTTCGGCGGTCTTTCGTCCTACGCCGGGCACGAGTGTGAGCGCAGCGAGATCACCGCGAGTGACGACGTCGACCAGGGAATGCGGCTCATGAGTGTCGAGAATCGCCATGGCGAGGGCTGGGCCAACGCCATGCGTCGCGATCAAGATACGAAAGGTTGCACGCTCGGTTGGCGTGGCGAAAGCAAACAGCTGCTGAGTGTCCTCACGAATGTGATGGTGCACATAGACCAGCACCTCATCGCTGCCGTGCAACGTCTGGGAGCCACGAGCTCCTAAGTGAACTTCATAACCGACACCGAGTACCTCGATGATCGCATGACCAGAAGCGCTTCGGTCGGTCAACCGACCACGAAGTGTCGCAATCATCGGGCCACCATGCTGCGACCGGCGCGAGCCACAAATGGCGCAAACGACAGGTGGCACAGCGCGAGCGCTGCGGCGTCCGCCGCATCAGCGGGCGTCGGTAACCGTTCAAGCCCGAGTCGGCGCTGCACCATTCGTTGGACTTGACCCTTGTCGGCGGATCCATCCCCGGCAACAGCATCTTTGACCTGATTTGGGGTGTACTGGGCAACGAGACATCCTCTGCTTGCTGCCTCGCAGAGCACGATGCCACTCGCCTGACCGACGCTCATTGCCGTACGAACGTTCACCTGGAAGAACACTCGCTCAACTGACACCACATCGGGCTCGAACTGGTCGAGAAGCGACACGATCTCCGTTCGCAGCTCAGCCAGTCGTTGCGGCAACTCCGCATCCTTTGGCGTCGTGATGACACCCATCGTGACGGTGATGGGACGCTCTGAACGCCGGGCGTCAATCACAGCGAAACCGCAACGGGTTAGACCAGGGTCGATGCCGAGCACTCGAGTCGCGTTCGAACTGGCGAACATAGGTTCGATACTAGCGGTGGGTGCCCGAAGCCCGTGGTACTTCAGAGTTCGCCGAGCACGCCGACGAGTTCGCTCACCGGACGATATGTCAGACCTGCCATGGCCCTATGGATGTAGCGAACGATGCCGTCACGGTCGACGATGACGACAGACCGTCGAGGGAATCCAAGGGGGCCGAGGGTGCCGTAGGCTGCTGCAACCGCTTTGTCCGTGTCGGCCAGTAGCGGAATTCGCAGACCATGACGAGATGCGAAGCGCTCATGACTGTCGACGTCTTGGGCAGAGATACCGAGCACTTGAGCGGTGAGCTGGCTGAACTCCTCAAGCCCCTCGTTGTATGAATTCAGCTGCTTTGTGCACACCGGCGTGTCGTCACCCGGGTAGAAGACGAGCACCACTGGCTGGCCACGAAACTCCGACAGCGTCCACGTGCGACCGCCGGTGCCGGGAAGCTCGAAATCGGGTGCGATGTCGCCAATGTTGAGACTTCGAGCACTCACGAGGCGGCCGCCTCGAGGACGTCATCAGCGATATCGAAATTGGCGTAGACGTCTTGTACATCGTCGTTGTCCTCGATGGCATCGAGGATGCGAAGAATTGCCCGCGCACCATCAACACTGTCGACAGGAACCAGATTGTCCGACACCATCGGGGCCTCCGCGGACAGCACCGACAGGCCAGCAGCCGTCATCGCCTCTGCGACGTCGTGGAGCAGTGACGGATCGCTGGTGACACGCCAGGTGCCTGCGTCATCAGCAACATCGTCCGCTCCTGCGTCCAGTGCAAGCTCGAGCATGCGTTCCTCGTCGACGTTCCCCGTCACCAACACCACGCCGCGTCGACGGAATTGCCAACTCACCGAACCCGGCTCAGCCATCGAGCCGCCATGCTTGGTGAAGACGTTGCGGATCTCGGCACCCGTTCGATTTCTGTTGTCGGTCAGCACGTCGATGAGCAGCGCTACTCCACCGGGGGCATAACCCTCGTAGGTGATGGCCTCATAGTGATCTGCCCCAGCTTCTCCGGTACCACGCTTGATCGCGCGGTCGATGGCGTCGTTGGTCATCTGTGACGACTTCGCCTTCGCCACTGCCGTGCGAAGGCCTGGATTCATATCGGGATCGCCACCACCGCTTCGAGCGGCGACTTCGATTTGCCGTGCCAACTTCGCAAACAGCTTTCCACGGGCCTTGTCCGCAGCACCCTTCTTATGTTTGATCGTTGCCCATTTGGAATGCCCAGACATGGGTTGCTCCTGTGAGGTTGTGTCAGCCGGCCATTCCGGCTCGTAGAACGCTATTGACAAAGAGTTCGTGGATTGAAGGATCATTGGTGAGTTCGGGATGGAAGGATGCCACGAGAACGCTTCCCTGCCGCAACAACACCGGATCACCGCGATGGTGGGCCAGCACTTCCACCCCTCCGCCCACCCGAATGACCCGTGGTGCCCGGATGAAGATCGCGTGGAATGTCCCCGTTTCGGGCAAGGCGACGTCGGTTTCGAAACTCTGGAGCTGGCGACCATAGCCATTTCGCTGGACGGTGATATCGATGGCCCCAAGTGCGACTTGGTCATCCCTGCCGTCCTCGATCTCCGAAGCCAGCACGATCATGCCTGCGCAGGTGCCGAAGATTGGCATGCCGTCCGCAACGAAACGCCGCAACGGTTCGAGCAACTCTGACGACGCCAGCAGCATCGACATGGTCGTACTCTCGCCACCTGGGATGACCACGGCGTCGACGGCGTCGAGATCGCCGGGACGACGAAGCGGGCACGAATCGACACCGATCCGTTGCAGCGCTCCAAGGTGTGCGTGCACGGCTCCTTGGAGCGCAAGAACGCCGACTCGCATCGGACGCTTACCTCACCAACCGCGTTCGGCGTACCGCTGGTTGATCTCGTCCATCCCGATTCCGGTCATCGGGGCGCCGAGTCCCCGGCTGACTTTGGCGAGCACAGCAGGATCATTGAAGTGCGTTGTAGCTTCCACGATGGCGCGGGCGCGCGGCGCAGGGTCATCACTCTTGAAGATGCCAGAACCAACAAATACCGCCTCCGCACCCAGTTGCATTGCCATCGCGGCATCGGCCGGCGTCGCGATGCCACCTGCGCAGAACAACGGCACCGGTAGTCGACCAGCTTGCGCAATTTCTTGAACTAGCGGCAAGGGCGCCTGAAGGCGCTTGGCCCAGTCAAACAGCTCAGCTGAATCAGCCTGGCCAACCTTGCGGATATCACCGAGTATCGAGCGCAGGTGACGAACCGCCTCGACAATGTTGCCAGTGCCGGCTTCGCCCTTTGAGCGAATCATCGCCGCACCTTCAGAAATACGACGAAGTGCCTCGCCGAGATTCGTCGCTCCACAGACGAACGGAACTTCGAACGCGAATTTGTCGATGTGATGGGTCTCATCAGCAGGAGTGAGCACTTCGGACTCATCGACAAAGTCGACACCGAGGCTTTGCAGGATCTGTGCTTCGACAAAATGGCCAATCCGTGCCTTGGCCATCACTGGGATCGACACCGCCTCGATGATGCCGTCGATCATGTCGGGATCGCTCATCCGAGCAACGCCGCCATCTCGACGGATATCTGCCGGTACGCGCTCTAACGCCATCACTGCGACCGCGCCGGCGTCTTCGGCAATCTTCGCCTGCTCGGCCGTGACCACATCCATGATCACGCCTCCCGACAGCATTTCTGCGAGGCCACGCTTGACGGGGAAGGTTGCTGATGACTCAGAGGACATGGTGGTGATGCTACCGATCGATGACTCGACGTGAGATGGTCAGCTCGTGTAGCTCACATTTGCCGGATCGTTGCGCGGAATCTCGACAAAGGTGCGCCCGGCCTTCAAACCGAGCACCTCGGTGCCAGAGCCATCGGTGTGGAACATGAACGGATCGGTGTTCGCCGAGCGGCTCCACACGCCGGCGCGAACCACGCCGTCAGAAAAGATCATCACCGGACCACTGCCGACGGTCTGCGCCTCAGGGCTCTTGGAGTCGATCAGACCGGCTCGGTAGTCGGCAAACAGGATCACGAGGTTGTCGGCCCACACCTGACCCGTCAGTTCGGTCATGTGTTCCTCTCCGTACTGCGAACGCAGGTACCGACCGGTGGCGGTGTCATAGCTCCACGAGGCGAGAATCGAGTCCATCGTCACCTCGATATTGGTAGCCGGATCACCGGTGATCTCCGTACCAGGAATCACGTAGGGGAAGATCGCCTGCGGCGCGACCGCGTCATCGGGCGCCAACGCCCACAGTGTTTCGGTATCCGAGAAGAGGTTGTGTGGTGCCCCGCCACGGCCATCACGGCGGTAATAACTGTTGCCGTATCCACCGACATAACTCAAGCTGTAGAGCGATGAGGCATTGACGACCTTTGTCACGCCAGCATTGCCACCCGACCAGGCAAACAGCGGTGAGTTCAGGTTGCTCAACAGATCAACGTCTTGGGCCCGTCCAGAACGGATCGGACCGAGCGGGTCTGAGCCTTGAGAGTGAAACACCGCGGCGAATCGAGTGATGCGGTCGTTGATGATTTCTTCATAGACGATGTCGGCTTCGTTCAAACCTGCCTGCGGCAGCGCCTGAGGATTGTTCGGCATCTTCACTGCAAGGGCTGGTCGGTCCGGAATTTCGGCCGCCGAATCGAGGGGATGCCCCGTCAATGGCATTCTGAACGCGGGTTCTTGTGGATCGGTAGCAGCCGACGGCGTCGAATCCGTGCTTGAACTTTCCCCGGGGGTTGAGGTCTGGCTCGCCGGCGCTGACGTTGAGGTTAACTCGTCAACTGCTTCAGACACCTGATCGATCACCTCCTCAGCACCGCCGCCACAGGCGCTGAGCGACGCAACCACGAGCGACGCAGTAACGACAACTCCGAACCGGAAATGACCACGTTGTGAACTCATAACTCCCTCAGTGCGTTGATCCGCTCACGGAGCGGCGGGTGGGTATCAAATAGTCGGTGAAATGCGCCGAGCCGGCCGTCATCGCCGACGCCACTCATCGGTTGTTCAATCCATAGGTGGGCGGTTGCCGTCGTGGCGCTGTGTGTCACCGTGCTATCCGCTTCCAACTTCTCTAGTGCAGAAATCAAACCCGGCGGATAACGCGTGAGTTGGCACGCACCGAGATCGGCAAGCGATTCTCGGCTACGAGATACCGCTGCTTGAAGGAGTCGAGCAACGAGAGGCGAGATGATGAGGAGCGCGATCCCGACAATGGCAAGCGGGTTGAATCGGTCATCACGGTCACCGCTGCGAGACCGACGGCCACCGTTCCACCACATCGTCCGAATGGCGATGTCGGAGATCAACGCCAGAGTGCCGACCAACGTTACCGCAATCGTCGACACCATGATGTCGTGATGCCGTATATGTGAGAGCTCATGCGCAATAACGCCTTCGAGTTCAACTCGGTTCATCGACTCCAGCAAACCCGTGGTGACCGCGATTGCGGCATGGTTCGGATTGCGACCGGTGGCAAATGCATTTGGTGCAGGGTCCACAACGATGTAGATCGCTGGCTTTGGCAAACCGGCTGCGATGCACAAGCCTTCCACCAAATTGTGCAGGCGCCGATACTGCTGCTCATCAGCTGGGTGCGCCCTGCTGACGGCAAGCGCAATCTTGGCCGACGACCACCAGGCCGTCACCGAGCCAACGAGCGCAATCACTGCGGCTACTGCCGTGATCGTCCAGCCGCCGCCGACGAGCCAACCGGCCACAGCGCCAATGGCCACGGTGCCTGCAACGAATCCAAGCACCAGCAGCGCGCTGCGCCGGCGGTTTGAGCGGATGATCTCGTGCACGACGACTCAGAACGAGACCGTGGGGGCTTGATCGGCTCCCGGGCCTGCATCGAAGTATTCGCGACGGCCAAAGCCGCCGAGGCGCGCCACGATCACGCCTGGGAATTGATCCATCGCATTGTGGTATGCCAGAACGGCGTCGTTGTAGAACTGTCGGGCATATGCAACCCGACCCTCTGTAGCCGTGAGCTCTTCTTGTAGAGCGAGGAAGTTCTGATTTGCTTTGAGGTCTGGATATGCCTCAGCAACAGCGAACAGCTGACGCAAGGCACCCACGAGTGGACCATCTGCTGCCGCCTGAGCACCTGGCGTTGCCGGAGCCGCAACGGCCGAATTACGCGCAGCAATAACCGCTTCAAGCGCCTCGCGCTCGTGTGCCGCGTATCCCTTCACGGTTTCGACAAGATTCGGAATGAGATCGAGTCGACGCTTCAGTTGAACATCGATCTGCGACCAGCCGTTATCGACGGCGTTCCGCCGCCGAACCAGCCCGTTGTAGATCACCACACCGACGACGAGCACCAGCCCGACCACGATGAGGATGATGAGCAAACTCATGCGGCCATCCTAGGCACGCCGTGTAGGCGAACCGATGGCACCAATCACCTGCCGGTATCGCTCGATATACAGATCGGCAAGGCGACTCATCGAGAACGAGTCAGCGCGTAATGATCCAGCAGCGCAGAGTTCCATCCGTAACGTGTCATTCGTCAGCACACGGCGAATGGACTTGGCGAGTGCAGCGGCATCGCCGGGTGGGACGAGCAATGCATCCCTACCATCGGTGGCGACGTTTCGATACCCCTCGATATCGCTCGCAACGACGACGGCACCTGCTGCCATGCCCTCGAGCAGCACAATCCCAAACGATTCACCGCGCAGTGACGGTGCCGCCAACACGGTGGCACGACGCAATCTGGCATCGCGTTCGATATCGCTCAATCGGCCGAGCCAGCGAAAGCGATCCGGATCCGCATGACGCTGTCGTAGTCGTGCCGACTCCGGCCCGTCGCCAATTATCCAACAGATCGGCGTGAGGTGTGGTTCGAGCTCGAGCGATTCCACTGCCTCAAGGAGAACGCCCAGACCCTTGCGCTCCTCGTGCCGGCCGATGAACAAGATCGATGGTCGTTCATCACGCACGAGCTGCGCGTCGTTGCCAACGCTTACGTCGACGCCGTTGAACAGCACCTCAAACGTTCCGCCGAGATAACGCTCCACAAGAGCAGCTGCATCCGGTGACACTGCGACCGCGTGATCAATCCGATTGAGCAGCGGTGTGAGCACCGGTCGGAGCATTCGGTAGCTCGTCGAACGCCCGGCCGCATGAAACGTTGCGACGATCGGCCGTGAGTGCAATGTGAGCGCCGTGAGCGTCGGTCCGGGCACAAACGGCTCATGAAGATGCCACACGTCAAAATTCTCGTCACGCAACACCCTGAAGGTTCGCAGCGCAGCGGTGGGATCTGGCGCCAGCGGCACAATCGAACCATTGGCAGCCGTCGGCAGCGAGTCGCCGAGGGGCGTCACAAATGGTGCGGGTGGAGGACCGTCGCATGGACCGAGCACACGAACCTCATGTCCACGGCGCCGTATCGCGGCAGCCAGACCGAGGACCTGGGCCTGTACGCCGCCTGGCACGGTAAGGCTGTACGGGCTGAACATCCCGATGCGCAACGGACGCTCGTTCACGAGTCGGTCGGCCAATTGGGTTGAAGTAGGTGCCATTGAGTGGGCGCCCGCCGAATCAACATTTCGAGTTGTCGTGTCAGTTCCTGGCTCACCGCTTGCACTTCGGCCCGAAGCGAGAGTCCCTCTCGACGAAGGTGAACCGGAGGCAACACCATGCCGAGGTGACCCTCCATGCGATCGGTGTGGATGACGGCAGTGGGGAGCAGCACGGCACCGCTTCGGCGCGCAAGCGCAGCAGGACCCGCGGGAATGGTCGTGGTTTCGCCGAAGAATTCAACGGCGACGCCACCGCCTTGAATGTCTCGATCACACAACAAGCAGACCACCGCATTGCGACGAAGCGCAGCGAGGACCGACGCGCCCGCCTCGTTATCGAGAGGGACCACGGTGATGCCGAGCGACTTGCGGAGGTCGCACATCCAATTGAACAGACGCGGTGGTTCGAGTCGTTCCGCAACTGCCACTACCTCAACGCCGCGTTCGGCAAGCCATCGACCCGCCCATTCCCAGCCACCGAGATGTGGGAGGGCCAAGATGACCCCGTGACCGGCATCGAGTCCAGCCTGAACGTGCTCGTAGCCATTGACAGTGATCCCGGCGCGCACTCGAGCGCCACTGAGGTGTGGCAGTCGGAGGCTTTCGATCCAGTACTGCGCATATCGGGCAAACACTTGCCGCGTTGCGCCCTTCAGCATCGCCTGACTCGCATCTGGATTGACACGCCGCTGATGGCGAGCAGCCATTGCGAAGCTGTCGCGGCCACGCCACGCTGCGACATAACCAACGGCGCTGGATATCAGAGGAATCAGGCGAACGGGAAGCACCCGACACAACATTGACGCGCTTCGCCACGCGATGACCGTCACCGCATCGTTGCGTGACCGCGCGCGACGTGCCATTGGTCAGCCTCGACGTCGGTCGGTTCGGCCTCGGCGTTGCACCACAGTGCGACCACGTGAGGCGCGGTCGGCACGTACGGACCGACGTTCGAGCCGCCGTTCCCGCCGGAGGTCGATGCGCTCTCTTGTCGCCGGTGCAACCTCTGCCTGGGTCCAGACCTTGACGAACCGCTGCACCGCAGTAACGGAGATGAGGGCAAGCATGATCCACAGAATCCAGATCAGCGCAGTCGCAACGCCGAGCGCTTCCAGCAGCAAGCCAACACACAGCGCCACGATTCTCTCGGCGCGCTCCATCAATCCACCTTTGGCGTCGAGTCCGAGTGATTCGGCCTTCGCTCGTTGGTACGAGATCACCGAGGCAATCGACGACACCGCAAACGGAAGGATCGCCATCCGCCCCGAGTATTCATCTGCGAGATACCAGGCGATTCCTCCGAGCAGCAGTCCATCGGTCACTCGGTCCATCGTCGAATCGAGAAAGGCGCCGCGTTGGCTCGACGTGTTGGTGGCCTTTGCAAGGGCTCCGTCGAAAAGATCGGGCAATGCTGCCGCGATGACGAGCACGAGTCCGAGGAGCAGCCGCCCTGAACCAATGGCAAGCGCGGACGCCGCCGCGACACCTAAACCCACGAAGGTGAGGTGATCCGGTGTCAATCCGGTGCGGCGCAGGGCTCGTCCGATGGGCCGTACGGCCTTATCAACTGGTCCTCGAAAGGTTCCGTCAAGCATCAGTGCTCGGCCCATTCTGGGTTGTCCTCGACCATGTGTTCGATAACCGTCCCATTTATGGCGTCGACGAGCACGAGCGCGCGACGACGTGGTGGCTCCTCGGCAGAGTACGCCAGTACCCGCCATGTCGGACGGCTCGTGAGTCCGTGCCATACCTGCTGGGCAGACGCATGACCAATGGGAAATCCAACGGCCTGCTGTGCATGGGCAAGCGCTGCACGCTCATCGACCGACATTGACCCACCCGTCAACAGCCCGAACAGCCCAAAGACAAACAGGCCAACGCCAGCGACGGCGAGGCCACCGTTCACCTTGGACGATGACACCTGAGCTATCAGAACGGAGGTGACACCGAGGGCGATATACATCCCTGCCGGAACCCGTCGGCGGGAATTGTCAGGGAATCGATAGGCGCCAGCAAATGCCCTCGCGTCGAGGTCGTCAGGGAGGGCATCGACAACGTCATCACCGTGATGTTGATCCGATGTCATACGTGCACCTTAGGCCCACCGCCGCTACTCGGCCATGCGTTGCGGACTCGCTCCGCCGATTCGATCAAGGCCTCAGGAAGCGTTCGAGTGTTCGCGATCGCCGTCATGAAGTTTGAATCTCCCAACCAGCGTGGCACCACATGCACATGGAGATGCTCGGCGATCGATCCCCCAGCAACGGGACCCATATTGATGCCGACGTTGAGCCCTGCGGGCTGATGTGAGGCTCGAAGGGCTCGGACCGCTTCGTGAACGGTGCTCCAGAGATCGATCGCTTCCTCCACGTCGAGATCAGTGAGATCTGGCACCTCTCGATACGGAACAACAAGCAAGTGCCCCGTCGAGTAGGGAAAGGCATTCAGCAATGCAAAGCAGGTTCGGGAACGGTGCACGATGTAGGTCTCCTCATCGGTGAGACCTGAATTGAGCAACCGGGTGAACACACTCCCCTCCCCGGGCGGAGCCGGCGAACTGCCACCGACGTAGGCCGAGCGCCAGCCGTTCCAGAGATGTTCCACAGCACTCACGCGTTGAGCGCTCGCCTCGTTGACTCGTCGATCTCGGCGGTCAAGCGCTTAATGAATGCGTCGACGGTGACGTTTCGCTCAACCTCACCACCGCGCGGGTTAACGCCGACGGTCGCCGCTGCAACGTCATCGTCACCAACAACGAGCACGTAGGGAACCTTCTCCAACTTGGCGGCACGAATTCTGCGGCCGAGCCCGTCATCGGCTCCCACGCTGTCAACACGGGCTCCCGCGGCGCGGAGCTGCTCGACCACCTTTGCGGCGTATTCCTCGTGCGCACTCGACACCGGAAGCACGCGCACCTGTAGCGGTGCCAGCCAGGTTGGAAACGCACCGGCGTAGTGCTCGAGTAGCACCCCGAAGAATCGTTCTACTGATCCGAACAGCGCTCGGTGCAACATGATCGGACGATGGCGGTTGTTGTCGCTCCCGACGTATTCGAGATCGAAGCGCTGAGGGTTATTGAAATCGGCCTGAATCGTCGACAACTGCCAAGAGCGGCCAATCGCATCTCGCACATCGATATCGATCTTCGGCCCATAAAAGGCCGCATCGCCCTCTTTGATCCCGTACTCGAGACCATGACGCTCAAGCGCTTCTCGGAGCGCTTCGGTTGCACGCTCCCAGATGTCGTCGGTGCCGACATATTTGTTGGGATCTTTGGTCGACAGGTTGAACGTGAAATCGTCAAAGCCGAACGCTCGGAGCACCGACAACACAAAGTCGAGCAACGACGCAACTTCGTCCGCGAGTTGTTCTTCAGTGCAGAAGATATGACTGTCGTCTTGGGTAAACCCTCGGATGCGCATCAAGCCGTGCAACGCTCCGGCACGTTCATAGCGATACACCGTGCCGAGCTCAAACAAGCGCAGCGGCAGTTCCCGATAGCTACGTTGCCGGCTGGCGTAGATCAGACAATGCATCGGACAGTTCATCGGCTTCATGTAGTACGTGCCGTTGTCCATCTCCATCGGCGGGTACATGCCGTCGGCGTAGTAGTCGAGGTGGCCAGAGGTCTCGAAAAGCGTTCCCTTCGTGAGATGGGGGGTGTACACGAATTGGTACCCGCCACGCTCGTGCCGCAAACGGCTGTAGTCCTCCATGATCCGCCGAACGATGGCGCCCTTGGGGTGCCATACGGCGAGTCCGCCCCCGATCTCGCTCGGGAAACTCAGCAGGTCGAGATCGATAGCCAACCGACGGTGATCGCGTGCTGCGGCTTGCTCCAAGCGAGTGAGGTGTTCATCAAGCGCCGATTTGCTCTCCCACGCAGTGCCGTAGACACGCTGGAGCATTCGCGCACCCTCGTCACCCCGCCAGTGGGCGCCCGACACTCGCTGCAATGCGAAGTAGCCAAGGCGACCCGTCGATGGAACATGTGGCCCAACACACATATCGACGAATGCATCCGAGTTTCGGTATGCCGAAATAACGTCACCGCGTCCCACTTCCGCGGCGTCGAGCGAGTCACCTGAAGCCGCTCGAACTCGATTGATAATTTCGCACTTGTACGGCTGATCAGCGAAGAGTTGAAGTGCCTCATCAGGCGACATCTCGGAACGAATGAATGGCTGGTCTGCCGACACAATCGCCTTCATTTCAGCCTCGATGGCCCGCAGATCATCGTCGGACAGCGTCCGTCCATCTGGCAGGTCGAAGTCGTAATAGAAGCCATGTTCGATGGCAGGCCCCACCGAGAACTTGGTCCCTGGAAATAGTCGCGTCACCGCTTGGGCCAAGACGTGTGCTGTCGAGTGACGGAGCACGTGGCGCCCATCGTCGGTGTTGTCAGTCACGATCGAGACATGATCGCCATCGTTCAACGCTGCGGTCAGGTCGGTTGCGGTGCCATTCACCACCGCCGCTACCGAGGCTTTCGCGAGACCCCGTCCAATAGTGCCTGCGAGGTCAAGAGCCGTCGCTCCGGCTGGCAGAGAACGCTCGGATCCGTCTGGAAGCTGCACCGTAATCATTGACATGGACTCGTCATTGTACGAGTGAGTCAGCCAAGGATGCCGATGTTCACCAGATGATGCCGACCAACGCTGCAGCTGCTCGGACGTCGCAACCAGCCGTAGCGCTGACATCAATGGCACGCAGCGCCTCGGGAGTGTCCAGATCCCGATCGAGATGGGCCCGCACCACTTCGAGCAGTTCGGCATCAGGCGCGCCGACGGCCGCTCGCCACACCCCCAGACGCTCTTGGCTTCGAGCCATCAACCCATCGTCCCACTCCCACTCGACGCGGTAGTGGTGGTCGATGATGCCAAGGCGGATCACCATTGGATCCCATTCGCTGCGAAGTTGGTCGATGAAGACGAGATTGCCGAGACTCTTCGACATCTTCTCGCCATCTTTAGAAATCAGCGCCGTGTGCATCCAGTGGCGAACAAATGGCGCCCCAGTGGTTGATTCGGATTGAGCGCGCTCACATTCGTGATGAGGGAAGATGAGGTCGGCGCCACCGCCGTGAAGGTCGATCGTAGGACCCAGCTCACGCAGCGCCAGCGCGCTGCATTCAACATGCCAACCTGGACGACCTGCTCCCCAGGGCGTGTCCCAGGCCGGTTCATCACTTGCTGAGGGTTGCCAGAGCACGAAGTCCAGTGGATGGCGCTTGTTGGGATCCGCGACGTTGCCGCCGCGTTGGGCCGCCAGAGCAGTCATCGTGGAACGGTCGTACCCGCTCACGGTGCCGAACTTCTCGAATGTCGTGACGTCGAAATACACCGAACCGCCAGCCACGTAGGCGTGGCCCTTGTCGAGTACCGCTTGAATCAGCCGGCGAATGTCAGCAATGGCCGATGACGCCCTCGGCGCCGATGCAACCGCAAGCGCGTTGAGCGCTTCCATGTCGGCGTTGAATCGAGCCTCCTCTCCCCCAGCAAGATCGAGGTAGTGGACACCGAGCTCGCGAGCCTTTGCAAACAAAGGGTCGTCAACATCGGTCACGTTCCGCACACAACGCACCTGATGCCCGCGATCGATAAGGCGTCGCTGCAACACGTCGTAGGCCAGAAACGTCGCTGCATGTCCGAGGTGCGTAGCGTCGTACGGCGTGATCCCACACACGTACATGAGCACGTTCGTTGGCGGGTCAAAGTCAACAATCTCACGTCGCGCCGTGTCGTAAAGGCGCATCGGCACGGCGGATTGGGACGTCACGCGTTCGCCCCTGATGGCGATGCAACTATTGCTGGCTCGCGGATGCCCGTGAGTTTCGGTGCAACGCGCGTCTTGTACCGGACATTCAATTGCAAGAGCACTGCCGTGAACGCCTCGATCGCAGTGGCGTTCGACAGTTCGCCGGCATCCAGCGGTCGACATCCCGGTATCGCAGCCACAATCTCTGACACTGTGGTGACAGCGGAACGATCATCTCCACAGATCAACACATCGGAATCAATGGGATGACCGATCAGACCGAGTTCTTTTGCCGGCAAATGGTGAAACGCAGCCACCACGTGACAATCGGGCACAGCCGCCTGCACGTGTGCGGCGACGCTGCCTCGTGGAGGGACGAGCGGTTGGAATTCGTTGCCCACTTTGACCAGCGCATTCGCCATGCTGACGAGCACTTTCCCCCGCATCGCCCGAGCGTGTTCTTGGGCCGTCGTTGCAGCAGAATCCCACGGCGTTGCAATGATGACGAGCTCGCAATCGGCAGCAGCATGATTGTCGCCATACCCGAGTGAGTTGGCGAGTTCTGGATGTAACTCGACGTACCGATCCCGAGCCTCCATAGCCCGATACTTCGATCGTGAACCAATGATGGCGTGATGGCCAATGCTGGCAAGCCTGGCGGCCAGGGCACTGCCTGCTGGGCCGCTTCCCCCGATGATGCCGATGCGCATAATGCGATCATCGCACATCGCTCATCACGATCGACGAGACGACTACCGTCGGCGCTATGGGAATCCTTGCCGGTAAACGAATCGTGATCACTGGAGTCCTGACCGATGCCTCGCTGGCATTCAGCGTCGCCCGAATTGCGCTCGAAGAGGGCGCCGAGGTAATTCTCACCGGGGCTGGGCGAGGGCTCTCGTTGACTCGCCGCACCGCCCGGAAACTGGGCGACAACATCGAGGTGCTCGAACTTGATGTCACGGTTCCCGAACAGGTGATCGCAGCGCGTGACGCCGTTGCTCAGCGCTGGGATCGCGTTGACGGCGTGCTCCACGCAATTGGCTTCGCCCCAGCGTCATGCCTTGGCGACAACTTCTTTGACGCGCCATGGGAGGACGTGGCCACTGCGATGCACATCTCGACGTACTCGCTCAAAGTCCTGGCCGATGCATTTGTCCCATTGATGACCAGCGGAGGATCGATCGTTGGTCTCGACTTCGATAATCAACAAGCGTGGCCAGCGTACAACTGGATGGGCGTTGCAAAATCAGCGCTTCAGAGCCTCTCGCGCTACCTCGCTCGTGAACTTGGACCGAGCGCTATCCGGTGCAACCTGGTCGCGGCCGGACCAATCAAGACGATGGCAGCAAAGTCAATTCCTGGATTCGCACTGTTTGAGGACACCTGGGATGGACGAGCGCCGTTGGGATGGGACGTTGAGGACGCGGTTCCCGTCGCTCGAGCATGCGTGGCGCTGTTGTCCGACTGGTTTCCTGCCACGACCGGCGAGATTGTTCACGTTGACGGCGGATATCACGCCGTCGGTGCGTGAATCAACCGATCGCGCGAGTGATCTCGTCAGCAACGTCACTCGTCAACAGTGGAATCACGTCAAGGGCGCCGAAGTTCTCCTTGACTTGTGACGCGCGACTCGCTCCCGTAATGACGCTCGAGACCATTGGATGAAGGGTGCACCAGGCAATGGCGAGTTGCGCCATCGAACAGCCGAGGCGATCAGCAATCGGACGCAGACGTTCAATCCGGGCCAGTGCCTTGTCATCGGTCATCCGGTCACGTAGCCACTCATAGCCGGCCAGCGCGCCGCGCGAATCGTCGGGAATCCCGTCGCGGTACTTCCCGGTCAGAAGTCCCGAGGCCAACGGACTCCAGATCGTGTTGCCATACCCCGTCTCAGCGTGAAGACGCGCGTACTCGATCTCGACCCGGCGACGTTCGATCAGGTTGTACTGAGATTGCTCAGTGACCGGGGCGTGGAGATGATGACGATCCGCAAGATCGATCGCCTGACGGATCTCGTCGGCTGACCACTCGCTCGTACCCCAGTACAACGCCTTGCCAGCACTGATCATGTCGCTCATCGCCCACACCGTCTCCAGAATCGGCGTTGCAGGATCGGGGCGATGGCAGTAGACAACGTCGACGAAATCGAGCTGAAGTCGCTCAAGCGATCCGTCGATGGCCTGCATCAAATACTTTCGGTTCAAGGTGTTGCGCATATTCGGATCAGCACCATGAATCCCCCAGAACAACTTGGTGGTGATCACGTACGACCACCGTGGCCATGCGAGGTCTCTCAAGGCGCGACCCATAATCGATTCGCTACGACCACCTGCATACGCCTCAGCGTTATCGAAGAAGTTGCATCCAGCATCGTGTGCCGCCTGCATGCACTCAAGCGCAGGATCATCCGCCATCTGAGTATCGAAGGTGACCCAACTGCCGAATGACAGCACGCTGACCTTGAGGCCACTCGCGCCAAGTCGACGGTACTCCATGTTCTTTTCAGGAATTGCCATGAGCCGAAACTATCGCCCTAGTGACGGCTAGGTCGGACGAACAACAATTCCCACAGACGACATCATCTGCTTTGCCTCGGAGATGGTGTACTCGCCGAAGTGAAAGATGGAGGCGGCGAGCACTGCATCGACTCCCCCATCCCGAACGCCGTCAACAAGGTGCTCGAGCGAACCCACTCCACCACTTGCGATGACGGGCACGTTCACCCGTGAAGTGACCGCAGCGTTGAGTTCGTTGTCGAAGCCCAACTTCGTGCCATCGCGATCCATCGAGGTGAGCAGGATTTCCCCAGCTCCGGCGGCTGCTGCCTGTTCGATCCACTCAACAGCATCGATACCCGTCGGTGTTCGTCCCCCATGGAGGTACACCTCCAATCCCGAGTCATTACGGCGGGCATCAACTGCACACACCACGCATTGCGCACCGAATTCATCTGCAATCTCTGAGATCACCCTTGGTCGTTGGACAGCGGCTGTGTTCACACTGACTTTGTCCGCTCCGGCTCGAAGCATTGCTCGAGCGTCCTCAAGGGTGCGGATGCCACCACCAACGGTGAACGGGATGAACACGGTACTCGCCACTGCGTGCACCATGTCGAGCACCGTCGAACGGCGATCGCTCGAGGCGGTGATATCGAGGAACACCAGTTCGTCAGCGCCTTCAGCGTCGTACCGGGCCGCCAATTCCACCGGATCGCCCGCATCACGCAATCCAACGAAGTTCACACCCTTCACCACACGGCCGGCATCAACATCGAGGCATGGGATGACCCTGATGGCCTTCACGACGTGCCCTTCAGCAGAGTGACTGCTTCAGCAACATCAACACGGCCCTCGTACACCGCGCGACCGGTGATGATGCCCCACAATCCGTCAATCTTTGCGAGCGCCGCGATGTCATCGAGACTCGACACACCGCCGCTCGCCACCACCGGAGTGCCCGTCGCTGCTACCGCATCAGTAAGCCCCGAAATGTCAGGGCCTTCGAGCATTCCGTCACGCGAAATGTCGGTAATGACAAACGCCGAAGCCGCCGTGAACATCCCCAGCGCGTCGGTCAGCAACAACTCGGAGTCCTGCGTCCAACCCTGCGTTGCAACTCGGCCTGATCGGTGGTCAAGACCAACGGCGACTGGAACGATCTCAGCCACTGCTGCAACGAGTGGTGGATCGGCGACGGCTGCAGAACCCATGACCACGCGGGAAACACCGGCGCTACAAAGGGCCCGAGCATCGGCGAGGGTTCGCACTCCGCCGCCCGTCTGAACGGCTGCAACACCCTTTGTTGCCGCCACGACACGGTTGATCACTTCGCGATTGATCGGACCTGCACCCTTGGCGGCATCGAGATCAACGATATGAATCCACGTAGCCCCAGCCTCTACAAAGGACAGGGCCACGCTGACTGGATCGTCGCCGTACTCGGTCTCCCGGTTGTAATCACCCTGGGCGAGACGCACAACACGGCCGCCCCTCACGTCGATCGCGGGAAGCAACACAGGCTTCATCGACCACCGCCAATGCTGGTCACCCAACGAGACAGCATGGAAAGACCGGCGTGTGACGACTTCTCGGGGTGAAATTGGGTCGCAAGAATTGAGCCGCTTCGCACCACCGCCACCACATCAGTTCCATACGAGACGGTCGCAACCACCATCGCACGATCGGCAGGAACTGCGCTCAACGAGTGCACGAAGTACATCCAATCGCTCTCGGTTTGAGAACCGTCGAAGACGGGATCGTCCCGGTGGATCGTCAGTTGGTTCCATTGCATCTGTGGTCGTTTGACCGACTCGGGCAGCCACTTGATCGACCCTTTAATAAGACCGAGTCCCATGACCCCTGGGCTCTCCTCAGAACCTTCAAACAGCATCTGCATTCCCACGCAGATTCCGAGAAATGGCCGACCTGATGTCGCCGCATCTGCCACGACACCGTCAAGTGAGCGTTCGCGCAACGCGTCCATACATGCGCCAAAGCTGCCGACACCCGGAAGGACAACGGCGTCTGCGGTTCGAATCACCTCGTGATCATCGGTCAACGTTGCTGACGCGCCCACATGCACGAGAGCCTTGTGCGCGGAATGAAGGTTGCCGATGCCGTAGTCGACGACAGCGATGCTTCTCGACAACGTCACAAAACGCCTTTGGTTGACGGAATTGCCGTGCCATCGATTCGAACGGCATCGCGAAGGCACCGGGCAAGACCTTTGAAGGCGGCCTCGATGATGTGATGAGCGTTACGCCCGCGAACGAGGTCAACGTGGAGCGTCATCGCCGCCGATGTGGCAAACGAGGCGATCGCATGCTCAGCGAGTTGGGGATCGAACGGTGGCGTGCCGAGGGGCAGCACTTCTGGCATGGGTACGTGCCACTCGACGTGCGGGCGACCAGAGAGGTCGAGGGCAATGTCGATCAACGCTTCGTCAAGTGGAAACCGCCCACTGGCAAATCGTCGAACTCCCTTCTTGTCGCCAAGTGCCTGCCGGAGTGCCTCACCCAGCGCAAGCGATGTGTCCTCGACGGTGTGATGCGAATCGACGTCCAAGTCGCCGGTGGTGGCGACCATCAGGTCGAACCCACCGTGGCGTGCGAGCTGTTCGAGCATGTGATCGAAAAAAGGCAGTCCCGTGCTGATCTGCGCCAGGCCGCTGCCATCGAGTGAGATTTCCACGTTGACCGTGGTCTCCTTTGTCGTACGAGCGACGCGACCGAGGCGATGCGTGTTGAGCTGTTCAGCCATTTCTGGACTCCTTCAGTGCTTCGATGAAGCGGTCGTTCTCACTCGGCGTACCGACGGTGACACGAAGCCAACCACTTAGACCACGCCAATTCGAGCAGTCACGTACTAACACCCCTCGACTGACCAGCGATGACCACGTCGCGGACGCATTGCCACCTCGGGGTGAGAAGAGTACGAAGTTGGCGTCGCTTGGAACGACACGCGCACCCAGCGCATCAAGTCGGGTCGTGAGTCGCTCGCGTTCGCTCACAATGGAGGCGACACGCTGATCCATCTCCTCGACGTGGCTCAGTGCAACAAGTCCAGCAAGTTGGGTGACGCTGTCGAGGTGGTACGGCAGCACGGTGTTCCAGAGGTTGGCAACAATTGCTTCGGGACCGACCAGGTAGCCAAGTCGTGCGGCCGCCATGCTCCAGGTTTTTGAGAAAGTCCGCGACACGACAAGAGGGCGATCGTCTGCGATCATCGGAATAGCGCTCCACCGACCGAACTCTGCATAGGCCTCGTCGACCACAAGCAACGCACCACAGGAGTCGAGAATGAGGTCGACCATCTCAATCGGCTCACTCATGCCCGTTGGATTATTCGGTGACGTGAGAAATACCACGCTTGGATCAGTCGAAGCGAGAAACTCACGAACCGCGCCTGGGTCCAGCGTGAAATCACTGCGGCGGTCAAGCGTGGCGACGGTGGCCCCGGAGACCCTCGCTATCTGGGCATGCATCTGATAGCCCGGCTCGAAGCAGACGACCGTACGTCCAGTTCCCGCGTACGTCAGTGCAACCGTTTGCAACACCTCGTTCGAACCATTCGCGAGAAAGACACCGCCCGGATCTCGTTGGTGGCGCTCAGCGACGGCTGACCGCAACGCCGTTGCGGTGCGATCGGGATAGCGATTCCACTTGATGTCGTGAAGACGAGCAGCGAGGTCATCGACAAAGGCCTGTGGCGGCGGCAACGGTGACTCGTTGGTATTGAGTCGAACCTCGACATCGACTTGAGGCGAGTGATAGCCCGACAGAAATGTCAGGTCGGAACGAACCTCGATCACACCCGCAGGCTACCGATCCTGCCGTGTAGGCCATCGCTCCTCTTCGCGCCTAGGTTCATCCCATGGGTTCGATGTCCAGTCTCGCGGCCGAAGTGGCCGCACTCGCTGAATTGCTCGGTCGCTCTCGCGACCGCCTCGTTGGACTCACCGAGCCGTTGAACGCCTCTGAGCACGAAGATGTGTTGGCATCGTTGTACGAGGCCGAACGGCTGCTCCGAGCCGCAGAGCGCGCGCTGGTCAGGGCTGAGCGATCGCTCACTTGATGGCCGAAACATCGTGTCCACACGACTACCCTCACCGTGTGGAGGTTCGTCGGATCACATCTCAAGATCCGGCAGCCGTCGCGATGTTGTCCGAGTTCGTTGATCAGGCGGAACGTGCGCACGGCCATCCGTTGATTTCGGACAATGTTCGTCTCGTCTTGCGTGATTCATCAGGCGACGACGTATCCGCAGTACTCGCGGTTGCCGATCAGGAGCACCTCGGGTGTGCCATTGCGTGCCCTGCCAATGGCAGCACGGTTGTTGAAGTTCTTGCTCCGCACGATCATTCGCTCGGCCCGCCAACTGAGTTGGTTGCACGTCTCATTGAAGAGATCTCGCAATGCGGCCGGGCCACGTCGGAGTCGTTGGTGTGGTGGTGTCGGGGTCACGAACCGTGGGCGGATGCGGTGGCTACTCGACTCGGACTCGTCGAGCACCGGCGTTTGCTCCAGATGCGCGTACGGCTGTCGACCGATCGCATCGCCAACTACCGTACGTTCTCCGTTCCGACGCGATCGTTTCAGCCCGGCATCGACGATGCAGGCTGGCTTGCGCTGAACAATCGAGCATTCGCCGATCACGGAGAACAAGGCAATTGGAGTCCATCAGATCTTCGGCGGCGGCTCGCAGCTCCGTGGTTTGATGCTTCGGGATTCTTGCTTCATCCGGCCGAGGGCGCGCCATATGCGTTTTGCTGGACGAAGGTGCATCCTGCGGATTCGCATGATCCTGCGCTTGGAGAGATTTATGTGATCGCTGTTGATCCCGATCATGCCGGCCAAGGGCTCGGACGCGCGCTGACCTGTGCCGGACTCGTACACCTTGCCGAATGTGGCATCGACATCGGCATGCTCCATGTCGATGCATCGAATACTGCTGCGGTCAGCCTCTATCAGTCACTCGGCATGGTCGTCCATCATGTCGATCGAGCGTTTCTCGTCCCCCAACGCGTCGTACCCTCTCACACGTGAACCGTCGTTTTGACTGTGATCGATCCGAATTGGGATCGATGTTTGCCGACCTGCCTCGGTACCGCTCGGACCAAATCTGGCGGGCGATACACCATGAGGGACTCGAAGCAGACAACTGGACCGCACTCCCCGCGTCGTTACGGGAGCGTATTGATCACGATCTTCCGTGTTCGCTCACTGCGGCAATGCACTCGGTGAGCGATGCCGGCGACACGATCAAGTTTCTCTGGGCGCTCGAGGACGGCGCCAAGATCGAGTCGGTGCTGATGCTGTACCCAGACCGTGCCACCGTGTGCATTTCGACACAGGCCGGGTGTGCGATGGGATGCAGTTTCTGTGCAACCGGGCAAGCGGGATTCCGTAGGCAACTCAGCGTGGGCGAAATCGTTGAGCAAGTGGTTCGGGCTCGTCGTGCGGCCAGCGAGCTTGGGAGAAGGCTCTCGAACATCGTCGTCATGGGAATGGGCGAGCCGCTAGCAAATGAAACCGCGCTGTGGCCCGCAATTGAACGGGTGCACGACGAGTTCCAACTCTCGGCGCGCCACATCACCGTGTCGACGGTTGGACTCGTTCCTGGCATTGATCGGTTAGCGGACCGTCCCTTGCCGGTGACGCTTGCCGTCTCGCTTCACGCCGCCGACAACGAGTTGCGCAACAAGTTGATACCGATCAACCGCCGCTACCCGCTCGACGAGTTGATTGCCGCGTGTGATCGCTACTTGCAACGACGTCGCCGTCGCATCAGTTTCGAGTGGGCGATGATCGATGGGGTCAACGATCGCGAGGAGGATGCGATGCGTCTCGCCGATCTAGCCCATCGACTCTCCCCAAGTGCGCACGTCAATTTGATCCCGCTGAATTCCACTCCTGGCTATCCAGTGCGGGGCAGTAGCCGAAATCGAATTGAGCGTTTTCGCGCCGTCCTGGAGGCTCAACGTGTGACGGTTACCGTCCGGCGCAACCGTGGCGACGACATCGACGCCGCATGTGGGCAGCTCGCAGCGGGGCAGCCAGTCACCCTCAGTAGGAAGCGCTCGGCGTTCACGTCATGACATCAGCGGTGGTTGAACTTGCGAGTGTTCGTTTTGAGCGCGGCGAGCGTCACATTCTCGGACCGATTGACCTGACGATCCGCCGCGGCGAGCGGTGGCTCGTACTCGGTGCGAACGGCAGCGGAAAGTCAACACTGGTGAGGATGCTGGCCCTGCAGGAACATCCATCATCCGGATCGATCTGGGTGCTCGGCGGCGAACTCGGACGGGTTGATGTCCGTCAACTGCGTCGGCGCATCGGCTACTGCGCTCCAGGGCTCGCGGATCGGCTCCGACCGGATCTTCATGCAGTTGACGTCGTCGTGACCGCACTCAACGCTGCGCTTGAACCGTGGTGGCATCACTACACCGACGAGGACCGCCATCGAGCGATGGAGCAGTTGAACCGCGTCGGTGTCGGTCACCTCGCCCACGCGACCTTCGGCACGCTGTCTTCTGGCGAACGCCAGCGGGTGCTGCTCGCGCGTACCTTGATGGCTGAGCCCGAGCTGATCCTCCTCGACGAGCCCTTCTCCGGTCTCGATCTCGGCTCCCGGGAAGATCTAGTCGAAGCGCTGGGCTCATTGATGCAACGACCTGACCTGCCGGCAATGGTGCTCGTGACACACCATCTCGAAGAGGTGCCAAACGGTGTAACCAACCTCTTGGCACTGCGATCGGGGTCGATTCAGTACTCGGGTGCGGTCACTGACGGGATGAACGAGGCGGTGTTGAGCACAACATTCGGCATCCCGCTATCGGTTTCCGTCGGCAACGACGGCCGATTCAGCGCCCGGCGCGCTCGCTGATGGCCGCGTCGAGTCGTCGAGCCGACGCAGCAATCTCATCGGTCACCAGGCGTTCGAGGGGGCCAAGCCAGATTCGCCCGCTGTAGTGCAGCCGCACTGACACCTCGCTACCCGATCCTGATGGCGTGACGTCCACGATCATCTTCCACGATGCATGCCGTCGTCCGTCGATTTCGTTCCGTTCGAACGTCACGATTGCTGACGCAGGAGGACTGGTTCGTTGAATCCGTAGCCGCTTCGAACGACGAAATGGACCAAGATCAGCAGCGAGATCGACGGACCAGGTGTCGTCCGCAATGAGTGTCGCGGATTCGATCAGTGTTACCCACTCGCCGTACGTCGCAAGATCACTCACCATGCGAATTACGTCAACCGACGACGACTCGAGCCGCTGGGAGGACCGAATGTCGATTGGCATTTAGTGTTCCAACCTGGTGCCGCGAAATGCGCGATCGAGCAACGGACTGAGCGGAGGCAGCACTGCGGTCACCACTTCGGCGTCGGACGTCGCCGAAGTTGACGATGGATTTTCCCCTTGGTCAATCTCCATCGATGGAGCGTCGTCGCTGAACTGGAGTTGCTCGCTTTCGACTGCTGGCGAACGGTGTCGACGAGTGCTGCGTCTTGGAGTATCGCCAGGTTCTTGTCGGCCACGAAACAAACGTGGCTGCGGATCTCGCAGGTCGTCGATGACCCAGTCACGTGGCACCGTCATACGATCAGCGTGCAGTGCGCACAGAAACCCTCCCGAGGGGGCCACGTCATCGACCAACGGTTCAATCTGCACAACAAGGCGATCACGAATCATGCGATACGACACCGCTGCGGCTTGTGCGCATCCTGGTCGGTCGCAGCGGGCCACGCCGACAAGACTAACCGAGTGTGAGTGGGCGATACGGGCCTCGATCCCATGACCTCCACGGTGTGAACGTGGCGCTCTTCCAACTGAGCTAATCGCCCTCAGCCGAAGCAACGCTAGCACCGCACACCGCCGACCCCACCGCCTGAATCAGCGTCCGAGACGGAGACAGACCACTGGAGCACCCGCCTTCCACCCCTCCTCACCTGGCGCCACCGCCACGAGGTCAGTAGCACCACCTCGCTGATCACACCAACGCGTCGAGCGTTCCGAGCTCGCAGCGTCACCGGGAAATGGTTGAGCCGAGTCATGAGCCAAGTTGCCGACTATCGCTACCTGGGCCACGATGACGTTCCCATCGTTAGCCGCTGCCGCCAGCGCGCCATCACAGTCGACAACTTCTACTGCACTGAGCGAGCCATCCCAGCCCGACAACGGCAAGGTAAAGCAATCCCCTATCGCGAGGTCATTGATCGTGCGTAGTGATGTCTGTCCCAACCATGCAGCAATGACCACCGCTGCGCTCAGCATCAATGTGGCGAGAACACCTCGGCGCGTCATTTGCCTATGAGACAGACTCGGCCGAGACCCAGCCGATCAAGATTGCCCAACGTCCCATCGGCGCACACCGCTTCGGATGGCACGAGGTCGCGAACGACGAGGTCCGTGGCCGGGTCGACACATGCAACCTCTCGGGCAAAGCCTGCGTCGTCAAGCGACACACACGAGCCCGACTGGATAACACCATCTGGTTGTTGGTCGATTGCGGGTCCAGCCACCGCAGCACTGACCAACACCCCGACGATGCCGACGACGGCGATGCCGCCGACAAAGCGCCAAGGAAACCGTGCGGGTACGGCAATTGGTGGGTTCGCTACCGAGTTCGAGGTGGCAGATTGGGTCGATGCTGGTCGGGGTGGCGCATTGCCACCAGCCATGAGGGCCCGATAGGCGTCGTTGAGCTCTGCCATCGCAGCCGATGACGCTGCTCCGCTCCGATCGGGATGCAGTTCACGAGCGCGTGCCCGATATCGCTCCCGGATCTCGTCTCGAGAGGCCTCCGGTGCGACGCCCAGAATCTCGCGTGGGGTGCGATTCGCCATCAATAGCCAACAGCGGGATCGATACGACCGATGGGCTCCAGACCGGACGACATCAATCGGACATTTGTCGCTACCCGTTCGGAAAGGAGTGGCACCGCCATTTCAGGGGTGTTGCCAACGTGTGGACTGATGATGCAGTTTGGGAAGGACCACAGTGGGTGACCGATCGGCAGTGGTTCCGGATCGGTCACGTCAAGGGCTGCTCCGCCAATCTCGCCAGCCGATAGTGCCGACACCAAATCGTCGGTCACCACGTGTCGCCCACGGGCCACATTGACCAACCATGCATGCGGCTCCATCAAGCCAAACTCAACAGCAGACATCAACCCAATAGTTGAAGGCGTTAATGCCAACGCCAACACCACCAGATCGGCGCCCACCAGACAGTGATGGAGGTCGTCTGTTCCTACAACAGTCGCGACCCCAGCCATTGGTTCGATCGTCCGACGAACCACCGTGACGCGACAGCCGAACGGACCGAGCAGTCGGATCAGCGACTCGGTGATACCACCTCCGCCCACGATCGTGACATTTGCACCGAGCAGGTTGCGGCCCACCGGACCAGACCACTCCTGTAGGCGGCTGTATCCGCTGATGTGGCGCAACCCTGCAAGCGACAGCGCCAAAGCGTGCTCGGCAACTGGTTCCGCGTAGACGCCCTTTCCACATGTCCAGATGCGTCTGTCGTCCACCATGTCAATGAAGTTCTCGATACCGGCAAATGGGAGTTGGACCCATCGGACCCCTGATGCTCGTCCGAGAGCATCACGAAGAGCGGACGGCTGGCGAGCATCACCCCACACGATCGCCTCAGCATCACTGACATCTACGAGTTGACCGCCACCCGCAACCACCGCGTCGCTAAGCCACGACGGCGCGTGATCAGGGCCGACCGCAACACGCATACCCCAAACGCTAGCGAGCACCGCTCGCCCAGTCGTCGTCACTCGGCGATATTGATCATTACGTGCTTAATTCGCGTGTAGTCATCGAGCGCATACGCCGAGAGATCTTTGCCATGGCCCGAATGCTTAAAGCCACCGTGTGGCATCTCGGCGACGAGCGGAATGTGGGTGTTGACCCACACACAGCCGAAGTCCAAGTCTCTTGACATCCGCAGTGCACGCCCGACGTCGCTCGTCCACACGCTGGAGGCCAATGCGTACTCGACGTCGTTGGCTTGGGCGAGTGCAGCCGCCTCATCAGCGAATGGCTGAACGGTGATCACCGGGCCAAAGATCTCGCGTTGGCTCATCTCGTCGTCGTGACGCAGGTCAGCCACGACAGTCGGTTCGATGAAGTAGCCACGTTCGCCAATGCGGTGTCCTCCCGCAACGAGGCGCGCATGAGGTGGCATACGATCAATGAAGCCACAGACGTGTGCGAGCTGGTTGGCATTATTGACCGGCCCGAAGAGAATGTCGTCGCGTTCAGGGGTGCCAACGCCGGTCGTCGATGCGGCTTCGCCTAACGCAGCGACAAAATCTGAATAGATGGCTTGATGCGCCAGTACTCGAGTCGCTGCCGTGCAGTCTTGGCCAGCATTAAAAAAGCCCGCCGTCGCGATGCCTTCAACCGCTGCGGCGATGTCGGCATCGTCGAACACCACCACCGGAGCCTTACCACCAAGTTCAAGGTGCACCCGTTTGAGGTCGGGTGCTGCTCCGGCAGCCACTTCGATTCCGGCCCGCACAGAACCCGTCACTGAGACCATCGCAGGTGTCGGATGCGAGACCATCGCCCGCCCGGTGTCTCGGTCACCACAGACAACGTTGAGCACTCCCGGAGGGAGGAATTCGGCAGCGATCTCGGCAAGCATCGTCGTGGTCACTGGGGTGGTATCGCTCGGCTTGAGCACCACCGTGTTGCCGGCGGCAATCGCCGGAGCAAACTTCCAGACAGCCATCATCATCGGGTAGTTCCATGGTGCGACCTGGGCACAGACCCCAATCGGCTCTCGCCTGATCATCGAGGTCATATTCGCCATGTATTCGCCCGCGCTGCGACCTTCAAGATGACGCGCCGCACCTGCGAAGAATCGGAGTTGGTCGACCATCGGCCCGATCTCTTCGCTGCGATGCACGGCATAGGGTTTGCCGCAGTTACGAGACTCAGCGGCCATGAGACGGTCGCCGTTGGCCTCGATGGCATCTGCGATTCGATAGAGCGCGAGCGAGCGTTCGGATGGTGTGGTGCGTCGCCATGAAATAAAGGCCGATTCGGCGGCCGCCATCGCGTCATCGACATCAGAAGCGGTTGACTTGGGTGCCTCGGTGTACGCCTCACCGGTACTCGGATCGATGACCTCGGTCCACTCCCCGCCTGCGGATCCCCGCCACTCCCCACCAATGAAGTTCATGATGCGCTCGGTCATGAACTGTTCCTATCAGAATCGAACGGGTGGAATGCTCAGTCGACGACGACACGAAGGATGAACTTGCTTTCGGTGCGACCGACGGCCGTGTCCGCTCGCAACCAACGCACGATGGCGTCGAGTCCATCTGAACCACGACACGACACCTGCACCGAGTAATCCGACGTGCCGGTCACGTACGCCGCAAAGTCGACTTCTTCCCGTTCGCGCAGACGGGATTCGAATGCCTCAGCGTCAGCACCGGCCACCAGGCCGACCTCGACCACCGCGCGCACATCCCTGCCGATCGCATCCCGGTCGATGATGGCGCGGTACCCAGCGATGACACCGTCGCGCTCGAGTCGACGCACTCGTTCGGCGACCGATGATGGAGCAAGATGCACCTTTTCGCTGAGCGCTGTCCAACTCATCCTTCCCTCGACAGACAGATGAGAAAGAATTCTGCGGTCAATATGGTCTAAAGCCAATGAATTGTCGGACATTGCATCATTCTGCCTGCAAATTTCGTGACATGTGCGGTGCACCGGTGAGGAGAATTCGACCCATGACTGGATCACTTGCCCTGTCCACCATTGGTGTTCCTAAAGAAGTCAAAACCGATGAGCGAAGAGTGGCGTTGACTCCAGACGGCGTCATGGAACTGGTGCGCCGAGGTGCGACCGTCACCATTGAGTCCGATGCCGGAGCGGGTGCAGGATTTCGCGATGACGAGTATCGGGCAGCGGGTGCTGCCATCGGCGATGCAACCGATGCATGGTCCAGTGCTCTCGTACTCAAGGTCAAAGAGCCAAAAGCATCGGAATTTGCATATCTCCGCCCCGATCTGACCTTGTTTACCTATCTGCATCTGGCTGCCTATCCGGCCGTCGCCGCTGCGTTATTGGAGTCGGGCACCACCGCCTTCGCGTACGAGACCGTGACCGACCCAGACGGCTCACTTCCATTGCTGGCCCCGATGAGCACCATTGCAGGTGCGCTTGCAGGGCAGATGGGCGCCCATCATCTCAGCGCTCACCTCGGCGGTGCTGGTGTGCTCGTCGGCGGCGCACCTGGAGTACCACCGGCTCGCTGTGTCGTCATCGGTGCCGGGAACGTCGGCTGGACAGCGGCGCGCAATCTGCTCGGACTCGGCGCTCAGGTGACGGTGATCGACCGTGACCTGCGGCGTTTGGGTTGGGTCGACGAGCACAGCACCGGACGGTGCATCTCCCTCGCCTCGTCATCAGCATCCATCGCACGTGCGATTGCTGACGCCGATCTCGTCGTTGGCGCTGTGCTCGTGGCAGGCGGTCGGGCGCCCGTTGTCGTGGAAGAAGACATGGTCGCTGCGATGCGCCCGGGTTCGGTCATCGTCGACGTCGCCGTCGATCAAGGTGGCTGTATTGCCACAACCGTCGAAACCACCCATCGCGATCCAACCCGCATCGTCCACGGCGTGGTGCACTACGCCGTCGGCAACATGCCAGGCGCCGTGCCGCGAACGTCAACGTTGGCACTCACGAACGCGACCCTTCCTCGAATCATCACCCTGGCCACGCTCGGTGGCGCTGGCGCTGACACCGCCGAGTTGGACGGCGGCCTCAACGTGCTCGACGGAGCCATCGTCCACCCGGTGGTTGCTGCCGCTCTCTGAGGCGTGCCATCGGCGTCAGGCGATCTAGGGTCAGGTCATGTCACTTCGTCTTGGCTACAGCGTCGGGTACTGGTCCTCGGGACCACCTCCTGGCGCTCTCGAAGCAATTCTTGAGGCAGAGCGACTCGGGTTTGACTCGGTGTGGTCGGCCGAGGCCTACGGCTCTGACGCTCTCACACCACTTGCATGGTGGGGCGCGCGCACCTCAAGTATTCGCCTTGGTACAGGCATTATTCAGATGTCGGCGCGCACACCAGCAGCCACTGCCATGGCAGCGATGAC
Source organism: Actinomycetota bacterium (assembly GCA_029978335.1). Classification (GTDB taxonomy): domain Bacteria; phylum Actinomycetota; class Acidimicrobiia; order Acidimicrobiales; family Ilumatobacteraceae; genus Casp-actino5. The sequence goes on from JAPOJQ010000009.1 coordinate 34,746, forward strand.
ACTCGACCACCTCTCGGGTGGAAGATTCATTCTTGGACTCGGCGTCTCAGGACCCCAGGTGGTTGAAGGCTGGTACGGCCAGTCGTATCGGCGACCGCTCGAGCGCACCCGCGAGTACGTGAGCATTGTTCGTTCGATCATGCGACGAGACGCACCGATCGTGCACAAAGGAGCGCAATACCGGCTGCCGTATGACGGCCCCGACGCGAGCGGGCTGGGCAAGCCCCTTCGCTCAACCGTTCACCCGCTCCGAACCGACATTCCGATCTTCATCGGCGCCGAGGGACCCCGCAATGTTGCACTCGCAGCCGAGATTGCCGATGGCTGGCTCCCGCTCTTTTTCTCTCCGTCGGAAGACGCCTTCTATCGCGCCTGCCTCGAGGAAGGTTTCGCCACGTCAGGAGAATCCAATAAGGCCGATCGATTCGAAATTGCAGCGCCGGTTCCGGTGATTCCCGGAGATGATGTCGAAGCGTGCGCCAACATGATTCGACCGATGCTCGCCCTCTACGCCGGCGGCATGGGGGCCAAGGGGACGAACTTCCATTTCGACGTCTTCGCCCGCATGGGCTACGAAGACGTGGCCCTCAAGGTGCAACATCTCTATCTCGAGGGGCGAAAGGACGAAGCCGCCGCCTCGATCCCCCTCTCCATGGTCGAAGATGTGGCGCTGGTTGGTCCGGCAGGAAAGATTCGTGAAGAACTGCAGCGTTGGGAGGACACGTGCCTCACGACCATCCTCTTATCGGGACCTCCGACGTTGCTGCCGGTACTTGCCGACATCCTCGGTTAACGGGACCTAGTCACAGCAACTATCGCGCCAACCGCACGAACTGCAACGAAAATGAGCATGCTCCGGGGCCAGATCTCCCCCGCATAGCGGGCACTCCGGAAACGTTCCAAGTGGGGCGCGACAGGCCTGAACGGTGGTTGCTGGCTCTTCAATTGCCATCTGCCCATCTTGTCGTGGTCAATGTCACGTAGGGTGGACACGGTACCGATTCAGCCATTCCCGGTACCGTAGGGCCGCCCATGAATGTCCTGCACCGAGATCAGCTGCGGCCCGGCACCGCCCGCTCCGCACTTCAGCATCGACACTTCAGACTCCTCTTTATTGGCGCTGCTCTCTCCAATGTCGGAACCTGGATGCAGAACTTCGTACTTCCGGCATATCTGGACGTTCGAACCGGTTCAGCGGCGCTCGTTGGTTTGCTCGTCTTCGCTCAACTTGGACCGCAACTCTTTGGCTCGATCCCTGCTGGCGTGCTCGCCGACCGCGTGAACCGAACCGCACTCGTGCTCATCATGCAGGCGACCATGATGTGCCTTTCGATTGTGCTTGGTCTCCTCGCAGGATTTCACGCTCCGCTGTGGACCATCTTCGCTGTCCAACTTGCCATGGGCATTGCGAACACCACACAAGCGCCAGCATTCAACGCAAGCTTGCCGACATTGGTGCCACGAGCTGACCTACCCGGGGCGGTGAGCCTCACCTCTGCGATGATCAATGGCAGTCGTATTGCCGGCCCTGCACTGGCCGCACTCCTTGGCGCACTTGGGTTCGAGCTGTGGCAGCTGTTCCTCGTGAACGCTGCCACCTATGTGTTGTTGATGGTGCCACTCGCTCGGCTTGGACTCCCGCGCGTCATCAGCGCGAATACGGCTCGGGGGGGGGGTGCGCTGACGACGGGGATGCGCCTCGCACGAGGTCGGCGCGTGCTAGGACGATTGTTGGTGTCAATGTCAGCGTTCTCGGTGATCAGTCTTCCCTACATCGGCCTCTTTCCGTCGGTCGCCCGATTGAACCTTGGCCTCGCGGCTGACGGCGCCGCGTACAAGGTGCTCTACGTGGTGTGGGGCACCGGAGCGTTCGTCGGCGCACTATCGGTCGGCACGGTCTTTGCCGGTGTCGATCGTCACCAAATGATCCGCCGCGGTTATCTCCTCTTCGCCCTGTTTCTCGGGGGGTTCGCGGTCATGTCGTCGTACGTTCCCGCCGTGCTCGTGTCGTTTGCTTTGGGTTTTGTCTACTTCCAGGTCGCCACGACCATGGTCACCGAGTTACAGCACAACCTCACCGATGGCGAGCGCGCTTCGATCATGCCGCTCTGGTTCATGGCCTTCGGCGGCAGCATTCCAATCGGGAACCTGGTGTTCGGACCACTCATGGACGCCATTGGTGCGCGGTGGACCCTGCTCATCGGCGCAGTTGCCGCAGCCATCAATGCGCTGTGGTCAGATCTTCGCCGACTCTCCGCAAGCGATTTCCTCACCGAGTCGGCGCATGGCGATGCGGCCAGTGGGCCGTCACGGCTCCACTGAGTGCTCATTGAGTGCAGCAACCACCCATTCCAGCCCTGCGGATCGGCTTGCCTTCACGAGTACGACAACAGTTGTCGTCGCGCACAAGTCCAGAATGGTCCGTGCAGGATCAGGATCCGGCTCGACGCCATAGAGCGATGTACCAACAGCGACGAGCGACACATCGAGTTCAGCAGCGAGCGCTGCAATGCGACGGTGGGCATGCTCGGGGTCGTCTACTTCGGCCATCTCACCCACCAGCGCCACATGCCGCCCACCATCAAGACCCACCAAGGTCCGTAAAGCAGCCTCCATTGAGGTTGGATTGGCGTTGTACGTATCGTCGATTACCACAAGACGATCGGTAACGCGCCGAAGGTCCATTCGCTGACCGCTCACGCTCGCCTTGGCAAGTCCTTGCGCAGGCGTCACCACCTCTCCGGTGACCACACCAGCCACGGCAAGCGCAGCGAGCGCGTTGATCGCCATGTGCTCGCCAGGAATCGACAGTTGAAGGTCAGCGGATCCCCACGGCGTCACGACCGTGCCGTGTGCACACATTGCAGCATCAAACCTCAGCGAAGAGAACGACACATCACCGCCGTTGCCAAAGGTCACGACGTCCGCGTCCGTGAGGGCCGCCATCGCTGCCACTCTTGGATCTTGCGCGTTGAGCACGGCGGTGCCGGTGCGAGGAAGTGCCTGCACGAGTTCCGCTTTGGCTCGTGCAACTCCATCAATGCCGCCAACACGAGCCGTATGAGCCTCGCCCACACGCGTCACCACACCAATCGACGGCTCAGCAATGCTGCACAGACGCGCAATCTCACCGAAGCCGCGCATTCCCATCTCCAACACCAACACATCGGTGTCGTCTGGGGAATTCACGATGGTGTACGGGAGCCCCTGATCATTGTTGAAGCTCTTCGGACTCGCCGAGATGCGTCGTCGACCCAAGGCCGCCACGGTGAGGTCTTTGACCGAGGTCTTGCCAACCGAGCCAGTGATACCGACTACCGGCGCCGAGGACAGGCGACTCGTGCGCAGCCCGTTGCCAAGGCGTCCGAATGCCGCAAGCACGTCGTCAACCACCACGAACACCGGTGCGTCGACCGGACGAGCAACGAGTGCGGCGCTCGCACCATGCTCAAATGCATGCGCAACGTGATCATGCCCATCACGCTCACCGGACAATGCAACGAAGAGTTCGCCTCGAGCCAACGTCCTCGAATCAAACGACACGCCGTCGAGTTCGACGTCAACCCCATGCAACGTCCCTCCGGTCAGCCGAGCGAGTTCGGATGCCAAGAAGCGCACACTGATGGACAGTACCGTGAGAGGTGTGCCTGCTGACGTCACCCGATTGATCCTCGTGTACGGGGGACGCTCAGCCGAGCATGACGTGTCATGTTCAACCGCGCTGCATGTGCTTCGTGCCGTAGCGGCAGATCGATATGAGGTCACTGCGATCGGTATCTCCACCGGTGGTGAATGGTTCCAACTCGACTCAGAATCGCTGTCGGCAGCGCGTTCAGGAATGCTCACCGCATTGCCAATTTGCGGCACCGCCCTCATGTCTGGCGACATCGGGGTGAACGGTGCTGCCAACAATGCAGACACCGTGGTGTTCCCACTGCTCCACGGTCACCTCGGCGAGGACGGCACCATGCAAGGGCTGCTTGAAGTGCTCGACGTGCCCTACGTTGGGTCGGGCGTCTTGGGTTCTGCGCTCGCAATGGACAAGGCAATGGCAAAGTTGGTGTGCGCCGCCGACGGCATACCTCAAGCCCAACACCTCGTGCTGCGTGATCGTCCTCGTGATGTCGACGGCGTATCCCGTACGGTCGAGCAGCAGCTGGGATTTCCCTGTTTTGTGAAGCCAGCTAACATGGGCTCGTCGATCGGGGTGGCTCGAGCAACCACGACGCTCGAGCTCGCACGTGCGATCGATGACGCACTCACCTACGACCGGATGGTGATCGTCGAAGAGGCGATCGTTGGTCGTGAAATCGAAGTCGCCGTTCTCGGCAATGACGAACCGCAGGCCTTCGGACCGGGCGAAGTGATTCCCGCGGATGTCTTCTACTCCTACGCCGACAAGTACCTCGACGGCCGATCGACGGTGATGATTCCTGCCGATCTTCCGCATGAGGTCGCCGACCAGGCGCGCGAATTGGCCCTGCGAGCGTTCCGACTTCTGCGCTGCAGCGGCCTTGCGCGTTGCGACTTTTTCTTCGAGGAACACGGACGCGGCCTGCTCCTGAACGAAGTCAACACCATGCCTGGGTTCACCCCGATTTCGATGTATCCGAAGATGGTCATTTCAAGCGGCATTGGCTATAGCGACCTCATCGACCGGCTGGTTGACTTGGCGCTCGCCCACCATGCGGCGCACCCTCGCCGGGTTGATCGCGGATAGCCGAGCGATGCCCTAGGGCGCCAGCGCCGCTCTAAGGAAGGCACGAAGCTGATCTCGCAGTTGACGCAAACCTGCGGCATCTGGGACCCAGCCCACCGTGTCGAGTAGTTGCCGGTCGGTTCCGATGCCGGTCACCGTTGCGTACACCATGGCCGCGATGAGCCCGGGGTCCCCCATCCTCAGCGAGCCACACGCCATCTGCTGTTCGAGGTAGGAACGGGCGTCGGTGATGTGCGGAGCGAGTCGTTCAGCCAAGTGCCGAACGTGATGGGGGTCGAGACGGCCCACCTCGCGAATCAAGCCAAGGAGCGTCGGTCGGCGCACCACGGGCCGGAACACGGCACACACGATGCTGTCGATCCGGTCCAACGGGTCGGGTCCACTCGCTCGAATCGCTGCATCCATGACCGCGACGAGTTCAAACGCGGCACGATCGAGAACCGCATTCACGAGTTCAGCCTTGGATGCAAACCAATAGAGCAGACTTTGCTTTCGGACCCCAACCACCGATGCGATGTCGTCGAGTGAGACCGCGTCAACGCCGCGCGCACCAAACAGATCGAGCGCAGCATCGAGTATTCGCTCGCGTGTTGGTGTGGATCCCACGTGCCATTTTTAGCAGGCGCCTACCAACCGGTAGATACGTGCTAAACAATGGCCGTGATCGCTGATCGATTGGGGGGACGCCGGATAGCAGTAACCGGCGCAACCGGCTTTGTGGGCACGGCGCTCGTGGAGCGTCTATTACGGGGTGCTCCCGACTGTTCATTGGTGCTGCTCGTGCGCGATGGCCGTCGCACGTCGGCTGCGCGTCGCACCGAGCGGGAAATTCTGGCAAACGATGCATTTGACCGCCTCCGCGAGTCGATGGCTGGTGGTGGTGAGACGTTTGAGGAAATGTGTTCCCGACGTATCACCACCATTAGCGGTGACGTCGGCATGGATGGACTCGGACTCAATGATGAGGGACGTGAGATCATGCGCACGGTCGACACGATCATCCACTCCGCGGCCACGGTGTCGTTCGACAGCCCACTCGACCAAGCCGTCGAAATCAATCTGCTCGGCCCAACCCGTATCGCTCGGTTGTGCCACGACCTTGGAATCACCCCACACCTTGTAGCGGTCTCGACCTGCTACGTGGCAGGCAATCGACGCGGCACTGCGCCTGAAGAACTCGTGTCTGAAGGCCCTTTCGATATCGGACTCGATTGGCGCCGAGAAGTCGAATCGTCACGACGGCTCCGTGGCGATACCGAGGCGGACAGCCGACGTCCCGAGCGGCTCAGCGAATTCCGTCGACGTGCCCGATCCGAACTTGGTGCTGCTGGCGCCCCCGCTCTTGCCGCAAAGACTGAACAGATCAGGGAGCGATGGGTTCGCGATCAACTGGTTACCGCTGGGCGAAGTCGAGCAGCGAGCGTCGGATGGCCCGACGCATACGCGTTTACCAAAGCGCTGGGCGAGCAGGCATTGGTCGAGAGCCGCGGCGACGTGCCTGTCTCGATCGTTCGCCCCTCAATTATCGAATCGGCGTGGGCAGAGCCGCGACCGGGGTGGATTCGCGGCTTCCGTATGGCCGAGCCGGTGATCATCTCGTATGCGAGAGGCCTCTTGCGAGAGTTTCCTGGCGTCCCAGAAGGGACCATCGACGTCATTCCTGTCGATCTTGTGGTTGCCGCAATTATCGCTGTTGCCGCAGCAGGTCCGGAATCCGCGCCGTTCATCTCCCATGTGGCCTCAGGCGGGGTGAATCCACTTCGATACCGCACCCTTGTTGACCACGTGAGCGCATGGTTCACTGCACACCCGCTCTATGACAACGAGGGCCAGCCCATCGTGGTTCCTGAGTGGCGCTTCCCGGGCCGTGGAAAGGTGCAGACACAACTCAGCCGAGCAAAGACACTGATTGCCCGGGCGGAGTCAGTGCTGCAAGCACTGCCCCTGCGAGGTGAGCGTGCTGAACTGTCAGCGACGTTGGAAACGCGCCGGATGGAAGTTGAACGGGCGCTTGAGTACGTTGAGCTCTACGGGCTCTACACCGAGTGCGAAGCGATTTACCAAGTCGACAACCTGCTCTCGCTGTGGGAACAGCTTGACGACGCTGACCGAAACGCATTCTGTTTCGATCCCCGAGTGGTCGACTGGAGCCACTACGTCAACGAAATACATCTGCCGTCGATCATTCAGCACGCCCGAGTAAAGACGACTCCTGGTCGGTCGCGCACCGGTGATCGGTCCTCACGACTGCGCTCACAGGTCCTCGACGCAAAACGACAAGTGGCAGCCTTTGACCTCGAGAACACGCTGATCGCGTCGAACGTGGTGGAGAGCTACTCCTGGCTCGCCACTCGGCGTCTCGATCCAATGGAGCGACTGCGCTACACGGCACGCACACTTGCTGAGACACCGGGACTCTTGCGAATGGACCGGCGGGATCGCACGGATTTCCTTCGGCACTTCTATCGACGCTACGAAGACGCACCGATTGAGCAGATTGAGACCGACGTCGACGCGATGCTGACCGGTCTGATCTTGCGCAAGAGTTTTCCAGAAGGCATCCGACGTGTTCGCGAACACCGAGCAGCGGGCCATCGAACCGTGCTGATTACCGGAGCGCTCGAATTTAACGTGGCAGGACTCAAGCCGCTCTTCGATGAAATCGTTGCCGCAAAAATGTCGGTACGAGCCGATGGAACGCTGTCCGGCGAGATGGTTGCAGTGCCGCCAACCGGCGAAGCCCGAGCACAGATTCTGGCTGATTATTGCGATGCCGAGGGGTTCCGCCTCGATGAGTGTGTCGCCTACGCCGACTCCTCATCAGACCTGCCGCTGTTCGAGGCCGTTGGCTTCCCCGTCGCGGTCAATCCAGAGACGCGTCTCGCCGCGATTGCCCGAAAGCGTGGATGGCTTGTGGAGCATTGGGGCACTTCCCGAGGCTTCAGTAAGCCCCTGCTTCCCATTGGGCCCGTGCTCTCAGAGGCAGAACGCCGAAGGACGTTCCGATGAAGGCCCTTCAGGTGCGTCGAAGCGTTCGCCGGTTTGGCGCAGCACGGCTCGCGTCGCCGCTCAGCCCATCGGCTTCCGTGAAGATGGGACCACTTGAGCTACGAGACGTGGAACCGCCCGCTCGTCCGGATGGTGCTGGGTGGCAACGGCTCCACACTTCGCTCAGTGGCATCTGCGGCTCCGATCTTGCGCTGATCAATGGTCAGGCATCGTCATATTTCGAAGACTGGGTGTCGTTCCCATTGGTCCCTGGACATGAGGTCGTCGGCACTACCGACGATGGCCGACGCGTCGTGCTCGAACCGGTACTCGGCCACGCCGCACGGGGTGCGCCGCCACCATGGCCCGGAGCTGCACCCGCGGACGGATTCGATTACGCCCACGTTGTCTCCGGGCCATTGGAGGCGGGTATTCAAACCGGATTTTGCTGCTCCACCGGCGGCGGTTGGGCGCCGTGGCTGTGGGCGCATGAATCGCAACTACACGAAGTGCCCGAGACGATGTCGGACGAACAAGCTGTGTTGGTCGAGCCGCTAGCCGGTGCGGTGCACGCCGCACTTCAGGCCGTTGGAACACGAACCGATCAGCGCGCTCCGGTGGTAGCCGTCGTTGGAGCCGGCACCATGGGCCTTGGCACCATCGCCGCCCTTCGCGTGTTCATCCCCGACGCGACGATCGTGGTCGGTGCGAGGTATCCACACCAAGTCGCCATGGCACGGGCCTTCGGCGCCGACGTGGTTGCCACCGGCGATGGACTGAGTGCTGCAGTCCGACGTGCGACGGGTTCGCATCGCATCGGAGCATCGCTGTCTGGTGGGGCCGATGCCGTGATCGATGGCGTTGGCTCATCAGCGTCGATTAGCCAATCGATTTCGATGGCGAGGCCGCGCGGTCGTGTAGTGCTGCTTGGAATGCCTGCGCGTGTGTCCCTCGACATGACCCCGCTCTGGCATCGAGAGGTCGAACTCCGTGGCTGTTACACCTACGGCACTGAAGTGATCGGTGAGCAGCGCACTACCTCGTTCGACCTTGCAATTGATCTTGCCCAACGGATGCAGGCCGAACGCCTGTTGTCTGCCACCTACCGCATCGACCAACACGTTGATGCGATCGCCCACGCCGCCGCAGCCGGTCGGCGTGGCGCAGTAAAAGTTGCGTTCGACCTGAGAGGGGCCGAGTAGATGCCACGTCCTGGATTTGTGCTGGATGTCGACCGTTCGACGCCGCCCATGCTGTTCTGGCACGGAGAGAAGTTCAGCCTTGAGCGACTTCCCGCCGACCGATCGCGGGTGATCTATCCACCCGAACCGATTGCAGGCATCCGTGATGTCAGCGCCGCGATCGATCACGCCTTAGAGCATCCTCTCGACATGGACCCACTCCGTGCATTGCTGCGGCCGGGCATGGTACTCACCATCTGTTTTGACGACGTCAGTTTGTCGTTGCCGAAGATGCGACGCCCTGATTCACGTCAACGAGTCATTGAGGCAGTACTCGATCTTGCTGCTGAGGCCGGTGTTGATGACGTTCACATCATTGCGGCACTCGGTCTTCACCGGCGGATGCACGATCACGAGTTGCGCCATGTGCTTGGCGACCGCATCGTTGATGCATTTGGACCAACTGGGGCGCTCTATCAACACGATGCCGAGGACTACGAGAATCTGACCGTTGTCGGAACGACTGACCACGGTGAGGTGCTTGAAATCAACCGACGCGTGGCTGAATCAGACCTCGTGGTCTACGCCAACGTCAACCAGGTAGCCATGGACGGCGGTTGGAAGTCGCTGGTGACCGGCGTTGCCTCGTATCGCTGTCTCAGCCATCACCACAATCCGGAATCGCTACGCAACACGAGAAGCCTGATGGACCGTCATCACTCGGCGCTGCACCACTCCATTTGGCGTCTCGGCGCCGTGCTGAGGGATCACGGGCCAAAGGTGTTCCAGATCGAGACAACCATCAACACTGACGCCTTCCCGTCCCCTTTCGATTTCTTGTCACGCCGCGAGTGGGAATGGACCGCCCGCGATCGAGCGACGTACCTCGCTACTTCAAAGGCGCTGAGCCGGATGCCCCGATCGATGGCTCGGAAGATTTTTCACTCGATAGAGGCGCCGTACGCGATGACGGGCATCCACGCTGGCTTCACCGAATCGGTGCACGAGCGCACGTTGGCCGATGTCTACCAACAACATCTCGTCGAGGTCGAAGGTCAGACCGACATCTTGACCATGGGTGTTCCGTTCATCAGCCCCTACAACCCGGATTCGATCATGAATCCCATCCTCGTCATGTGCATGGGCTTGGGGTACATGTTCAATATGTACCGAGGAAAACCTCTGGTGCGCGAAGGCGGCGTGGTCATCATGACCCACCCCACCTATCGCGACTTCAACCCGGTTCATCATCCGAGTTACATCGACTTCTTCGATGAAGTGCTTGCAGATACCACCGATCCGGTGGTGATGTCGGAAAAGTGGGAGCGTAAGTACGCCGAAGACGAGTGGTACCGGCATCTCTACCGAACCGGAAATGCATATCACGGTGTTCACCCGTTCTACGCCTGGTACTGGGGGGCGCATGGCCAACAATGGGCCGGACGCGTCATCATCGTGGGCGGGGATGCTGCAACGGTACGGCGGCTCGGATTCACTCCTGCGTCAACGATGAATGATGCCCTTGAACTGGCATCGGATGTCGTGGGCCGCTCGCCCACGATCACCCATTTGCACGTGCCTTCGGTTCTGGTCGCCGATGTCGTCTGATCGAACGTCACTCACGCGCGGCCTACGCCAGGCAGAACGCGTCGCTGGAGCAGCCGAGCGTGTGGTGGCCGCCGTCGCAGCACCGCTGCGCCGAACTGGTTTCCCCTGGCGAGCTCCCACGGTGCCGCGAGGCGTAGAAGTTCCTGAAGAGCCCTCCACGCTCGGTGCGGACTACGACACCGAATGGGCACGCCGACCGAGCGCTGTGCTCTCTCGTGCATTCATGATTGCTGTGCCAATGCGGTTGTTCACTGCCGCAATTGCGAGACCAGAGGTTCTCGGACTTGACCGTCTCGCAGATCTCGCTCGCGAGGACGAACCCGAGCCACTGATCTTTGCGCCGAGCCATCACAGCCACCTTGACACGATGGTCATGATCCAGGCCATCCCGCGAGCATGGCGCCACGACCTCGTCGTTGCCGCCGCGGCCGACTACTTCTTTGACCGGCGCTGGAAAGCGGCATTCTCTGCGCTCGCGCTGAATGCCATCCCTATCGATCGTGAATCGACGGGCCGCCGATCGGCGGATACGTTCCGAGACCTCGTGGCCGATGGCCACAGTCTCTTGATCTACCCCGAGGGCGGACGATCCCCCGATGGTTGGGGCCAACCGTTTAAGGGTGGTGCTGCGTATCTCGCGGCCAGAACGGGTGCGCGCATCGTGCCGGTGCACATCGAGGGAACGGGCGCCATCTTCGGCAAGGGAATGCGGCGGCCTCGACCAGGTCGCACAAGAGTAATTTTCGGTCGACCGATCACCCCGGGCGTTGACGAGTCAACACGTCGACTGAACCAGCGGATCGAACAGGCCGTGGCCCGCCTTGCAGAAGAATCCATAAGCGACGCCTGGACCGCTGCCACGGCGGCTGCCAGCGGCACGCTTCCTAGCCGCACAGGACCAGCGATCAACGGATGGCGCCGCACATGGTTGCTTAACGAGCGCCGTCGCCGTGAAGTGTCAGGCCGTCGCTCACGTCCGCAGCGGGCGTGGCCAAATCTGGGAGACCGCGAGAGCTGATTGCTCAACAACCCGAAGACGGAATGAGCAGCGTTCCACCGAGCAAGAAGCTTGAGTACACCGGATTCGTCGCATTTGCCCGGGCAAGGTCCTCGATCGCGATGCCATATGCGTTCGCTACCACAGTCGGGTTGTCGCCTGCGACGACGACATGTTCGGTAGTAGTGCACGTGGCAGTGCCGTCGGCTGAGGTCACGATGGGAACCCCAGATGCACTCGGCAACATCGCTCCGGGGGGAATGATCACCGTGCCGCCGATGGGGAATGATGAGTAATCCGGATTCGTCGAGTTTGCCGAATTGAGATCGGCAAGGCTGATTCGGTAGATGTCGGCAAGAGCTGACGGATTGTCGCCCTTCACGATGGTGTGCGAATAGTCCTCGTAAATCATTCCCGGCACGGTTGTCGTCGTGGTCGGCGCCGTCGTCGTTGTCGTGGTCACCAGATCTTTGACGACGTACGAGGTGGGTTGAATCGGCGCGACCGTCGCCGCCGAGGAGGCTTCATCGCCGGCGCAGCCCGTGACCGACAATGCGACGGCGACCACCGGTACGACGAGAAGGACAAACGGACGACGAACCATGGCCACAGCGTACGCGCTCACATCCGTTGCGGCAGGTCACTCCGTCAGACGAGGGGACGGGCGGTCGGAGGAATGGGGATTGGCAAACGAGTCTCCCCCATCAAGAACGCGTCAACACCTGCTGCTGCCCCCCGTCCTTCGGCAATCGCCCACACGATCAAGCTCTGCCCACGACCCATGTCGCCGGCGACAAATACGCCCGGCACCGACGACATGTAGTTGTCGTCCCGAGCGACGTTGCCACGGGCGTCTAGCGCGACGCCGAGAGTAACGAGCCACGACCCGCGTTCTGGTCCGACGAACCCCAATGCCAAGAACACGTAGTCAGCGGGCAGAACACGATCGGTACCTTCGACCTTTTCAAACCGGCCATCGACCATCGTGACCTCATGGATGGCGACACCACCAACAGCACCCGAACCGTTGTCGATGAACCGCTCGGTGTTCACGCTGTACACGCGCTCTCCACCCTCTTCGTGCGCCGACGAGACGCGGTAGACCATTGCGTACTGCGGCCACGGGTTCCCAAGCGCACGATCCTGTGGCGGTTGCGGCATGATCTCGAGTTGCCTGACGGACGCAGCGCCCTGACGAAGCGCTGTTCCCAAGCAGTCAGCGCCGGTGTCGCCACCGCCGATAATCACGACGTGACCACCCGCAACATCAATAGGGGACCTCTCGAGATCACCGAGCTGGACCCGATTCGCATGCGGGAGATATTCCATCGCCTGATGAATGTTGGCCAATTCACGTCCAGGAACGGGAAGGTCACGCCATGCGGTGGCACCGCACGCAAGCACGACCGCATCATGCGATGCCCGAAGCACATCAATGTCGACGTTGTCGCCGACGACCGCTCCGGTGCGGAACTCCGTTCCCTCAGCGCGCATTTGATCGAGTCGACGATCGATATGGCGCTTTTCCATCTTGAACTCGGGAATGCCGTAACGAAGCAGGCCGCCAATGCGATCAGCACGTTCCAATACCACGACATCATGTCCAGCGCGCGTGAGTTGTTGGGCCGCTGCCAGCCCGGCTGGCCCTGAACCGATCACCGCAACCCTCCGACCGGTCGCCACGCTCGGCACTTGCGGGGTGATCCAGCCTTCCTCAAACGCGCGATCGACGATCTCGACCTCGATCTGCTTGATTGCCACCGGCGGCTGGTTGATGCCGAGCACGCACGCTGATTCACATGGGGCCGGACACAGTCGCCCCGTGAATTCTGGGAAATTATTCGTTGCATGAAGGCGATCGATCGCCGCGCGCCACTGATCGCGGTACACGAGATCGTTCCAGTCGGGAATGAGGTTCCCGAGAGGACACCCGTTGTTGCAGAACGGAATACCACAGTCCATGCAGCGGCCCGCTTGTGTTGACACCTTCTCGGCTGGAAAATCCTCGTACACCTCGCGCCAATCGCGCAGGCGAACCGGGACCGGTCGCCGACTTGGCAACTCGCGCTCCCACTGAAGAAATCCTGTCGTCTCACCCATGGGATGCCTCCATCACACGCGCCAATGTCCGCTCCTCGTCGAGCCCTTCCGCCTCTGCCGCCGCCATCACGTCGAGGACACGGCGATAGTCGGTGGGCATCACCTTTCGGAATCGACTTACTTCAACACTCCATGACGCCAAGATTCGTTGAGCGGTCGATGATCCGGTGAGCGCGCCATGGCGCTCCACCAAGGTCCGCAGTCGCTCACGATCCGTGTCTTCGAGCACCTCGATATCGACCATTTCTGGGTTCACCCGACGATCGACATCCCCGGAACGGTCATAGAGATATGCAACACCGCCCGACATGCCCGCCCCGAAGTTCCGCCCGGTGTCACCAAGCACCACGACCACACCGCCCGTCATGTATTCGCATCCGTGATCGCCAATGCCTTCCACAACCGCCGTTGCACCAGAATTTCGAACACAGAAGCGTTCACCGACGATGCCTCGAATGAACAACTCACCCGAAGTCGCGCCGTACCCGATCACATTGCCCGCGATCACTTGGTCCTCTGCGATGAACGGCGATCCGTCGGGAGCGGTGATCACGATGCGACCGCCAGACAAACCCTTACCGACGTAGTCATTGGCATCGCCGTGTAACCGCATCGTCACCCCACGGGGCACGAAGGCACCAAAGCTCTGTCCAGCCGAACCGTTGAAATCAATGGTGATCGTGTCATCGGGCAACCCATCACCTCGATGCAGTTTGGTGATCTCGTGCCCGAGCAGGGTGCCAACAGTTCGGTTTACGTTTCGGATCTCCGACTGAATATGCACCGGTTGACCTGTCTCGATGGCGTTGCAGCATTGCTCAATCAGTGACACATCCAACGCTTCGTCAAGACCGTGGTCCTGGCTGCTCGTGCAGTAGAAGGTCTGGTCGTACCGGTTGTCCGCCATGGCGAGAATTGGCGAGATGTCGAGGTGTGACGCCTTCCAATGATCGACTGCGGGACGAACATCAAGGGCATCGACTCGCCCGACCATTTCATCGATGGTGCGGAACCCAAGTTCTGCCATCAGCTCACGGACTTCCTCAGCGATGAACTCAAAGAAGTTCACGACGAATTCGGGTCGGCCGGAGAACCGTGCACGAAGCTCGGGATTCTGTGTCGCAATACCAACCGGACAGGTGTCGAGATGACACACACGCATCATTACGCATCCCGACACCACCAACGGTGCCGTTGCGAATCCGTACTCCTCAGCCCCAAGCAACGCGGCAATCACCACGTCGCGTCCAGTCTTCAGCTGTCCGTCGGCTTGCACGACAATTCGATCGCGCAGCCCGTTCATCACGAGCGTCTGCTGTGTTTCCGCAAGTCCGAGCTCCCACGGTCCACCCGCATGCTTCAGCGAGGTCAAAGGCGATGCACCGGTGCCACCGTCGTGACCACTGATCAACACCACATCAGCCTTGGCCTTTGAGACACCTGCGGCGACGGTGCCGACGCCCATTTCGGCAACGAGCTTCACGTGAATGCGAGCCATCGGGTTGGCATTCTTCAAGTCATGGATCAGTTGCTTGAGGTCCTCGATGGAATAGATGTCGTGGTGTGGTGGAGGGCTGATCAGGCCAACACCGGGTGTCGAGTGTCGAGTCCGCGCAATCCATGGGTACACCTTGTGGCCAGGCAATTGCCCACCTTCACCAGGCTTTGCACCCTGCGCCATCTTGATCTGGATGTCGTCCGCGTTGGTGAGGTATTCAGAGGTCACACCAAACCGACCCGACGCAACCTGCTTGATCGATGAACGACGAGTCGGATCGTGCAAGCGCTCGGCGTCCTCTCCCCCTTCACCAGTATTGGACTTTGCGCCGATCGAGTTCATTGCAATGGCCAGTGTCTCATGGGCTTCGGCTGAGATTGATCCATATGACATTGCGCCCGTTGAGAACCGCTTCATGATCTCTGCTGCAGGCTCGACCTCGTCAATTGGCACCGACGTCCGGTTCGCAGAGAACTGGAAGAGACCTCTCAGCGTGGCGAGTCGGGTTGCTTGTTCATCAACCCTCGAGGTGTATTCCTTAAAGATGTCCCAGCGCTTCGTGCGCGTTGCATGCTGGAGTTTGAACACGGTCTCGGGATTGAAGAGGTGGTGTTCGCCTTCGCGTCGCCACTGGTATTCGCCACCAACTTCAAGTTTGCGATGAGCGCGATCCTCCGGCCGCGCCGGGTGTGCGCTTCGGTGACGCATTGCAACCGCCTCGGCAACCTGCTCGATACCGATGCCACCAATTCGGCTCACGGTGCCGGTGAAGTATCGGTCGACGATCTCATTGCCAAGTCCGATGGCTTCAAAAATTTGGGCGCCTGTGTACGAGGCGACGGTTGACACGCCCATCTTCGACATGATCTTCAAGACGCCCTTGCCACAGGCCTTGATGTAATTGCGAATCGCCGTCGTGGGCTCAATCGCCCCAAGACCGTGCATTCCCTCGGCGATGAGGTCTTCGATGGATTCGAAGGCCAAATACGGATTCACCGCTCCTGCGCCGAAACCGATGAGGAGCGCCATATGGTGAACTTCGCGGGCATCACCAGTTTCGACCACGAGCCCAACCATTGTTCGCTGACGTGTGCGAACAAGGTGGTGATGCACCGCTGCCGTCAACAGCAAGGAAGGAATCGGTGCCCAGTCGACATCGGCGTTGCGGTCCGACAGTACGACCACTCGAGCGCCACTGGTGATTGCAGACGACACTTCTTCGAATAGTTCTTCAAGTCGCGCCTCGAGCGCCGTTCCGCCGCCCGCCACTTGATACAGACCCCGGACCACGTGCGCAGTGAGTTCGGGCCGTCCTCCCTCATCTCCTGCGTGGATGATCTTGGCGAGTTCGTCGTTATCGATGATCGGGAATGGCAGAGCCAACTGCCGACAACTATCAGGCCCGGGCAGCAACACATTTGCCTCCGGCCCGATGGACGATGACACTGCGGTCACGACCTCCTCGCGAATGGCGTCGAGCGGGGGGTTGGTCACCTGGGCGAAGAGTTGTTGGAAATAGTCGAACAACAGCCTCGGACGATCAGAGAGCACCGCCAACGGTGTGTCCGTTCCCATCGAGCCGATGGGCTCAATTCCTTTGCCCGCCATAGGCGCAAGAATCACCTTCAGTTCTTCTTGGGTGTAGCCAAACATCTGTTGGCGCCGCAGCACACTGTCGTGACTGAACACCCGATGTTCACGCTCAGGGAGATCGCTCAGGTTGACCATGCCATCGGCGAGCCACTGGGCATATGGGTGCTCAGCGGCAAGAGACTTTTTGATCTCCTCATCGTCAATAATGCGACCCTGCGTCGTATCGATCAGGAACATGCGTCCTGGCTGCAAACGACCCTTTGTCACGATCTGTTCTGGAGGAAGGTCGATGACGCCCACTTCTGAGGCCATCACCACGAGATCATCTGCGGTCACCCAATATCGACTGGGTCGCAAACCGTTGCGATCGAGCACCGCGCCGATGACTTCGCCATCGGTAAAGGTCACGCTCGCCGGACCATCCCACGGCTCCATGATCGATGCATGGAATCGATAGAACGCTCGACGATCAGCATCCATCTCGTCGTTGTTCTCCCACGCCTCCGGAATCATCATGAGCACTGCGTGGTGTAGTGGACGTCCTGCTAGATGGAGCAATTCGAGCACCTCATCGAAGCGCGCCGTATCGGATGCTCCAGGGGTGCAGATCGGAAATGCTCTCTCGAGCCCGGGGAGATGCTCACTCGATGCAAGAGCTTCACGTGCGCGCATCCAGTTCTGGTTGCCCTGAACCGTATTGATTTCGCCGTTGTGAGCAACGTAGCGATACGGGTGTGCCAGCGGCCATGAAGGGAATGTGTTCGTTGAAAAACGCGAATGCACCAGCAGCAGCGCGCTCTCAATGCGCTCGTCGGTGAGGTCCAAGAAGAAGGTGCTCAATTGCGGGGTGGTCAACATCCCCTTAAAGACCAGCGTGCGACTCGACAGCGAGCAGATGTAGGTCGAGAGATCACCGGTCAACTCATGTTCGACTCGCTTACGAGCGATGAACGTCAGACGGTCAAGAGCGATACCGGAGCGATCATCGAGAGCTGCGACGACGAGGTGCTTGAAGGTGGGCATTGCAGCACGAGCGGTCTCGCCAAGTCCGTTCGGATTGATCGGCACGTCTCGCCAACCAAGCACACGTAGCCCTTCCTCTTCAGAAATGGCTGCAATCCGTTGCATGGCCTCGACAGCTTGTGAAGTGTCTGCAGGAAGAAAACACAAGCCGACCGCATAGTGACCGGCCGCCGGCAGTTCTGCGCCGACCACGCCGCGCATCAATCGGTCCGGCATCTGAATCAAGATTCCGGCACCGTCGCCCGTGTCCGGTTCAGCACCAGTCGCTCCACGGTGCTCCATATTGGTAAGCGCCGTCAACCCTGTCTGCACGAGTGCATGCGACGCCACGCCACGGAGATGCGCAACGAACGACACGCCACACGAATCATGTTCAAATCGAGGGTCGTAAAGGCCGCGTTGATCGGGATAGGTCTGCATCGTGAGCTTTCCACTTGTCGGGGGACTTCGGTGGTGCTGGGACGACGCTGGCCCAGAAATCGACAGTCTAGAGGAGACGCGGGCTGTTCGCTCGACGTCCCCTATGCGTTAGCCGGGAAAAACCGGTGTTCGGTTTTCAAGATTGGCTGTGATGACCTCAACTTGATTCGGTGTGCCAATCAACGCCGACACCTCTCGGCGCTCGGCAGCGAACTGCTCGCCTGCCCCCGCAACAAAGGAGGCCGAGAGCAGACGCTTTGCTGCACGTACGGCCTCGTGATTACGAGCGGCGATGTCGGCGGCCATCGAAAGCGCGGCGTCGAGTGGTGCTGCATCGAGTCGTGTCACCAAACCGAGGGACGCCCCTTCTGACGCGAGCAGCACTCGAGCGGTGTAGGTCAACTCACGCGCAACGTCGGGCCGTACCAAACGATCGAGAATGAAGGTGCCGGTCATGTCGGGGATAATTCCCCAATGCACCTCGCGCACCGACAACTGGGTGTCCGGGTGAGCGATTCGTATGTCAGCGCCCAATGCAATCTGCAAGCCGCCTCCAAGAGCGTGGCCGTGGATGGCGGCAATGACGGGGACCTCGATTTCCTGCCAGACCCAACACACCTGCTGACCAAGATGCGTCAGCCCTGACTCCGTCAAACGACCAGGGCTTCCGTCGTTCTCGGTCATGTCGGTGCGATCGCCCATCATCGACGCGAAACCGCTGAAATCCAGCCCGGCACAGAAGGAGCGCCCAACTCCATGCACCACGACTGCACGAATACCCGGCAGTGCTTTCACGTGCTCGCCCGCAGCGGCAATGGCCGAGAACTGGTCACCGTCCAACGCATTGCGCTTGTCTGCCCGATCGAATGAAACGAGCGCCACATGATCGCGCACGCCAACACGGACTCGTTCTGCCCGGTCAACGAAGACCTCGTCAAAGCCGTCTGGAATCGTCATCTCTGTCGCCATCGCTACATCGTGACACAGAGATCCCATGCGTGCTGATGTGCTCCGCTGCGAAGTTGACCCGCCCGCGCGTGGAATGATCACCAACATGAGCGATCACCCGCACCTCAACCTGTCCGCCGACGAAGTCCTCACCACCACTCGGAGCGTTCGCAAGCGGCTTGACTTTGATCGTCCGGTGCCGACCGATGTGATCATGGAATGTCTTGAAATCGCACTTCAGGCACCGACCGGTTCGAACCGCCAAGGATGGCAGTGGGTCTTCGTCTCCGATGACGCGAAGAAGCAGGAACTCGCGCGGATCTACGCCGAAAACTTTGCGATGTACCGCCAACTGCCTCGCCCCGAGTACGCGGCCGACGACCCCAGGACCTCCGCCGCGCCGCGCGTGGTCGATTCCGCGCAGTACCTCGCTGATCATTTCCATCGTGCACCGGTACTGCTGGTGCCGTGCCTCGAGGGCAAGGCCGAGACATCGGGGAGCTCGGGTGCGTTCTGGGGTTCATTGCTGCCTGCCGTCTGGAGTTTCATGCTGGCCCTGCGCGAACGAGGACTGGGTTCGGCGTGGACCACGTTGCACCTTCCCAACGGCGGCGAGGAAAAGGCTGCCGAACTGCTCGGCATCCCCTTCGACCGCTACAGCCAAGCTGGCTTGTTCCCCATCGCATACACCATCGGTACCGATTTCAAGCTCGCATCACGATTGCCTGCCGCCGAGGTGACGCACTGGGACACTTGGGGCAACCGCCAGAGCTGAGAATGACGACCCGATCGGGCCGGAGGCAGCGGTCGGTTCGTATAGTGGGCGCATGTCCGTGAGCGCCTCCACCCCAGTTGAACTCGTCCGATCCGTCTACGCGTCGCTCGGGCAGCGAGTAGCGATCGGGCGTCGCCGACTTGGTCGTCCGCTCACTCTTGCAGAGAAGATTCTGATCAACCATCTCGTCGACCCCGAGGGCCAGGAGATGGAGCGTTCGGTGTCATACGCAGACTTCAATCCCGACCGCGTGGCGATGCAGGACGCAACGGCGCAGATGGCGCTGCTGCAGTTCATGACGGCCGGACTCGATGAGGCTGCAGTGCCGTCGACGGTGCACTGTGACCACTTGATCCAAGCCAAGGTAGGCGCTCGTATCGATCTGGGCGTGGCTGTCGACGACAACCGCGAGGTGTACGAGTTCCTCCGAACGGTCTCGGCTCGTTACGGCCTCGGCTTTTGGGGTCCTGGCTCCGGCATCATTCACCAGGTCGTCTTGGAGAACTACGCCTTCCCAGGCGGAATGATGATTGGGACCGACTCCCACACACCCAATGCTGGCGGCTTGGGCATGGTCGCCATTGGCGTGGGTGGCGCCGATGCCGTCGACGTGATGACGGGCTTTCCATGGAACGTCCGTTGGCCAAAGGTCATCGGCGTTCGCCTCACCGGAACGTTGAGCGGTTGGTCCTCACCAAAAGACGTCATTCTCGAGGTCGCACGTCGCCTCACCGTCGAAGGCGGAACTGGCGCGATTGTTGAGTACTTCGGTTCTGGTGCCGACAGTATCTCGGCGACTGGCAAGGCCACGATCTGCAATATGGGTGCAGAGATCGGTGCGACGACCTCTGTGTTCGGCTACGACGACAACATGTCGGCCTATCTCCGCGCCACGGGCCGTGCCGAAATTGCGGACGCCGCTGACGAGGTGGCAGCGGATCTTCGTCCTGATGATGGCGCGCTCTACGACGAGGTCATCGACATCGATCTTTCCGACCTGCGGCCGATGATCAACGGTCCTCACAGCCCAGATCGTGCTCATCGTGTCGGTGCCGAGGTTGGCGAACAGGCTCGACAGAACGACTGGCCGATCGCCGTGTCAGCAGCGCTCATTGGTTCGTGCACCAACTCCTCTTATGAAGACCTCACCCGTGCGGCATCGATCGCGCGTCAAGCCGCGGCACACGGCATCACCTGTGCCACCGAGTTGCTCATCACACCTGGATCCGAGCAGACCCGGGCAACCATCGAGCGCGATGGCATCCTCGCCGACCTCGAAGCCGTCGGGGCCACCGTGCTGGCGAACGCCTGCGGACCGTGTATCGGCCAGTGGAGCCGTCCAGAGTCGGCTACCGGTGTGCCGAATTCGATCGTGAACTCCTTCAACCGCAACTTTCCGAAGCGAAATGATGGGAGTGCGAATACCTTTTCATTCGTTACCTCACCGGACACGGTGATGGCGATTGCTTTGTCGGGACGACTTGATTTTGACCCGGTGACTGACACCCTGACCGCTCCAGATGGCTCACAGGTGCTCCTTGAGCCGCCAGTCGGCGAGGTGTTGCCTGCCTCGGGCTATGACCCGGGTGTCGATACGTTCACTGCGCCGCCGCTCGACCGCGCGTCGGTCACGGTAAGTGTGAGCCCAACGAGTGACCGTTTGCAGTTGCTTGAGCCGTTTGCCCCATGGGACGGCAACGACTACCTCGGCCTGCCCGTCTTGATGAAGGCCCAGGGCAAGTGCACCACCGACCACATCTCAGCAGCTGGACCTTGGCTCACCTACCGCGGCCACTTGGAGAACATTTCCGGAAATCTCTTCGCTGGCGCTGTCAATGCTTTTGATCATGCGGTTGGCGTCGGACTCGACATCACCGACGGTGATCGTCGCACGTATCCCGAGATTGCCAAGCGTTATCACGAAGCTGGTATCCGATGGGTGGCCATCGGCGACCGCAACTACGGTGAAGGTTCGTCGCGCGAACACGCTGCGATGGAGCCGAGGTTCCGCAATGGCCTCGTCGTCATCGCTCGCTCGTTTGCCCGAATCCACGAGACGAATCTGAAAAAGCAGGGCATGCTGCCATTGACGTTTGCCGATCCCTCCACCTACGACGCCATTGCCGAGACCGACCGCATCGACGTCGTAAACCTGCCCCCAGTGCCGGGGCAGCCAGTTCAATGCCGTATCAATCACGCGGACGGCTCAGTCACCGAATTCGAGGCTGTGCACACCTTCAGTGATGAGCAGGTCGAGTGGTTCAAAGCGGGTTCTGCATTGAACATCGTGCGTGCCAAAGTCGCCTCAGGCGAGTGACCGGAGAGCTCGTGTCCCTCGACCGACGATGAGGTGCACGGGAGTGACGATCGCGGCTGCGACAACGGCATCGAGCACCCAATGGTTCGCCGTTGCGACGATGGCGAACAGCATGACGACGGGGTGGAGCAGAACGAGATGCCGCACGCGACGTACTGAGGATCGACAGAACCACAGCGCGGTCAGCAGTGCCCACCCGAAATGCAGCGACGGCATTGCCGCGATCTGATTTGACGCGCCAGCGATGGCACTTGCTGGATAGATCCGCGGGCCACTGGCCATCAAGGTGTCGACATATCCGGGCATGAGCCGAGGCGGCGCGAGAGGAATGGCGATGTGCAATACGAGTGCGGCCAGCGTCACCGCCGCCATTTCATTGCGGCACGTTGCGTAGGCCGAGCGGCGGCGCCAGAGCATCCCTGCGAGTGATCCGATAGCCACTGGAAAGTGCATCCAGACGTAGTAACGATTCAAGAGCCGCACGAGCCAGTCGGTGTTGATCAAGGCACGCTGCATCCATTCTTCAATATTGATGCGAAGACGTTGTTCGAGCGTGATGATGTGTCGCGCGTTCCGAAATGCCGTGACGAGGTCGTCATTGGTGAGTTGACGAGTGACTCGGTAGAGGACGAACATCGCAGCAACCAGAACCGCCTCGCCGAGATAGTGCCAGCCGACGCGCCAGCGATCATGACGACTCCCCCGCCGCAGCGAAGGACCTTCGAACGCAGGATCCGTTGTTCCATCCATGGCTGTCCAACTCGTGATGAACCCTAAGAACTGCTGTGCTCAAGAACAGCGCCATCCGTCACTCGTGAAAAACGGGAGACGCCCCGATGGGGGATCGGGGCATCTCAACCTGGGATTCGTGATCCCACGAGCGGAACATGGGGGGTGTGCCGCTACGTCTTGCTTGTGAAAGTATGCACGTGTCTTCGTGCATCTCGCAAGTCGAACATGACGATAGTCGCTATCTTTTTTAGAGATGGACCTGCGTCAGCTCACCACATTGATCGCGATCGCTGACCACGGCAGTTTTAGCGCAGCTGCTCGGGCGCTCTACACCGTACAATCCAACGTTTCTGGCCATATCTCTCGCCTTGAGCGCGAGCTCGGCGCAACGCTGGTTGACCGAACCACCGGCCGTATGACCGACGCTGGTCAACAGGTTCTCGAACGAGCGCGTCGGATCATGCACGAACTCGATGACATCGTGTCAGACGTGCGCAGCCGTGAACATGACGTCTCCGGAGATGTGCGAATCGGAGTCATCGGCACCGTCGCACGATGGGTTATGCCGCTCCTGCTCGGGCAAATGACCCAACACCACCCGAACGTTCACACCATCGTCAGCGAAGGAAGCTCATCGGCACTCGTTCCCAATGTCACATCGGGCCTGCTCAACGGTGCGATTATTCACCTTCCCATCGACGATCCAGATCTCACGGTCGACCCTCTATTCGATGAGGAATTGGTCCTCATGGCCCCGCTTGGCCATCCGCTCGCATCGCTGACGTCGGTCAGCATTGAAGAGCTGCACCTGCAGCCGCTGCTGCTACCGCCCGAAGGTGCGGCATTGCGCCGGATCCTGGATCGAGCCGCAGCGGAACATGGTGTCACTCTCACCGCACAGACCGAAGTCGACGGAGTTCGACTCCTCGCATCGTTATCGCGCGATGGGCATGGTGCCGCAATCGTCCCGGCGACGGCATTTCGACCCGAAACAACAAGCGACGTCACGACCATCTCCGTCGATGGTCTCCCCCGTCGTCGGGTCGCATGGGTACGACGTCGTCGTCCGAATCCAACGCCTGCGACAGATGCCGTGCATGAGGCCTTGGTCAATGTGGTTCGTAACCACGTTGACCACCACGTCGGCCTCCATCGCCCCGGGTGAGCGAATTCTGTGGTGGTGATGGCCTGAGGCTCTATTGTCGGCGCAGTGACGATCGATGAACTGCCGTTCGACGTCGGCGTACCGGGCGCCGTTCGGGCCCGGACGCGCATCGTCGCCGGTCGTCGAATCGTGTCCGTCGAGTTTGACGACGTCGATGGCGCTCCCCCGCTCACTGCGTCCATGACGCAGGTCATCACCGACGGTTGCCGTATGGCCCTCGATGAGCAACTGCCGCTGGTGCTCGTCGTCAATAGCGCAGGCGCCGATATTCGCGAAGGCATCAGCCCACTCGACGGTTGGGGCCGGGCCGCGCGCGTCTTGACCCGCTGCTCGGGGCGCGTCCCAACCTTTGCAATTGTCGACGGCCCTGCTGTTTCCGGACCAGCGTTGCTCCTCGGTCTTGTCGACCATGTGGTCATGACCGAGCGCGGATACGCCTTTGTCAACGGTCCCGTGATGGTCGAGCAGTTCACCGGCGTGAGCATCACCAAAGATGAACTCGGCAGTGCCGACACGATGAATCGAGTTGCCGGCCTGAGCACCGCAACCTGTGCCTCTCGAGAACAAGCACTCGAGATCGTTGGGGACATTCTGAGCTACCTCCCTGACCACAGCGATCTGCCGGCACCATCGATCGTCTCGGCAGATCCGATCGATCGCCCCACACCCGAAGCAGGCGAGGTCGTACCAGAGAGCGCCACCGGAAGCTATGACGTTCGCTCCGTAATTGAAGCAATCGTCGACGACGGCGATTTCTACGAAATTCGTTCGAGATGGGCCAACAATGTCGTCACCGCCTATGCGCGAATCGGTGGACAATCAGTCGGCATTGTCGCAAATCAACCGATGGCGCTTGCCGGGACACTTGACATCCCGGGTTCGCAGAAGGCGGCACGATTCGTCAACACATGTGATGCCTTCGGCCTGCCGATCATCACGCTTGTGGATACGCCGGGTTTCTACCCTGGCAAGGATCTCGAGTGGCGAGGGATGATCCGCCACGGTGCCCAGTTGGTCTACGCGTATGGCCAGGCCACGGTGCCCCGGGTGTGCGTGATTCTGCGCAAGAGCTACGGCGGCGCCTACATCGTGATGGATTCCAAGCGAATGGGTAACGACGTGTGTCTTGCTTGGCCGTGGGCGGAGTTGGCGGTCATGGGAGCGGGCCAGGCCTCGGCCATTCTCCGACGCGGTGCCGACGATGCTGACCGCATTGCCTTCGAAACCGACTACGCCGAGCGCCTGCTCAATCCCTATGTGGCCGCCGAACGGGGTTACGTGGATGATGTCATCGACCCGGCGGACACCCGACGAAGCATTACCGCTGCATTGAACATGCTGGCGAATAAGCGTGATCGGCGACCGAATCGCCGGCATGGCAATTCTCCGCTCTGAGCAGGCTCGCTGGACCTCGCTCACCATTGGTCGTGCGAACCTCTGAGCCGGTACATTGGCGGATGGCCATCAATTGACCAACAGCGGAGGACCTACGTGCCCGAGACCATCACCATCACCGACGACCGAACTGGGCAGACCGTCACGGTTCCCATCGAAGGCGGTGTGTTCCCCGCTTCGGCGATTCGTTCGCTCGACCCGTCGCTCTTCGTGTACGACCCCGCCTACATGCAGACAGCGTCGTGTCGCTCCGCTATTACCTATCTCGACGGCGACAACGGCATCCTTCGTTATCGGGGCTACCCAATCGAGCAACTCGCTGAAAAGTCGACGTTCCTCGAGGTTGCCTACCTCCTGCTCCACGGTGAGCTGCCAAGCGCCACCCAGCTCGAACAATGGCGTCACGACGTCACGCACCACACATTCATTCACGAGAACATGCGCAAGCGGTTCGTCGACGGTTTCCACTACGACGCACACCCGATGGGCATGTTCGTGTCAGCCGTCGCCGCGCTTGGCACCTTCTACGATGGCGCCAAGGACATTGACGATCCAGACAGCCGTCACAAGCAGGTCCTTCGCCTCATCGCAAAGACGCCGACGATTGCGGCAATGTGTTACCGCTTCTCGGTTGGACTGCCGTTCAACTACCCGGAAAACGATCTGTCGTTCCCTGCGAACTTCCTCTCGATGATGTGGAAGGTCGGCTCCAACTACGAAGTCGACCCTGTGCTCGAACGAGCGATGGACATCTTGTTCATCCTGCACGCGGACCACGAGCAGAACTGCGGCACGACCGCCATGCGTGTGGTTGGTTCCTCAAACGCCGATCCATATTCGTCAGCCGCTGCGGCAGCAAGCGCGCTCTACGGCCCGCTTCACGGAGGAGCAAACGAGGCAGTAGTGCGGATGCTCGCCGACATCGGTTCGATTGAGAATGTCCCTGCGTTCATCGAATCGGTGAAGGCCGGCAACGGTCGCTTGATGGGCTTCGGACATCGCGTCTACAAGAATTACGACCCGCGCGCGACGATCATCAAGAAGACGGCATACGACGTGTTCGAAGTGACCGGAAAGAACCCGCTGCTCGACATCGCG
>JAPOJQ010000077.1 GCA_029978335.1 Actinomycetota bacterium
ATACAGTAGAACACTTTTTGATGGTTGAGGTGAAAACATATGGCTAGAACAATACCTGTTGGAAAGATGATGCCGTTGTTCGCAATGATGCCAACGAGGTAGCCGTGGATGCGGGCGAATCCGGTGACGATTGAGGTGCCCCATTCGGGTTTGAAGGCGGCGAAGCGACTGCCGTCGACGAGGCGAGCGATGATCTCGGTGGCATCGAATGGAATGCGTGAATCTGCGTTGATGATGCCGTAGATGTCATCGGCTGGAAAGAGTGGCTCCTCAACCGGTGCACGATCGATCCACCCTTGATCGTCGGCGACTCGGCGTTGGTTCGTGGTCGCACAGATCTCGCGCAGGCGGGCGTATGCCTCCTGTTCGGTCGCGACCACGTTGTCGCTCACACCCGACACACGAGTGTGTTTGACCGCACCACCGAGTTCGTCGGGGTCGATGATCTCACCGAGCGCCGCCTTCACGATTGGCGGCCCGCCGAGGAAGATCCGGCCGATGCCCTCGACCATGATCACCTCATCCGACAGGGCCGGCACGTAGGCCCCACCGGCGGTGCAGCCGCCGAGCACGACCGACAGCTGGGGTAAACCTCGAGCTGACATGCGCGCCTGGCGGTGAAAGCTTCCGCCGAAATGATCACGGTCAGGGAAGATCTCATCCTGCAAGGGCAAAAAGGCGCCGCCCGAATCGACGAGATAGATCACGCCAAGACCATTTTCTGCAGCGATGTCTTGGGCCCGAACGTGCTTCTTGATCGACACCGGTAGCAGCGAACCACCCTTCACCGTGGCGTCGTTGGCGATGAAGACCCACGGCACGCCGTGCACGATGCCGATGCCGGTAACGATGCCAGCGCCCGGTGCTTCATCACCGTATTGCCCCCATGCCGCCAGCGTGGAGAACTCAAGGAATGGTGTGCCGATGTCGGTGACGAGGTCGATCCGATCGCGCGGCATGACCTTGCCGCGTGCGAGGTGACGTTCGATCGACTTTGCACGACCGGCGCCGCCGTCGACGGCGGTCTGTTGACGTTCGCGCAAGGTCGCCACGAGGTCGCGGTACGCAGCGGTGTTGGTGGTGAAGAGATCGCCGCCGCGATCGATTCGTGTGACGAGTGGGGCAAACGTCATCGAGCGCTCCGGATGAGATGCGAGGCGTGGATGCCATCGATGAATTGGGACGTGATGATGGCGGCGAGATCGTCGAGCGTCAGGCTTCCCGACAGGTGGAACCATTCGATCGTCGTATTCATTGAGCCAAAGAGCAACAGTCGGGTCAGCGGACGGCGACCGGCGGGGAGATCAGGGAACACATCGGCGAGCAAGTCGTTCCAGCGATGCTCGTACTCGTCACGTTGGGGCACCACCTCCGCTCGAACCTCTGGCGGTGCGGTAAAGAACGCCGTGACGTGTGCTGCCGTGTACGAACCATGTTCGAACAACGCTCCGAGGTGGGCTCGCACGTGGGCGCCAAGGCGTTCGAGCGGATCGGCTACCTCGACGCTGTCGAAGGCTTCGACCATCACTTCGATCCCACGATTGAACACGGCGATGAAGAGTTCCTCTTTGGAAGCGAAGTGGTGATACACCGAGCCGGCTTTGATGCCCGCATCGGCAGCCAGTTGGCGAAGGGTCGTCGCGGCGTAGCCCTGTTGCACCAGGCGTTCGGCAGCCGCGTCAAGGACACGTTGGCGTCCAGGTGCGGGCAGTGCCGTATCAGCCATCGAGATAACCTAACGGACGTTAGGGACTCTTCGGCGAGTCGGAACGATGGCTACGACCCGATCAACGCTGCGACCAACGAGTGCCCGGCGCGTAATAGCGCTCATGCCACACACCGCGAATGTCCTCGCCGCGAAATGGCATCCGCCACGATGTGAGCGTTGTCGATGCAGCGCCAAGATCAACCGCGCACAGAGCCCTCGGTTGATCATCGGTGCCGTCGACATACTCATCAGCAGCCCCGCTCGGAACATATCGACGAGCAATCTCTCGATACAGGTCACGCCACGCATCATCCTCACCGGGTTGGTGCACGATGTCGACAACGCCTTGCACGGTCACCTTGCGCCACGGGTGCGCTTCTTCGTCGATCGAAATACCCACCCGTGGATCACGCAACAGATTGCGCCAGATCACCGCCGGTTCGCGGGGCGTGAAGAACAACCGTTGCTCCCGTTCGATGAACCACAACGGCACAACCCTCGGCATTCCATCATCGTCGACGGTGGCAATGCGAGCGAGGTGTCCGGGCTCATCGAGCAGAGCGGCGATTTCATCAGTCGTGAGACGGGGCATCAACGAATGATGTCACGGCGCCAATGCCAGCCGTTACCGACGCCAGATCCGAACATCGACGCCGTCACATCCAACAACCTGAGCGAAGAGTGAACCTGGCTCGAGCAACGACCGGCCATCGGCCAGGAGTTGCGCGGTGTTCGAACCGACAAGCATTCGAGATGGTTCAAGAGCCAGCGAATCCGCCAACGCCGGCGCGTCATGACCCGAGACGAGCAGCATCGACAGATCATCGACTGCGCACTCCGCCGCCTTCATCGCTGATTCGAGCGCCGCCATCACCGACGCAACACCCGATGTGTCAGCAGCATCGGTCACATTCGCCCCACCAACTTCGTGGGTGTTCGGCTCAGCCTTGCCGAAGCAGAACGCCGACGCCCCACCGGCTTCGATGACTACCGCCAACATCGTTGACGTGCTCGCAATCTTCAATGCCCCAACGGTTGAGCGAGGACCTCCGCACATGTCGTATGCGCCGGCAAATTCGGGAAGTCCGAGGCGCCCATGCACGACCGCTGCGGCAGTGCTGCCAGCGGTGTCGATGGCATCGCTCACAAACCACAGCGCATATGGGAGATATCCAGATCCTGCGAGTGCGATCGATTCCTTGCACGCCTCAACCGCAGCGTCGATGCGATCGACGCCTGAGGTGTTGCTCAGTGTGACGGTGGCGTGACTGACGATGCCAGGCATTGCCACAGGGTACGTCAGCGCCCGAGCAGGCTCAGATACAGCGATTTCGCATGTGCCCGATTCCCTCGACCCATGTCTCAACGACCTGACCAGCGCGCAGCGCTTCTTTCGGATCGCGAGCCATACCGACGCCAGAGGGTGTGCCAGTGAAGATCACGTCGCCCGGGAGCAGGGGCAGGACCGACGACAACTCCGCAATGATCTGCGGCACGGAGAAGATCAGGTCGCTGGTTCGGGCATCTTGTTTGACCACGCCATCGACGGAACAGCCGAGTCCGAGGTCATCGGGATTCTCGACCTCATCGATGGTCACCAGCCACGGACCCATCGGGCCGTAGCCACGCCGTGACTTGCCGAGCGAAAACTGGCTTCCGGCAGCGAACTGCAACTTCCGATCGCTGATGTCTTGGCCGACCGTTACACCTGCCACGTACGACCACGCGTCCGCTTCGGGAACCCGATCCGCACGGCGGCCGATCACCGCCACCAACTCAACCTCCCAGTCGACTGCCTCACCGATGATCTCGATGTCGTCAAACGGGCCCGAGAGCGAGGCGGGGAACTTGGTGAATGTCGCTGGCACCTTGGGCACCTGCATGCCTGACTCTTCGGCGTGGGTGCGATAGTTGAGACCGATTGCAAACACCTGGTGTGGCACACCCGTCGGGTTGCCGAGAGCTGACATGTCGAGCGGCTTCGATGGTCCGGTCAGCGATGGGGCTGCGGCGAGGAACGCGTCCCATTCGGCGAGCACTGATTGGGGGTCTGGGCCGAACCGGCCACCGGACGCTTCGGCGATGTCGATGGTGTTCTCACCGTCAACGATCACGGCACGATTGTGTTGATTGGCGATTTTCACAGTGCTGCTCCCCTCGATTCGCTCCGGACGTTAGCGACAAGCAGAACCCAACCCGGCTGTCACACGCACACGCGAGACTGTGTTGCACGTTGATCTCATGATGACCCGCACCGCCACCACTCTCACCGACCATCGAGGAGCCACCCGATGAGGATCCTGCACACCAGCGACTGGCACCTCGGGCGCTCGTTCGGCCCGATCTCGCTGAGCGATGCCCAAGAGCGCTTCTGCGACGAACTCGTCACCATGGTGAGTGCCGAAGGCATCGACCTCGTTGTCATCGCCGGCGATATCTACGACCGGGCCATCGCCCCGACCGAGTCCATCGAATTGTTCCGTGAGACCATCCGCCGTCTCCGAAACGAAGGTGTCGTGATTGCGGCGATCTCTGGCAACCACGACGGCGCCGACCGAGTCTCGCCGTACGACGATCTCCTCGATGCATCAGGCGTGTACATCCGAGGCGGTTACGAAGGCGTCGGACGTGTCATCCAACACCACTTCAGCGATGGTCCACTCGACCTCGTGTTGTTGCCGTTCCTCGACCCACAGGCGTCGCCCGCTGCATTCGATGACGGTGACGTGACCCATGAAGGACGCCGGCGCCGCACCCACCACGGCGTGCTCGACACTGCAATCGGCCGGGCTCGATCGTCGCTCACATCCCCACGCTCACTCGCCGTTGCCCACGCCTTCGTCACCGGTGGAGCAGTGAGCGACTCAGAACGTCAACTCGAAGTGGGCGGCACTGGCGAAGTCGCATCGAACCTGTTCGATGGCTTTTCCTATTCGGCTCTTGGTCATCTCCATCGTCCACAAGACATCGGCCGATCCACACTTCGTTACTCGGGTACACCGCTGGCATATTCGTTCTCCGAACATCACCAAAAGTCCGTCACCGTCGTCGACATGGATGCGACTGGTAACTGCTCCGTCAGCACCATTGACCTGAATGTCGGTCGCGGCGTTGCGACCATCACCGGTTCCATCGAGGAACTCACTGACCCGAGCCGCTTCCCTGATGCGCACCAGTGCTTTGTCAGCGCCATCATCACCGATCACGAGACGGTGCTCGAGGCCAAAGCGAAACTCGAGCAGGTCTATCCGCACGTGGTCGAGATTCGACTTCAACCAACTGGCGGCCCTGCCCAGGTTGACGGACCGCAGGTCGACATCAACGAGTTGCGGCCCATCGACGCGGTGACCGAGTTCTGGAGTGACGTCGAGCGAGCCGAACCAACCGGCGATGTGCTCGACATCTTGACCGGAGCCGTCACTGCCGCCATGCGAGGTGACGCATGAAACCGATCTCCGTCACATTCGCAGCGTTCGGCTCCTACCCGGGTTCGGTCGTGGTCGACTTCACTTCGCTCGCAGCGCGCGGATTGTTCGTGGTCACGGGCGACACCGGCACTGGGAAGTCGACCATCTTCGATGCGATGAGCTTTGCGTTGTTCGGCAAGATGCCATCAAAAGACGGTGGTGATATCCGTTCGCACCACGCGACGTCGTCAATTGACACATTCGCCAAGTTCACCTTCGAGGTTGATGGGGTCGAATACACCGCTGAACGATCGCCGAGCTATCTCCGACCGAAAAAGACCGGACACGGAGCGACACCGCAGTCTGCTTCACAACTCCTCACCCGACGCGAGAGCGACGGCTCCACGACCACACTGGCCACGAAAGCCCGAGAGTTCGATGCGCACATCAACGAGATCATCGGGCTCGACGCCGAGCAGTTCCGACGGGTGATGTTGTTGCCCCAAGGTGAGGTCGCGCGATTCCTGCTCGATGACTCAAAACAGCGTGAAGAACTGTTGAGCCAATTGTTCGGCGGAGCGGTCTACGAGCGCGTGGTCAAAGAGCTCAAGGCCACATCCGATGCCCTTACCCAGCAGGTGGGGACCGTCGACGAACAACTCCGGCATCAACTTGCGAACGCTCGTGATCACCTCAACGAGCTCTACGCACATCTTGGTGTTGAACCACCGGAGCTTGCCGACCATCCTCGCGACGGCCTCGAGGACATCCTCGCTGGCATCGACACCGAACGGGCGCAACTCGATGCTGAGGCCACACGAGCCCACAACGACGCGAGCACCGCCCAACGCCACAGCGACGACGCCACCGCAGCAGCACAGCGGTTTGACGACGCTGCGCGCCACCGATCAACACTCGCCCAACTCAAAGCCGACGAGCCCAAGGTCGTCGCTGCCGCCAGCGCCGCCACCACCTCGCGCTCCGCTCGCCCGGTCGTCGCTGCACAAGCACGCCTTGACGAGGCGATCGCCGGCGAACACGTCGCACAGAGCGAACTCAACACTCGAACCGCTCAGATCATTGAGACCGGCACATCTGCTGGCATTG
>JAPOJQ010000031.1 GCA_029978335.1 Actinomycetota bacterium
ACCGCGTGTTTGGACGCGTTGTAGGCCGGAATGCCACCTGTTGCACCGAGGCCCTCGGTCGATGCCGTACACACGATGCGCGGCGATGTGCTCTGACGCAGGTACGGCAGAGCGGCGCGGGACAACCGCGCGTACGACGTGATGTTCACTGCAATCGTTAGATCCCACGCTCGATCAAATGTTGCGGCGTCGGTGTCCATACCAGCAGGAATCGACACGCCGGCATTGTTGAACAGGATGTCGAGCGCGCCGAAACGTTGGACGACGGCATCAGGTAGCGCATCGATCGCCGATCGGTCGGTGACGTCGATCGTCCAACCGTGCACGCGCTCTGCGCCGTGGACGTCGCTGATCTCGCCCACCGTCTGGGCGACCCCCTCACCATTCAGATCGATGACAGCGACGTTGGCGCCCTCGTCAGCGAACAGGTGAGCGGTCGCCCGCCCGATACCAGACCCCGCTCCTGTGACGATGGCGGTCAGTCCGGCGATCGACCGGGATCCTGATGAGAGGCGCGTCGTACTCATGGGCCGACCGTAGTGATGTCGACATGTCACGTCACGAGCCGAGATCAGTGTGGGAACAGCAGACGAACGCAACGTGTTGCACATCGCATGTCGTCTGAACTCCCGACCGGCGCTCCGACCGCGGGGCCGATCGCCGAGGTGCTCTCAGCCAACCAAGCGTTCTACGACGCTCACGAGGGCGCCGACCTGAGCGCCATGGATGTTGTCTGGGAGCACTCTGAGCGCGTGGTCTGCGTCCATCCAGGATGGCCGATCCTTCGCTCCTGGGCACAGGTGCGCGGATCGTGGGAGCGCATCTTCTCCGGGCCGGCGAGAAACCAGTTCATCCTCACGAACGTGGCGGTGTCGGTGGACGGCGACACAGCGCTCGTGACCCTCGAGGAGAATCTCATCGCGTCTGGTCCGGGGTTGACCGGCACCGGCGCGATCGCAGCGACGAATGTGTTCGTGCGCGACCGTCGTACTGATGCATCTGGGTGGCTGCTGATCGCGCACCACGGTTCGCCCGTCATGTCGCGCTGATCGCGCTCGAGCGTGCGACTTACCCGAGCGACAGAAAGTCTGCAATCGCTGTGTTCACCGGTTGCGGATGGGTCAGATTCACAGCGTGAGTGCCGCCGTCGACACGCACCATCGTGACAGCGCCCCCGAGTAGGGCTGCCATCGTCTCCGACCGTTCCATCGGGATCGCCGCATCGGCGGTGCCGTGGACAACGAGCGCGGGGCAGGTGATCTCGTGCAGTCGGTCGGTGATGTCATCGCGGTCGGACAGGCATCGAAACGCGTGCGTGAACTCGCCCACATGCGACGCAGCCCAGTTCGACCACTTCGCGTACCAGTCGGACCAATCGCCCTCACCGAGGATGATCGACGCCACGATCTCCTGCACGGGTGCTGGACCCTGTGTGTTCCAAATCTCGTGCAACATGTCATACGACGCCTGCTTCTCCGGGTCCTCCACACCGGCCTGCGTGCCCATGAGGATCAATGACTCGACTCGGTCGGGGTGCGCCAACGCAGCGCGCAGCGAGATGAATCCGCCCTGGCTCATGCCGGCGAGCACAGCACGTTCGACACCGAGGTGGTCGAGCAGCCCGAACAGGTCGTCGGCGGAGTCCCAATAGGTGAACGGGCCAGGGGCGCGAGTTCCACCATGCGCACGCTCGTCCCATGCGATGACTCTCGCCCGTCCGGCCAACGCAGCGACCTGCGGTGCGAACATGGAGTGATCCATCAAGAGCCCATGGCTGAAGATCACCGTTGGTGCGCCATCAACCTGACCGCTGTCGGTGAAGGTGATGGTGGTGCCGTTCATGGAGGCCGTCTCAGTCGTTGCCATAGGTGAACGGTACCCTCATCAACCATGGCCAATCCGTGGTTCGAGTCCGTTGCCGTGGCCCAGCGTCGCGCCAAGCGGATACTGCCCCACTACGTGTACGACGCCCTCATCGCTGGCAGCGAAGCAGGGCTGACGATTGAGGACAATCAAGCGGCGTTCCGCGAGATCGGATTCCAACCGGTCGTGGCCGGCCGGCCCAATGAGCGGCGCATGGAGCGCAACGTGCTCGGACTTGATCTTTCGATGCCAGTGATGATGTCGCCGACCGGTGTGCAAGCCGTGCATCCCGATGGTGAGGTGGCGGTTGCCCGTGCTGCCGCAGCACGCGGTACCGCGGTGGGGTTGTCGTCGTTCGGTTCAAAGCCGATGGAGGCAATCGCGGAGGCCAACCCGAACTTCTTGTTCCAGATGTATTGGATCAATGATCGGGATTGGATTGCGGCGCAGATGGAGCGGGCTCGTGCGGCTGGCGCCAAAGGCGTCATTTTGACCCTCGATTGGTCTTACAGCCACAGTCGTGACTGGGGTAGTCCCGCGTTGCCGGATCGCATCGATCTCAAGACCATGATCAAGTACGCGCCCGCCGTGATGACGAAGCCGGTGTGGCTGTCGCGATTCTTGCGGTCAGGCAAATTGCCCGACCTGACGACGCCCAACATGGTGGTCGACGGGGGAGCAGCCCCGACGTTCTTCGGGGCGTACGGCCAGTGGATGGGGAGCGCCCAACCCACCTGGGATGACCTCGCATGGTTCGCCGAGCAATGGGGCGGCACGTGCATGGTCAAAGGCGTGATGCGAGTCGACGACGCGCGCCGCGTTCGAGACGCGGGTTTCACCGCGCTGTCGGTGTCGAATCACGGTGGCAACAACCTCGATGGCACGCCATCGCCGCTACGAGCGCTACCCGCCATCGCCGATGCAGTCGGTGGCGAGATCGAGGTCTTGCTCGACGGTGGTATCCGCCGTGGCAGCGATGTGGTGAAGGCACTCGCCCTCGGCGCGAGGGCGGTGATGATCGGTCGGGCGTACCTGTGGGGTCTCGCCGCGAACGGTCAGGCCGGGGTGGAGAACGTGCTCGACATCATGCGGATGGGAATCGACTCGACGTTGCTCGGCATGGGCGTCGCATCGATCGATGATCTGCAGCGCGAACAACTCGTCATCCGCGAGGGGTTCGATCGTCCGCTCGGCGTCGACTAGTTCACACCCACGTCGCCCACGAGTCGAGTGGCAGCCGCTCGCTGACCAGCGAGTTGACCGGAGCATCCGGATCGCCATGCCCGATCGCCATACCGCAGAACAACATCTCTGACTCTGGCGCCCCGATGAACTCCATCACCGCGCGGTGGCGGCTTGACCAGTACTCCTGGGGGCAGGTGTCGAGCCCCGCTTCGGTGGCCAACAGCATGAACGTCTGCAAGAACATGCCGAGGTCGGACCACTGAGGCTGGTTAAACCGGCGATCGAGTGTGATGAAGAACGCAGCGGGTGCATCGAAGAACCGACCGTTGCGAGCGAATTGTTGCAGGCGTCCGGCTTTGTCCTCGCGGGGGATACCCAGCAAGGAATACATCTGCTCGCCGAGTTCGAATCGTGCCGTTCGATGCGGATCCCAGAGGCCGGCCGGGTACACCTCGTATTCGGCCTCTTCGACTGGCGGTTGTGTGTCGAGGAAGTCGAGAAAGCGACCCATCGACGCACCGTTGATCACCCAGACACGCCACGGTTGCACATTGCCGCCGCTTGGCGCACGCGACGCCCCTTCGAGGAGTTGACGGATGGTGTCGTCAGGTACCGGGGTCGGCAGGAAGGCGCGAATCGAACGACGAGCAATGACTGCTTCAGCAACATTCATGTCATTGAGTTTGTCAGTCGCTTGCGCTGACGCTGTCGTCAGAGATCGACAACCCCATTGATGAGCGACACGACATGCCCGCCGATCCAGATCTCGCCGGCATCGTCGCGGTCGACGTAGATGCGTCCTTCGCGACCGAGCACGGTTCCTTGTCGAGCGACGTAACTCGTGATCGTCGGGTCGCGTCGCATCAACCATTGCGCGACCGACGCATTGAGGCTGCCAGTGACGGGATCTTCACCGTGGCTGTCACCGCTCGGGTAGAACGCCCGCACCTCGATTGCCGCATCATCGCCGTCGTCGCACGATGCAATGACACCGAGTTTGATGTCGGGGAGGTCGTTGAACTGCGGCCGAAGTGCGAGGAGCGTTGCGACGTCTCGAACTTCAACGGCGACCCACCCCGGACCGTTATCAGCCCATGAGGCATCGATGACAGGAGTACCGAGAGCGTCACTGATCGATGCAACGAGATCTGCGTCGACCGGCCCAGAACGGATGAGCGGCGGTGCACGGAACGCAAGCCGCTCGCCTGCCCGTCGAATCGGCACGAGGCCCACCCCACACTCTTGCATCACGTCATCGCGCTGAGGAGTGGCGCCGGTCGCGAGCCATGCCGCACACGTGCCAAGCGTTGGATGTCCGGCAAAGGGCAGTTCCCCAGCCGGGGTGAAAATGCGTACTCGATAGTCCGCCTCGGTCGTCGATGGGGGCAGCACAAAGGTCGTCTCTGACAAGTTTGTCCACTGAGCGAACGCCTGCATCGACTCGTCATCAAGCCCGTCGGCATCGATGACCACCGCCAGCGGATTACCCCCGAGGGCACGCTCGGTGAAGACATCGACCTGAGCGAATCGACGCGTCACTGTTCAGACCCTGAGTGCCGTACTTCCACGTGGCGGCGGCGTTCACGCATCTTGCGGGTGACTTCGATGACGATGTTGACGCCGAGAGCGGTGCCGAATGCCACGAGAAATGCAACCGTGTGATTGTCCTGAAATGCCCGACCGAAAATGGCACCCAACACTGCGGCATACGACGCCCAGATCGTGACCGCAATCGCGACCCAACGCAGAAACCATGGACGCGGCTGTTGCGTTAACCCGCATGAGATGGTCAGCGCCGTCCGGCCGCCGGGAATGAAACGGGCGGTGACGAGCAAGAGCCCGCCACGGTTGCGAATCTGCGATGCCGCCCATTCGAGGCGGGCGGCCGTGCTCGTCTTTCGGGAGGCCCGACGCCGAATTGGACCGGCAAGTCGACGGCCGATGGTGAAGGCAAGGTTGTCGCCGATGAACGCACCGACCATCCCGGCCACGATCACCAACAGCAAATGTTGGTCTCCGGCCCCCGCTGCAACACCGCCAATGATGACCGTGGTCTCGCTGGGCACTGCCGGGATCACCGAATCGAACAACGCAATGAGCGCAATTACGAGCAGAAACCACCGTGCGGCCGACACGTCGACGAGCCAATTGGTGAGTTGTGCCACCCACCCAGTCGACTCAGCGGCGAGAACGATGGCGGTCACAGACCGCAGGGTAGTGGCGTACTGATGTGCCACGGGTCACAGCGCAACGTGCAAATGTCGCAGCACTGCATCTACAGTGATCGTTATGCGTGTCGAAGTTGATGCAGAGAAGTGCCAAGGCCATAACCGTTGTTTTGCGTTGGCACCTGAACTGTTCGATGTCGATGACTACGGCACGGCCATCGTCATCGGCGATGGCACCGTTCCGCCCGAGCTGGCCGACAAAGCCCGGCTCGCCGCTGCTAACTGTCCCGAATTCGCCATCACCGTCACCGAGTGACGCCAACCTGAACAAGGATCCTCGATGACCAGCATCTATGGCCCTGTTACCGACTGGGCAAACGATTTCGACCATGGTGACCCGGCGTATAACGAGCGTGCGCACGAGATTTGGGCTGAGTTCCAAGCCTCTGGATGTCCGGTCGCTCACAGCGAGCGGTACGACGGCCTCTGGGCGCCCTTCACCCATGAACTCGTCCACGAAATCGCCTACGACACCGAGCACTTCACCTCCCAAGGGGTAGTGGTCAACACCGGCCGGCCGATGATCCCGCCTCCCGTCGGACCCGCACCGCCCATCACCAGCGATCCGCCGTTCCACAATGTGGCTCGGCGTTTGTTGCTGCCGCCCTTCTCCCCCAAAGTCATCGCCGCGTGGGAACCCGAAGTTCGGCGCCTGTGCAACGAACTGCTCGACCGCATGGGGGAGATCACCCCTGGCGAGTCCATTGTCGATGGCGCAGTGCAGTACGCCCAGAGCATCCCGGTCAACGTGATTGCTCGCATGCTCGGCTTCCCGACCGAGGATGAAGAAATCTTCCGCGGCTTCGTGCACGACGTGCTCGAACGCATCAACGAGAGCCCTGAAGAGCGCATCGCGGCGATGGAAGGCCTCGACCGTTATCTCGATGTGCAGATCACTGAGCATCGGGAGAATCCACGCGAGGACCTCACCAGCTACTTGCTCAACGTCGAGATCGATGGCAACAAGTTGTCGCACGAGCACGTGCGCGGATCGATTGTGTTGCTGCTCGTTGCCGGTATCGACACCACATGGTCCGCGATCGGATCATCGCTGTGGCATCTCGGAACCCATCCCGATGACCTGCAGCGTCTTGTCGCCGAGCCCGAGGTGATGATGTTCGCCCTCGAGGAGTTCCTGCGTGCCTACGCGCCGGTGACCATGGCCCGACTCGTGAAAGAAGATGTCGACTTCCATGGTTGCCCGATGAAGGCGAACGATTGGGTGCTCCTGCCGTTCCCGGCGGCGAACCGTGATCCCGCCCAATTCGATCGAGCGACCGAGTTCGTCATCGATCGCCAGGAAAATCGTCACGGAGCATTTGGACTCGGTATTCACCGCTGTCTCGGTTCAAACCTTGCCCGCCTCGAGCTCAAGGTCGCCGTCGAAGAGTTCGTCAAGCGGTTCCCCAAGTTCAGCGTTGACGGTGACGTCACCTGGAGCATCGGACAGATCCGAGGACCACGCCGTCTGCCGCTGCGAGTGACGGCGACGGCCTGATCTCAGGCGTCACGTGGCTGCGATTCGTAAATCGAGCGGTCACCACTGACGACGTAGGCAACGACACAGCCGATTGCCATCGGCACCAGAGCCGCAGAGCCGAAGAGTTCAACGCCCATGATGGTGCACGCCAACGGGGTATTTGCCGCCGCGCCGAAGACGGCGACCATGCCGATTGCAGCGACGACCGCAACCGGTAACCCGAGCGGACCCGCGAGCGCTGCCCCCAGCGTCGCGCCGATCACGAACAGTGGCGTCACCTCACCACCGGGGAACCCGCTGCCGATGGTGATCGCCGTGAACACGATCTTGAGTGCCCAGACCCATGCGTCCGTTGCAGTGCCACCGACGGCAGCATCGAGCAATGGCAGCGACAGCCCGAGATAGTCGGTGCCGAACAACAACGTGAGCCCGAGCACGCCGATCGAGCCCACCACCGGTCGCCACGTGGGCGTCGGAAACCACTTGGCCATACGTGCCCGCACGGCTCGTGTCGCCTCCACGAAGGCAACGGCCGCAGCGCCGAAGGCAATGCCGGCAGTGGCGATCAGCACGGTGCTTCGTATGCCGGTGGTGGCGGGTAGCGCTGCACGCAGCACGTGTTCGTGTCCGAGTGCCTTCACCACGGCATCGCCCACAACCGAGGCCGTTAAGGCCGGCACCAGCGCCCGGTAACGCACGCGTCCGGCGGTCTGCACCTCAAGGCCGAAGACTGCGCCGGCGAGGGGCACGCCAAAGACCGAACCAAAGCCGCCGCTCAATGCCGCACCGAGCATCACACTTCGGTCGTCCTTGCCGAGCCGCAGCACGCGTGCAGCGAGGTCGGTCAAACTTCCCGACATCTGCAGTGCCGTTCCCTCACGGCCTGCCGAGCCGCCGAAGAGGTGCGTCACCCACGTGCCGATCAGCACCATTGGCGCCATACGACGTGGCACCCACTCGGTAGGCGAGTGAATCTCTTCGAGCAGTAGCGAGTTGCCGCCGCTCGAGCGACCAGCGAGGCGGTGATTCGCGAGTCCGATGACGAGACCGGCAAGCGGAAGGCATGCAATGAGCCATCCATGGTCAACGCGCAGTGTGGTGACGCGCTGGAGACCCTCGAGGAACACGAACGATGCAACGCCGGCGAGCATGCCGGAAAGGGCTCCAAGCATCACCCAACGGACCAACACCGTGGTGCGGCTGAGCGGTCCGAGTTGCGCCATGACCCCCATTCTCACCTGCGGCTTACCCGATTCTGGTGTACTCATCACATGAGCGAACGTCAGTTACACGTCGTCATGGCCGAGGATGACCGAGCGGTGCGTGAATCGCTTTCGCGTGCGATGACCCTCGAGGGCTACCGCGTCGACGCCGTTGCTGACGGTGCGAAGGCACTCGAATTGTTGCGCCAAGGAGGTGCCGCCCCTGACGTCGTCGTGCTTGATGTGTCCATGCCCATCGTCGACGGACTCACTGTGTGTCGGGTGCTGCGTTCAGAAGGGAACCGCGTGCCGATTCTGATGCTGACCGCTCGAACCGAACCGAGCGACCGCATCGCTGGCCTCGATGCCGGGGCCGATGACTATGTGCCCAAACCCTTTGACCTTGGTGAGTTGTTCGCGCGACTGCGGGCGCTGGTGCGGCGTGCCCACATCGATGAGGTGGCCGTGGTCGATGACGCGCCAGTGATGCTCGACGATCTGGTGATTGAGCCTGCAGGTCGACGGGTTCGGCGAGGTGACCATGATCTTGAACTCTCCAAGACCGAGTTCGATCTGCTCGAACTGCTCGTTCGCAATGCGGGCATCGTGCTTGATCATTCGACGATCTACGAACGAATCTGGAACTACGACTTCGGACCGGATTCGAAGAACCTTGCGGTCTACATCGGCTATCTCCGTCGAAAGACCGAAGAGGGCAACCGCCCCCGGCTGATCCATACCGTGCGTGGGGTGGGCTACACCGCGAGGAGCGACGGATGAGCCTGCGGCTGAGAATCGCGCTGGTGCTCGGCGTACTCGTCGCAGCGGCAACGGTGTCGGTTGGCGTGATCTCTTATCGAACGACATCGCAGCGGTTGCTCGCAGCAATTGACGACTCACTGGTGGAGGCTTCGGCGGTTGCCCAGGCCCGTCGCTTCGATGATCGTCTCTTTGAGAGTGGACCATTTTCTGAGATCGCGGTCCAGGCGGTGCTCGCCGATGGCACCGTGTTGCAGAGCACGTTCCCACGATCGTTTGACCCACTCTCGGCTGAACTCAATCTCGTCGGTCGACGCGGTGTCACGACGTTCCGAACCGTCGACCTCGGTCGTGACGACTATCGGGTGCGCTCGATCGGGTTTGACGATGGCATCGTCCAAGTCGGTCGGTCACTGCACGAGACCGATGATGTGTTGCAGAGTCTGCGCACCCGCACCCTTGCGCTGGTGATCGCGGTCACCGCTGCAGCAGCGGTGACCGGCGCGCTGACCGCTGGCAGGGTCACGCGCCCATTGCGTCGACTGACGAGCACGGCCGAACAAGTCGAGTCAACCGGCCGGCTTGACGTCGAGTTCCCCGATGCGGGATCGGGACGTGATGAGGTTGGACGACTGGCCGAGGCGTTTCGGCGAATGCTCACGGCGTTGGCAACGTCGAGAGCTGATCAGACCCGGCTGGTGCAGGATGCAGGACATGAACTCCGCACACCGTTGACGAGTATCCGCACGAACCTCGACATGCTCGCCCGCTACCCGGATATCGATGTTGAGCAACGATCGGAAATCCTCGCTGCGGTTCGTGCTGAGGCAGAGGAACTCACCACGCTCGTCAACGAAGTGGTGCAAGTGGCGAGCGGTGAGAACGACGATGAAGAGCCGACCGAGGTCACCATCGATGACGTAGTGCGCGATGTCGCCGCGCGGGTGACCCGTCGAACGGGTCGTGTCATCAATGTGGAAGCCGATGCGTCACGGGCGCTCGTTCGCCGAACTGCCCTTCATCGAGCGGTGACGAACCTCGTCGATAATGCGGTCAAATTCGATGCCAGCGATGGCCCGATCGACGTGTCGGTTGTCGCTGGGCGGATTTCGGTCGCTGACCGAGGTCCTGGAGTCGACACCGCTGATCAATCGTTGATCTTCGAACGATTCCACCGAGCGGATGCGGCGAGAACCTTGCCGGGTTCAGGACTCGGACTTGCGATTGTTGCTGAGGTCGCCCGGGCCCATGGTGGTTCGGTATTTGTTGCAGATCGCGAAGGTGGCGGTGCGGTGATCGGGATGGAACTACCCCTGATCGCCGACTGGCCGGCACCGGTGTGAACTCTCACCTTGCCTTTACCCGTGTCATGTTCACTTCTCAATCGGAAGCGGGAACGTGTGCCTATCGAGGACGGCATCCCGCTGACCCGATCGATAGGAAGGAACCGACATGACCAACAAGAAGACCATCGCAACCCTCGTGGCCGGACTCGTCGCTGGTGGCGCTGCAGGCTTCGCCTTCGGCGTGCCGGCTCTCACGAGCGCCGCCCCCGTCGTTGTGCAGCAGACCGATGACTCCGGTACTGACCCCGGAGCCGCTACGGACGCCGCCGCCGATGGGGACGTCCATGATGATGGCGAGCGTGGCCCACACGGCCCACGTGGCGGCGGTCGCGGCCCTGCGCCTGAGGTATTGGCTGAGATCCTCGGCGTTGACGTCGACACGCTGCGCAGCGATTTTGAGGCCGGGATGTCGGTCGCCGACATCGCCGAGGCTCAAGGCGTTGAGACGCAGGCGGTCGTGGATGGCCTCGTCGCCGATCTGGCCGATCACCTTGCCGAACACGTGGCCGATGGATCGCTGACCCAGGACGAAGCTGACGCCAAGCTCGCCGACGCCGCGACGATGATCGCGGACCGTATCGATGACGTTCCACCCGTCGGCGGTCATGAGGGTGGCGACCATGGAGGCGAAGGACGCGGTCCACGTGGCGGCGTGTCTGATGAGGTGCTCGCACTGCTCGGTATCGATGCTGAGACGCTCCGTGCCGAATTCGGCGCAGGTAAGTCGCTCGCCGATGTCGCCACTGCCAATGGTGTCGACGTCCAAGCCGTGATCGACCAAATGGTCACCGAAGGCGAGGCGCACATCGCCGAACACGTCGCCGATGGATCGTTGACGCAAGAAGAGGCTGATGCCCGCCTGGCTGACCTCGAGGCACAGGTCACGGAGCGAGTGAATTCGGTGCCGCCGACCATGGGCGATGGTGGCCACGGTGGCCCGGCAGGTGGAGATCGTGGACCTGGGGGTCGCGGACATGGTGGCCCCGGAGGCCACGGTGACCACGATGGCGACATGACGATGGACGCGACCGCGACCGACGCCTGAACCCTCGAGATGTTCACGAGTTGATCATCTGAAAGGACCAACGTCACTGGTGCCCCCGGCGATGCCGGGGGCACCATCGCGTCAGGACCTGATCAAAGGAGGCAGTAATGACCGAGACGATGACCCGGAGGTGGCTCGTTGGCGTCGACGGCTCCGACGAATCGCTCGACGCCTTGTCGTGGGCGCGCGACGGGGCAAGCCCCGATGACCGGATCGTGGTCGTCCATGCGTGGGATGTTCCTGTCATGGTCGGCTATGACGTTGCGGTCGCCATCGATCCGCGGTCGATCGAAGAGGCAGCACGTTCGTTTCTCGATCAACTCGTGGCACGTACCGATGATGAGCGCGTCACGGGTCAGCTCATTCGGTCCCATGCTGGGCGAGGCATTGTCGAACTCGCAGAGGCGGGCGATGTGGTGGTGCTCGGGCATCGCGGAACGGGCCGGATGTCGATGATGCTTGGTTCGACGGCGAGTTATGTCGTGCATCATGTGGCGCAGCCAGTGGTCATCGTCCGTGGCGATGGTGCTCATCCCGTCCGGTCGGTGGTCGTTGGCGCCGATGATCATGACCTCGTCGATGACGACGGGAACATCGTGTCGGG
Organism: Actinomycetota bacterium; assembly: GCA_029978335.1. Lineage (GTDB taxonomy): Bacteria > Actinomycetota > Acidimicrobiia > Acidimicrobiales > Ilumatobacteraceae > Casp-actino5. The sequence goes on from JAPOJQ010000031.1 coordinate 11,713, forward strand.
CGCTGATAATGAATCGGTTCGGGCATTGCGGTGGGCGATGGCGCTGCCTGGCGTTACCGATGTCAAGGTGGTGCACGCATGGTTCCTCCCCGCCGTGGTGGCGGGTTGGTATGCCGGGCCAGGTGCCGACTTCGAGGTCATGGACGCCGCCAGCGACAAGGTGATCGACCATGTCATCAAGGTGGCTGGTGCGGTGCCCGAGACGGTCACGCTCACTCGCGAGGTACTGCGCGGCACGCCCGGCTTTGCGATGATCGAGGCGTCGCGCTCAGCGGACCTTGTTGTCGTTGGGTCGCGTGGCCGAGGAACCCTGCGTGGATTGCTCCTCGGTTCGACGAGCGCTGAGGTTGCGTCCTACGGGCATTGTCCCGTTGCAATCGTTCGGTGATGGCGACCTGAGGCGGTGACACCCCAGTCGTAGACTGGCGGCACATGTCTGACCCCTCGCCCGACCGCCGCGCCACGAGCCCATTTCTCGACGGGTTAAATCCCGATCAATATGACGCCGTGGTCCATCCCGGTGGGCCATTGCTCGTGGTTGCTGGCGCGGGTTCAGGAAAGACGCGTGTGCTCACCCATCGCATTGCTCACCTCATTCACACGGGTGTGCATCCGTCGCGAATCTTGGCGATCACGTTCACCAACAAGGCGGCATCGGAGATGCGCGAGCGTGTCGCTCATCTCGTTGGGCCCGTGGTCAAGACCATGTGGGTGAGCACCTTTCACTCGGCGTGTGTGCGCATCCTTCGTGTCCACGCCGAGCGGGTCGGGTTGCCTCGCACCTTCTCGATTTACGACCAATCCGATGCGGTTCGGCTGACCGGATACGTGATCCGCGATCTCGGTCTTGATGCCAAGCGGTATAGCTCGCGGGCCGTGCACGGGTATATCTCGCTCTGGAAGAACGAACTGATCGATCCGGCCACCGCCGCAGCCAATGCTGACGACATCTTCGCTCGCAAACACGCTGAGATCTACGCCGAATATCAAGCTCGTCTTGAGCGCTCCGGCTCGACCGATTTTGATGATCTCTTGACCCACACCGTGCGCCTTTTGCGCGACTGCCCTGATGTGCTCTCCTCGTATCGGGATCGATTCGAGCACCTCCTCGTCGACGAATACCAAGACACCAACATGGCCCAGAATGAGATCGTGCTCGCCCTCGGTGGCGCAACCGATCCATCAGCGCCACACAACGTGTGCGTCGTTGGCGACAGCGATCAGAGCGTCTATCGATTCCGAGGGGCCGACCTGCGCAACATCATCCAATTCGAAGACGCCTTTGACGACGTCACGACGATCGTGCTCGATCAGAACTATCGGTCCACGCAGACGATCCTCGATGCCGCCAATGCGGTCATCATCAATAACGCCGGCCGACAACCCAAGCATCTGTGGACCGATACCGGCGACGGCAATCGCATTGTTCGCTATCAGGCCGACGATGAAGGTGACGAGGCCACATGGGTGGCGTCGACGATTGCGGATCTCACTCGTTCAACACGGTCGCTATGGCGCGACACTGCGGTGCTCTATCGCACAAACGCGCAGAGCCGTGTCATCGAAGAGGCGTTCATGCGCGTCGGTGTGCCCTATCAGGTGATTGGCGGAACCCGCTTTTACGACCGACGCGAAATCAAAGATGCGATGGCGTACCTTCGAGCTGCGGTCAATCCGGCCGATGAAGTGAGTGTCAAGCGGGTGCTCAACGTGCCCAAGCGCGGTATCGGCGATGCGAGCATCGCTCGTATTGATGAGTTCGCAGCGGCCGAGGGCATCACCTTCCTCGACGCGGCACGTCGAGCAAGCGACGCTGGTGTCACTGGGCGGGCGCTCAGGGGAATTGAGCAGTTCTGTTCGGTGCTCGATCAGGCTCACTCATCCATCGCGGACATCGGCTCCGACACCGAAGGTGTGACACCGGGCGACCTGTTGCAGGGACTCTTGGAGTCATCTGGCTATCTCGATGAACTCGAATCTGAGGACACCGTCGAAGCCCATGGGCGGATCGAGAACCTTGGCGAACTCGTCGGTTCAGCACGCGAGTTCACCCGCATCGATGAATTCCTCGAGCAGGTCGCGCTGGTGGCCGACACCGATGACCTCGCCGATGATGATCGCTGCGTCCTCATGACCCTCCATTCGGCAAAGGGTCTCGAGTTTTCCAATGTGTTCCTCGTCGGCGTGGAAGAAGGGATCTTCCCTCATCATCGGGCATTGTCCGATCCCGACGAGATGGAGGAAGAACGTCGACTGGCCTACGTCGGTATTACGCGCGCCATGCACCGACTGTTCGTCTCGCACGCATGGAGCCGCATGCTGTTTGGCTCCACCCAATACAACCCACCGTCGCGATTCCTCGACGAGATCCCTGAAGAACTCTTCGAACGACGAGGCGACACATCGGGTCCGTCGCGATCGTCATTTCGAAGTGGCGGCGATCGCTTTGCGTCACCACCTCCGTACCGTCGGCGAGGCGTCGATGCACGTAGCGACGAAGCCCACCGCGAGCGAGTCGTCGAATCAGCACTACGCGCTGGAGGGCCGAAGCGTTCGGGTGCCACCGACATCGGACTGCGCATTGGCGACGACGTGGTCCATCCGGCATTCGGCGAAGGTGTGGTCATCGATCTCACCGGTGAGGGGGATCGTGCCGAAGCAACGGTCAACTTTGCAGGCGTTGGCACCAAGCATTTGGCCCTTGCCTTCGCGCCGCTGACCCGTCGATCTGGTTGAATGTCGCTGATGAAGGCTGCACTGCTCGTCGAAAGTCTCACCGGTAACACGTGGCGCGCCGCCGAACTGATTGGCGCAGGGCTCCAGTCGCAGGGCTGGGAGATCACCGGCCTGTCGCGTGTTCGTCGTCCCGACCTCGCCAGCGTGCAGCAGGCCGACATGGTCATCGTCGGTACCTGGACGCACGGGTTGTTCCTCGTGGGTCAAGCGCCGTGGGCGGCCGGTGACATCGCCAACATGCCGGTAATGCGGAATAAGCGGGCCGCATGTTTCTTGACGTACGCACTCGATGCTGGACGCAGTCTTGATCGGTTGTCGACCGCCGTGGGTCAGACCGGAGCCGACGTGATCGGTGGGCTGCAGATCAAGCGGAACCGTCTCGAAGAGCACTCCGAAGCATTCGTCGAGCGTCTGCTGGGCGCCGTCGAACGAGCCTGATTAGCCGTTCGAGCCACGCAGGTCGATTTCGAGCATCGTTGCGTCGATCACGACCGGTCGCACACCGTCGAGTGGAGGTTGGAGCGACTCGACCGAAATCGTTCGGCCCTCACAATCGGTGAAATCCCGAGTGCCGACGACCTGCGCAACCGTGCAGTCGGCGCTCCGATCGGCGGGATACGCCCAGTAGACCCGCCAGCCGTTGGCCGGGTCGTCGCCGGTGTGGTCCACCACAATTGATCGTGAGCCAACGGGCGTGCCGAGCTCAGCGAAGAACAAGGGTCCGTCGGCAGCCACCAATTCGGAGAGGTACTCAACCTGACCGACGGGGAACGTGGTCGGCGCAAGCCGCTCAGAGGTATCGATATTTCCCGACGAGATGTACGCCGCAATGCCCCAGGTGAAGCCGGCGAGGAGCGCGAGGACCACGATGCCGCCGAGCACTGGAACGACGGCTCTGGCCAGAGGAGATCTCAACTGAGGCAGCCGCACGTCCCACAGTCTGCCCGTGCCGGTTGGTGCTCGCACCCGTATCGGTAATAGGGTGCCCATTTCGTGAAGCGTCCTTACCGCGTCGTTGTGGCAAAGCCCGGGCTTGATGGGCACGACCGCGGTGCAAAGACGATCACCCGAGCACTGCGCGATCACGGATTTGAAGTGATCTATACCGGTTTGCACCAGACCCCGGAGCAGATCGCAGAGACCGTGCTGCAAGAGGACGCTGACGCAGTGGGCTTGTCGTTGCTCTCTGGGGCGCACCTCACCTTGTTCCCACGCGTAATGGAAGAGCTTCGTTCGCGCGACCTCGGTGATGTTCTGGTCTTTGGCGGTGGGGTGATCCCTGACGCAGATGCGAGGGCGCTGAGCGAACAGGGCGTGGCACAGATCTTCCAACCCGGTGCATCCCTCAAAGGGATCAACGCATGGTTGGAACAGACACTCGACGAACGAGAGGACTGAGACAGTGGATCTTTTCGAGTATCAGGGCAAGCAGTACTTCGCCCGATTCGGTATTCCAGTGAGCCCCGGCGACAAAGCTGACACGGTCGACGAGGCCGTCGCCGCGGCTGAGGCCGCGGGGTATCCGGTTGTCGTGAAGGCCCAAGTCCAAGTTGGCGGGCGCGGCAAGGCCGGAGGCATCAAGCTTGCGGACAACGCTGATGAGGTGCGTCTGCACGCGGGCAACATCCTCGGCATGGACATCAAGGGGCACGTGGTCCATCGAGTGTGGGTCGAGCACGCCTCTGACATCGATGAGGAGTACTACGCAAGTTTCACCCTCGACCGCGCAGCGAAGAAGCACCTGCTCATGCTGTCGGCCCAAGGCGGTGTTGAAATCGAGGCTGTTGCCGAGAGCGATCCTGATGCCATCGTCAAGTTGCACATCGATCCCGTGGTCGGTCTCGATGTCGCAACGGCCCGTCAGGCGGCAGTCGATGCCAAGATCCCCGAGCGTGCCCTCGATGGCACCGCTGACATCCTTGTCAAGCTCTATGGCTGTTTCACCGACGGCGACTGTGACCTCGCAGAGATCAACCCATTGATTCTGAAGCCGACAGGGGAGGTGCATGCGCTCGATGCCAAGGTCACCCTTGACAGCAACGCAGCGTTCCGTCATCCCGAGTGGGCTGAGTACTCAGCGACCGAGGTGCTCGACGAGCGTGAACAGCTCGCCAAAACCCACGACCTGCAGTACATCGGACTCGATGGCACGGTTGGCATCATCGCCAACGGCGCCGGGCTCGCCATGTCAACCCTCGACGTGGTGAATCAGGTCGGTGGATCAGCAGCCAACTTCCTCGACATCGGCGGTGGCGCGAATGCCGATGTGATGGCAGCGGCGCTCGAAGTCATCAACTTCGACCAGAACGTCAAGTCGATCTTCATCAACATCTTTGGAGGCATCACCCGTGGCGAAGAAGTCGCCAAGGGCATTGTCGAAGCGCTCAGCCGGGTTGATCTGCGTGCGCCGATCGTGATCCGTCTTGATGGCACGAACGCCGACCAGGGCCGTGAGATCTTGGCCAACGCCGGCATCCCAGAATCGAAGCTGCGTTCTGAGCCAACCATGCTCGCTGCCGCCCGTTCCGCTGTCGCCCTCGCCCAGAACTGAGAGAACACCATGTCGATTTTCGTTAATGAAAACACCAAGGTCATCGTCCAAGGTCTGACCGGCGGTCAAGGCAAGTACCACGGTCTACGCAACCGGGACTACGGCACCAACGTCGTTGCGGGCGTCACGCCGGGCAAGGGCGGCCAAGATGTTGAAGGCATCCCGATCTTTGACTCAGTGGCGGAGGCCGTCGCAGCAACCGGTGCCGATGCATCGTTCGTCGCAGTGCCACCAAAGGCCGCACCCGCTGCGATCCTGGAGGCCGCTGCCGCTGGCGTGGCATTCGTGGTGTGCATCACCGAAGGAATCCCGGCTCAAGACGAGGCCAAGGTCTTCAACACCCTCATTCGCGACTTTCCGAACACCCGTCTGCTCGGACCGAACTGCCCGGGCATCATCAGCCCCGGCAAGTGCAACATCGGTATCACGGCCGGCGAGATCGCCTTGCCGCCGACCGCCGAAGGCCCGAACGTTGGCATCGTGTCCCGTTCGGGAACATTGACCTATCAGGCGCTGTACGAGTTGAAGCAGAAGGGCATTGGCGTATCGACCTGTGTCGGCATCGGTGGCGACCCGGTCCCTGGGACCAACTTCATCGATTGTCTGCGCGAATTCGAAGCGGATCCCGATACCCACGCGATCATCATGATCGGCGAGATCGGTGGCTCTGCTGAGGAGGAAGCTGCAGAGTTCATTCGGGCCAACGTGTCCAAGCCGATGAGCGCGTATATCGCAGGCGTGACTGCTCCAGCCGGCAAGAAGATGGGCCACGCTGGCGCCATCGTGTCGGGCGGCAAAGGCACTGCTCAAGGCAAGATGGACGCTCTCGCCGACGCCGGGGTGAAGGTCGGGCTCAACCCGACCGAGGCTGGCGAACTGATGGCACAGATCGTCGCCGGTCTGCGCTGACGTGCCAACAGCGCTGCTCTCCGTTTACGACAAGACTGGTGTGGCCGAAATGGCCGCAGGTCTGCACTCGTTGGGGTGGCGCATCATTTCGTCGGGTGGCACCGCAACCGCAATTGCCGCGAGTGGAACCCCGGTAGTTGACGTTGCGGAGCTGACCGGCCTGCCAGCGATGCTCGGCCATCGCGTGGTGACACTGCATCCGATGATTCACGGTGGAATCCTCGCCGATACCGACGACCCGTCGCATCGTGAAGATATGGCGGCGCACGGCATCGAAGCGATCGATCTCGTGGTCGTCAACCTGTACCCGTTCTCCAGTAATCCTGGAATTGAGCTCATCGACATCGGCGGTCCAGCGATGGTGAGAGCGGCGGCAAAGAACCACGCGCATGTCGCCGTGGTGGTCGATCCCGCGGACTACGCGCCGGTACTCGCCGAAATCACGGCCGAGGGAACGGTCACCGTTCCAACCCGCCGACGACTCGCCCGAGCCGCATTCGCTCGCACCGCCGCCTACGACGCGGCAATCGTCAATTGGCTCGATCGCACCGACGCTGAACCTGAGCCGCTGCCACCCACCCTCCACCTTGCGCTCGAACGTGCTGAGATCTTGCGGTACGGGGAGAATCCGCACCAGCAGGGTGCCCGTTACCGGTCGATCGAATCGGTCGATGACGGCGGATGGTGGGACCACATGGTGCAACACGGCGGCAAAGCCCTCAGCTACCTCAACCTGTACGACACCGAGGCGGCATGGCGGTTGGTGCACCGTTTCGATCGACCAGCGGCAGTCATCGTGAAACACGCCAATCCCTGCGGTGTTGCCGTTGCCGACGACATCACCGAGGCCTATCGCCGGGCGCATGCGTGTGATCCGGTGAGCGCCTTTGGTGGCATCGTTGCGGTCAACCGCCCGGTGACCGTCGACATGGCCGAGGCCTTAGCACCGGTGTTCACCGAGGTCGTTGTCGCTCCGGGGTACGAGCCGGGTGCGCTCGAGGTGCTGACGGCAAAGGCGAACCTCCGCGTGATGACTGCACGTGCCCCAGGCACCCGCGAGTTCGATGTGAGGCCGATTGACGGCGGTTTGTTGGTGCAACACGCGGACCCGGTCCCACTCGATCGTTCGACGTGGCAGGTGGTCACTGCCGTTGCCCCAAGCGAACGCCAGTGGGACGACCTTGTCTTTGCATGGTCAGTGTGCGCGGCCGTGTCGTCCAACGCGATCGTGTACGCGCGTGACGGTCAAGCGTTTGGCATCGGTGCCGGCCAGCAGAACCGACTCGATTCGGCTCGGATTGCTGCCGAACGTTCGGCGGGGAGGGCAGCCGGTGGCGTGTGCGCGAGCGATGCGTTCTTCCCATTCCGCGATGGCCTTGATGCCGCCGCAGCCGCCGGAGTCACCGCCGTGATCCAACCAGGTGGCAGCGTGCGCGATGCTGAGGTGATTGCGGCTGCTGACGAACATGGCATCGCCATGGTCTTCACCGGAATGCGGCACTTCCGACACTGAGCATGACCGTCCGCTCGGGGCGTCCTCGGGCGATACTGGAGCGCCATGTCCACCATCACCGATCGCCGCGGGGGAGAGCCGACGCTGTCGAGCGTGCCGTATCTCGCCGGACTTGACGGCGTTCGTGCGCTCGCCGTGGTGGCGGTCATGATCTACCACGCCGACGCATCGTGGCTGCCGGGCGGATTTCTCGGCGTTGAAGTGTTCTTCGTGCTGAGCGGCTACCTGATCACCTTGCTGCTTATGGCTGAGACTGAGCGCAACGGAAAGGTCTCATTGGGGAACTTCTGGATGCGAAGGGCCCGGAGGTTGCTTCCCGCGCTGTTCGCGCTGTTGGTGATGGTCACCGTGTGGACGGCACTCTTTCGGTCCGATGTGCTTGGCCGACTGCGAGGCGACGTTGTCGCTGGAGTGTTCTACGGCTCAAACTGGTTCCAACTCTGGGTCGGCGCCGGATATGCAGCCGGAGGGGATTTCGCTCCGCTGCGACATCTCTGGAGCCTCGCGGTCGAGGAGCAGTTCTACCTCGTATGGCCACTTGTCATGGTGGTGCTGTTGCGCCGAGGCACCCGTCGTCTCGGACGCACTGCCATCACGCTGGTTGGCGCGGCCGTAGTGGTGGTCATCATGACATCGCTCTTGCACCATTCCGGCCCGATTGGTGAATGCGATGTCACCCCGGACTCCTACTGGTCGTTCGGCGGTCGGTGCATTTCGATCGCCGACGGTTTGTACCTGTCGACAATCACACGCTCGTCGGGACTCCTGCTCGGGGCCGCGTTCGCCATGGTGTGGCGGCCGGTTGCGGTGATGCGGTCACCGTTGCGCCGTCGACCAGTACGACTCGACCTCGTCGGTGGCGCCGGGCTGGTGGTGCTGGTGGTGCTCGTGAACCAACTCCACTTCCTCACGGTCGACGCTGATGGGGGCGGAGTGATCGCCGATGGTCGGTTGATGCGCGGTGGCTTCGCGCTCACTGCACTCGCAACGCTTGCCGTCATCGTGCCGTTGGTGCACCGAGGCACCTTGTTGCATCGTGCACTATCGACTCGGCCGTTGCTGTGGGTCGGCACACGTTCGTACGGGCTCTACCTCTATCACTGG
>JAPOJQ010000080.1 GCA_029978335.1 Actinomycetota bacterium
CTGCAGTGGGCCGTCGATCAACTGGCTGCCGCCGGGTGCACCGTTGTCGAAGCAGCACCCAACATCGACCAACACGAGTACTACGAGAACTACTTGATGCTGCTGCGTTCGGCGACCGGCGCGATGTTCGATGACGAGCAGTACGCCGCTGCCATTGCAGGTGCTGCGGCATGGGATTCGGGCGACAGGAGCTATCAAGCACTCGTCGACCATGCCGTCACCATGAGCCACCGGGAGTGGTGGCAACACCACAACCGCCGTGAGGGTTACCGCATGGAATGGGCGAGGTTCTTCGGGGACTACGACCTCTTGCTGTGCCCGACCGCTGCGTCGACGGCGTACCCGCACGACCACACCGGCACTCGTGCCACCCGCCGCATTCCGATCAACGGTGGCACCGAACCGGTCGTGGACCAATTGTTCTGGGCGGGCTGGTCGTGCAACTCGTACCTGCCTGGCACGGTGGCGCCAGTTGGTCTGTGTGCCGATGGGCTCCCAGCCGGCATTCAGATCGTCGCCCCGCACCTGCAGGATCGACGGTCGATCCGCTTTGCATCGCTGATCGAGCGCGAGCTGGGCGGTTTCACCCCGCCGCCTGGCTACGAATGATGACGTCATGACGGCGGCGCTTGATGGGGTCGTTGTTCTCGCCCTTGAACAGGCCGTCGCTGTGCCATTTGCCACGCGACAGCTCGCCGACCTTGGTGCTCGCGTCATCAAGGTCGAACGCCGGGGCGATGGTGATTTCGCTCGGCACTACGACACGCGGGTCAACGGATTATCGAGTTACTTCGCCTGGCTCAATCGTTCGAAAGAGTCGATCACGCTTGATGTGAGTACCCGTGATGGAGCAGACATCATTCGTCAGCTCGCCGCTCGTGCTGACGTCGTGGTGCAGAACCTTGCGCCAGGTGCAACCGAACGACTCGGTGTTGATGCAGCGACACTGCGTGGGGATCACCCTGAACTGATCACCGTCGACCTCACCGGTTACGGGTCAGGTGGGCCATATGACGGACGCAAGGCATATGACCTCCTGATCCAGGCTGAAACGGGACTGCTCTCGGTGACCGGCACCCCGGAGGTGATGGTTCGTGCGGGCATCTCGGCGGCCGATATTGCCGGCGGCATGTATGTGTACTCGTCGGTGCTTGCGGCATTGGTGCATCGGTGGCGCACTGGCGAAGGCACCGCCATCGAAGTGTCGCTACTCGATGCGTTAACCGAATGGATGGGTCATCCGATTCATTATGCGATGTACTCCGATGCAGCACCGCCGCGTTCGGGTGATGCTCATCCGACGATTTACCCCTACGGGTCGTTTGCCGCACGCGATGGTCGCGTGCAGTTCGGTATTCAAAATGAACGTGAATGGGTGTCGTTCTGTCTGTCGGTGCTCGATCGTCCGGCGCTCGCGTCCGACCCTCGGTTCGCCGATAACGCCTCGCGACATCGACACCGTGAGGAACTCGCTGCCGAGATCGAGTCGGCGTTCACATCCATGTCCGTCGATGACGTCGTGGCCCGTCTCGATGCCGCCGGTATCGCCAATGGGCGCGTGAATTCGGTGATGGATCTCATCGATCATCCCCAACTTGCCGCTCGAGACCGATGGCGACACGTCGACACACCAAACGGGCCGATCAAGGCGTTGCGACCACCAGCGATCATGCATGGCCTCGATGAACCGATGGGTCCGATTCCGGCTGTGGGCGAGCACACGACGGATATCTTGCGCGAACTTGGACACGACGACGAGACCATTGAACGCTGGCGTGCCGACGGTGTGATCTGACGCGCTGCATTCGCCTGCACGTACCGACTCGTCGGCTCTGGTGACCGTGGCCTAGCGTCTTGGTATTACCGAGGAGGAGTGATGAGCACGGTGACCCGGATTCCTTTTGTCGATTACTTGGTACTCGAACCAGAGCCCCATCTCATCGCACACGAGTGCACCGGGTGCGGCGCTCGTTTCTTCGATCGCCGCAACGCGTGCGCTGGGTGCTTCGGCACTGAGTTCACCTCCGTCGACATTGCGACCGAAGGCGAAGTAAGGGCGTTCTCGATCGTCACCTTTGCGGCCCCTGGTGTGGCCGTTCCCTTCGTCGCTGCAGTCGTCGACTGCGATGGCACCAGCGTTCGCGCCAACATCATCAATTGCCCACCCGACCCAGAGCACGTATCGCTCGGAATGCGGGTCCGACTCGCCACCACCGTCGTCGGCACCGACTCAGCCGGTGTCGAGGCCATCAACTACGGATTCGAACCCGCCTGAGGCGGAGCACACAAGGAGCATCAGCCATGAGCAGGAGTGACGACATCTGGATCCTCGGGATCCACATGACCAAGTTCGGCAAGCACCCAGACCTTGATGTGGTCGATCTTGGTGCCCAAGCGATCATGGGTGCACTGGCAGATGCCGGTGTCACCATGCGCGACATCGGTGTGATGGCAGCCGGCAATCTCTTGGGTTCTGGTGGCATCGCCCAGCAACTCCAAAAGCAGGTCGGCCAGACCGGTATCCCTGCCTACAACGTGTCGAACGCCTGCGCCACCGGCGCCACCGCGCTTCGCACGGCGATCATGGCCGTGAAGGCAGGCGAGGTCGACTACGGCCTTGCGGTGGGCGTCGAGAAGCTCGCTGGCGCAGGTCTGCTCGGCTCAGGAGGCAAAGCCAAGTCTGACGGTGACGAGTGGACGCGATCAGGACGCTTCGGCGCAGTGGCACCGGTCGATGGCCGCATCGGGACCGAGTCGATGCCAGGCGTATTCGCCCAGATCGGCATGGAGTACGGCCATCGCTACGGCGGAACCAGCTTTGAGTTGTTCGCTCGGATCAGTGAGAAGAACCATGGCCATTCCACCCTCAATCCACTCGCGGCCTACACCAAGGCGATGCCGCTTGAGCAGATCATGAACGACATCATGATCGCCTACCCGAATACTCGTCCGATGTGCTCGGCGAACTGCGACGGCGCAGCGGCCGCAGTTGTAGTGAACGGCGAGACCCTGCGCACCCTGACGCTCGAGCAGCAGCGGCGTGCGGTGAAGGTGTCAGCCTCGGTGTTGACGACCGACCCGTGGCAAGAGGCGTGCCAGGTGCTGCCCGACGTCAACACGCTGACCCGAAATGCGGCCCGCCAGGCGTACGAGCAGGCAGGTGTTGGGCCACAAGACCTCGACCTCGTCGAACTGCACGACTGTTTCGCCACTGCTGAGCTCGTGCACTACGACAACCTCATGTTGTGCGAAGAAGGTGGCGCGGTCGATTTCTTTGAATCGGGCGCCCCGTTTCGTGACGGCCGTATGCCGGTCAACGTGTCGGGTGGTCTGCAGTCCAAGGGACATCCGATTTCGGCGACGGGTATCGCCAACATCTGGGAGGTCTGCCAGCACGTGCGCGGTGAAGGCGGCGATCGCCAGATCGAGGGGGCCAAGGTCGGTCTTGCCCATGTGATCGGCCTCGGTTCGGCCTGCGGCGTGCACATCTTGGAGCGTTCGTCGCTCGCAGCCTGACGAACGACCGGTTCGAGCCTGGGACCTAGGTCCCTAGATGATCGCGTCGCCCTCAGTCAGTATGGGCCCGTGGCGCAGACGGAGGTGAGCACTATCAGGGTCTTCTTGATGGATGACCATGAGGTCGTGCGCGCTGGCGTCGCTGCGATGCTGAGTGCTGAAGATGACATCGACGTTGTCGGAGAAGCTGGCGGAGCGTCAGATGCCCTTGAGGTCGTGCGCCGATGCCATCCCGACGTGGCCGTGCTTGACGTGCGACTCGCCGATGGCAACGGCATCGAGGTTTGTCGATCAATCCGCAGCGAGTTCGATGACATCCGCTGTTTGATGCTCACGTCGTTTCACGATGATCAAGCGATCCTTGACGCGGCAATGGCTGGTGCCGCGGGCTATGTGCTCAAGCAGATCAGAGGCAACGAACTTGTGGACGCCGTGCGGCGGATCGCTGCTGGTGCGGTGCTGCTTGACGCTGCCGAGGCCAAGATGGCGCTTCGTCGGCTTCGGTCGAGCGAAGAGGGGCGACTCCTTGATCTCACGCCCCAAGAATCGAAGATCTTCGATCTCATTGGTGAGGGCATGACCAATCGTCAGATCGCCAATGAGATGTTCCTCGCGGAGAAAACCGTGAAGAACTACGTGTCGAACCTGTTGGCAAAACTCGGCATGTCACGACGCACTGAAGCCGCCGCATTCGCAGCGCGACTTGACGAGCGACGTCGCTCACAACTCTGATCCTCAGCAGCTGGCAAGGGTCGTTCAGCCGATGAGCGGAACTCGCCATTCCATGACGGTGCCTCGCTCATCGCCAGGGAACCACACGCAGCGACCGCCGTGATTTGCGGCGCGCCACAGCATGTTGTTGAGGCCATGGCCCCGTGGCGGGTCATCGGGAATGCCGACGCCATCGTCAGCGACTCGGAGACACAGCGCGTCATCCCGACGCTCGATCACAATGGCAACGCTGGTAGGGGCAGCATGACGAATGGCGTTCGATAGGGCCTCGGCCAAGGTGGCCAAGAGATCGTCTACCAACTCGGACGCCAGGTCGTCGAGTTCGCCGGTCACGGTCAGCGTCGGTGCGAATCCGAGCAAGTCGGTGCGATCGTTGATCAGGTTGCTAAGTCGCTCCGACGGAGCCGGATCGCGTCGAAGATGCAACTCGAAGATCGTGTTGCGAATGTCGCGTATCGTGTCGTCGAGGGCATCGATCGTGCCCATGATGCGTTCGGCGACCGAGGCCGGCTCGGCCAGGGCGGCAACGGCCTGGAGGCTCATTCCGGCGGCGAACAATCGCTGGATGACCATGTCGTGGAGATCGCGGCCGATGCGTTCTCGATCTTCGAGCAACTGCAGTCGTGCGGCGTTGCGACGGGATTCGGATCGATCGGCGAGTCGCTCGGTGACATCGCGTACGGTGACAATCACCACCTGGTGGCCGTCGACCTCGATTGGGGAGAGGCTGATTTCGACGGGGATGTTGCTCCCATCGGCACGTTCAGCCATGAGACCCATACCAAGCCCCATGGGTCGTGTCACCGGGGCGTCGGCGAACGATTGGCGTAGCCCGACGTGACGCTGGCGTGCCATTTCTGGCACCAGAGCGTCAACGGTGCAGCCAATGAGGGCTCCATCGCCGTACCGAAACATGGTGTGCGCCACGGCATTGGCGTCGATGATGCGGCCGTCTGCAGCAACCACCAATACGGCGTCAGGATTCGCATCGAATGCGGCACGAGCAAGGTGCGAAGACACATGCTGACCGTAGCCGGTGCGCTACACAGCGGCCGTTGGCGCGGTGTTGATGCTTTGGCGATTCGACATCGTCAGTGCCTCGGTACGATCGCTGCATGATGGTCCCAACCGTCGACCTCGCCGGCGACCCGGAACTCGTTGGTGCGCAACTCGATGCGGCGTGTAGCGACATCGGTTTCGTGCAGATCGTTGGCCACGGGTTGGACGCTGCGCTCGAGTCGTCAGCATGGTCGACGGCACAGCGGCTCTTTGCGTTGTCGGATTCAGCCAAGTTGGCAGTTGCGATCCCAAAGGGTGACGCCTATGGCTACGGGGCGTACCAAGTGGAGCGGCTGGCGGCTAGCCGTGGCGGGATCACACCTGCTGACATGAAAGAGACATTCTCGATTGGACCATTCGTTGATCCGGCCGATGTTGCTGACGTGATCGCATCCGATCCGGCTGCCGCGTTCGCGTACTCACCGAATCGTTGGCCGGCAGAGCTGCCCGAGATGGCCATGGTGATGCGTCGCTACTACGACGCCCTCGCCGACCTGGCGGCACGGCTGCTCGCGCTGATGGCACGTGGTCTCGGCATGAACCCCGCGACATTCGAGCCGTCAATCGATCGGCATACCTCCGCACTGCGACTCCTGCACTATCCCAATATCGACCCAGCAACTGCTGCGCCAGGTCAACTGCGCGCCGGGGCGCACTCGGATTACGGCACGCTTACCTTGTTGCGACAAGACGA
>JAPOJQ010000081.1 GCA_029978335.1 Actinomycetota bacterium
CTCTTCAATGGAACCCCGTTGCCGATGTGGCCGGCATCGAGGTGACCGGATATGAGACTCGAACAACCATTGGCGCGAGCGTGGGTGCTGCGATCGCCCACACCTGTTCCGGTGATCCGTGCAGCGTCACCATCGGTTCGCTCACCAATGGCACCGCCACCACCGTTGAGGTCCGTGCGCTGAGCGCGGGTGGAGCGGGCCCGTGGTCGTCGGCCGTGACCGCCACCCCCCGCACCGTTCCCGACCCACCCGCTGCGATAGAACTGCTGCCGTCCGACCGGACGGCGTCGATTGCGTTTGATGCACCGGCCAGTAATGGCGGTGATGCACTCGACGCCTACCTCGTCACCATCACTCCGACCGCCGGCGGGGACGCTGTATGGACAGGAACGCTCGGGGCGCTTGAGACCTCGACGGCGGTTGACGAACTCGAGAATGGAACCTCGTACACCGTAAGCGTTCGGGCTCGAAATCGTGCCGGCTCGTCCAACGCTCTCACCGGAACGGTCACACCTGCCACGGTGCCTGGCGCTCCGACAGGTGTTCGACTTCGTCCCGGATCGATCATCGCATCGTGGGATGCACCGAGTGATGACGGCGGTGATGCCGTTGATTACTACGAGGTCACCGTCACCGACCCCGATGGCATCAGCACCACGGTCGCCACCTCTGGCACGGCATCGTGTTCCACCTCGCTTCGCACGTGCTCCATCACTCAGGTCTACACATCGGACTCACCCGAAACCTTGGTGGCCATTCCATCAGATGTCGAGTACCGGGTCTCCGTGACGGCGGTCAACGGTCAAGGGTCCGGTGCGTCAACCAGTGACGCCCTCATTGTCTCCGCTCAGCCATCTGAGCCGGTGAGCCCTGCTGCGACGCCCGGCGTCGTGTCGATCGCCGTCTGCTGGAGTGCGCCGGCCACCGTGCCGAGCGGACGATCGGTCACCGCCTATCGAATCCGGTTCGACGATGGCACCGACCAATTCGATGCGACCGTGCCCATCGCCGACCTTGCGCCAGATGCTGCGTGCGTGTCGCCATCGATCGGCCATGTGGTGTCCTCATTCGACGACGGATCCGCTCCAATTGCAGGCCGCTCCTACACGGTGACGGTTGCGGCGAGCACCTCAACGGATGATCTCGTCTTCGGGATCGAATCGACCGACATCACCGCAACGCCCTACGACCTGCCAGGCGAACCGACGATTACTGCGGTCACACGCGATGGCGATGATGTCACCGTCTCGTGGTCTGCTGCTGACGACAACGGTGAGTCGATCGACGCCTACACCGTCACGGCGAACCCGGGCGGTGCGACCTGTACATGGACAACCGGCCCGCTCGAGTGTGAGGTCGCCGACCTCGCCGAAGATGTCGAGTACACCTTCACCGTCGTTGCCACCAATGACGCTGGAGATGGTCCGAGCGCCCGATCCTCGGCGGTGCGTATCGATCTCACTTCGCCAACCGCAACGTGGTCGACTGCAACATGGGTCGACGATGCCACTGCACGACTGACGATCTCTTTCTCTGAAGATGTGACGGGCTTCGCTGCGACTGATCTGAGCGGTGTTGACGATTGCACGGTGACACTTGGAACCGTGACGTCCCGCAGTGCTGAGGTCACGTTGGTGTGTCCTACCGGGTCGGTGACGCCGGTGCTCAACGCGAACTCGGTGCTCGATGGCGCTGATAATTCCGGTCCCGCTACCTCGGTATCAGCCGAGGCGCTGACGTTTGTGGCGAGCGCACCAACGCCGCAACCGTCACCGGAACCCTCGCCCGAACCATCACCCTCGACACCACCATCGACCCCGTCGACGCCTGGTCAAGGCACGCCGGACGATTCCGATCCTGCCGATGCAGCAGGTGATGCGACGAGTGGTGACAACTCCACCTCATCGCCAGCGACGGGCTTCTCAGGCTCAGGTGGCGATGCGGTCAGTGGGACGCCAGGGCCGGACAGCACGCGCCTTCCGGCCACCGGAACGGATGCCGGTTCGACGATCCGACACGCGTGCTGGCTACTCACTGGAGGAGTGCTGGCAGTGATCGCTGCGCGCAGGCGTAGCGTGCAGGCATGAGTTGGATCAGTGACCCCGCCGCATGGAGCGCCCTCGTCGCGCTCCTCGTGCTCGAGATCGTGCTTGGCGTCGACAACGTCATCTTCATCTCGATCATCGCAGCCAAGCCCCCCGCCGAAATGCAAGACCGAGCCCGCCGTGTCGGCCTTCTCGCCGCCGGCGGCATGCGTGTACTGCTACTGCTGAGCGTCGGCTGGATTATCTCGCTGAAAGAAGAACTGTTCGCGTTCGGCCTGTGGGGTTGGGACCTCGGCTTCTCCGGCAAGGAACTGATCCTGTTGGCCGGCGGTGTGTTCCTGCTGTACAAGGCGACCAAAGAGATCCACCACAAACTCGAAGGCGTCGAAGAGGAACACGGCGCGAAAGAGGTGCTCACCTTCGGCGCCGTCATCGGCCAAGTGATGTTGCTCGACCTGGTCTTCTCACTCGACTCGGTGTTCACCGCCGTCGGCATCACCCAACACGTGCCGGTGATGGTGATCGCCATCGTCGCCGCCGTGTTCGTGATGCTCGGCGCCTCCGGCCCGATCTACCGGTTCGTCAACCAACATCCGTCGGTGAAGATGCTGGCGCTCGCTTTCTTGCTGCTCATCGGCTTCACCCTGGTGGTCGAAGGCTTCGGCGAACACATCGGGAAGGGCTACATCTACGCCGCCATGGCGTTCTCGGTGTTCGTTGAAGTGCTCAACATCGGTGCAGGATCACGACGCAAGAAGAAGGTCGAACCAGTGCACCTGCGTCAACAGATCCCCGGCCCCGGCTGAGCCCATCCAACCCCACCCAGGGTCCACAAGTCGTGCACCTTGGGTGGACGAATTGTGCACGGTCGCAGAGTAGGAGGCCGGTTTGGGATAGGGCCGGGGGTTCGAGCGAGTACGATCGGAGCACGTTCCGTCCAAACGAACGCGAGGAGCGTGCCCATGCCTGTCACCGTCGTCGTCGGCGCCCAATGGGGTGACGAAGGCAAGGCCAAAATCATCGACCTGCTTGCCAAAGAGCATCCGGTCGTCGCCCGCTACCAAGGTGGCCACAACGCCGGTCACACCGTCGTCGTTGGCACCGAGAAATACGCCCTCCAACTCACGCCGTCGGGCGTCTTCTACGACTCCGTCACCCCGGTGATCGCCAACGGTGTCGTCGTTGACCTCCCCACCCTGTTCAACGAGATCGACATGCTCACGAGCCGCGGCATCGACTGCAGTCGACTCAAAGTGTCAACCCGTGCCCACTTGATCTTCCCGTGGCACCAGAGCCACGACGCCATCGCCGAAGCGGTGCGCGGCGACGACAAGATCGGCACCACCCTCAAAGGCATCGGACCCGCCTACGCCGACAAGGCAAAGCGAGTCGGCGTTCGAGCCGGCGAAGTTGCCGACCCCGCCAGGTTCTCCGCCACCGTGCGAGCCCGCTGCGAAGCCGAGAACATCGTGATCACCGAAGCCGGTGGCGAACCACTCGATGTCGATGCCGTTGTCGAACAGTTCGTCGCCCTCGGTGAACGGCTCCGCCCCTACCTCACCGACACGGTCAACTTCTTGCACGACGAACTCGCCGCTGGCACGCACATCCTGCTCGAAGGCGCACAGGCGACCTTCCTCGATCTCGACCACGGCACCTACCCGTATGTGACGTCGTCGAACCCGACCGCGGGCGGCGCATGCGCCGGCACCGGACTTGGCCCGCGTGACATCACCCGCGTGGTCGGCATCACGAAGAGTTACACCACCCGTGTCGGCGCCGGACCATTTCCCACCGAACTCTCCGATGCCACCGGCGACAAACTCGTCGACATCGGACGCGAATACGGCACCGTGACGGGCCGTCGACGTCGCGCGGGGTGGCTCGACTGCGTGATGTTGCGCCACGCCACACGTCTCAACAGCCTCACCGAACTCGCGCTCACCAAACTCGACGTGCTCGACACGTTCGAGACGATCCGGGTCTGTGTTGCCTACCGCATCGACGGTGAGACCACGACGAACTACCCCGATCTGTCAGACACCCTCGCCCGGGTCGAACCGATCTATGTCGATCTTCCGGGCTGGATGTGTGACTCGACAGCAGCCCGTCGACCTGGCGACTTGCCTGATGCTGCACGCGAACTCATTGAACTCGTCGAACGCGAAGTGGGTATTCCGGTGTCGGTGATTGGCGTCGGGGCTGAGCGCGACGACTACGTGCTGCGGGAGGCCTGATGATCGATCGCTATCGCACCCCCGAAATGACGGCGGTGTGGGACGACCGCACCCGTTTCTCGCGCTGGCTCGAAGTGGAGTTGCTCGCCACCGAAGCACATGCCGCGCTTGGGGTGGTGCCCGCCGCCGATGCGCGCACCTGTCGTGATCAGGCGCCGACCATCAATGACGCATTCGTCGAGGCAGTGCTCGAACGCGAAGCGATCACCAATCACGACGTCGCCGCCTTTGTCGATGTGGTCCAATTGGCGATCGGCGCACCCGCCGGGTCGTGGATCCACTACGGCCTCACCTCATCCGACGTGGTCGACACCGCGTTGTGCTGGGCGATGCGTGACGCTGCCGATCTCCTCATCACCGCGTCAACCCGGCTGCTCGACAGCCTCATCACGCTCGCGCGCACCCATCGCAACACAGTGATGATCGGTCGCACCCATGGCATCCACGCCGAACCGACCACCTTTGGCGCCAAAGTTGCGCTGTGGGCGCTTCAAGTTGATCGGGACCGTGAACGTCTTCGGGCCGCCCGTGATGGTGTTGCCGTGATGAAGCTGTCGGGCGCAGTCGGCACCTACTCCAACATTCCGCCTGAGGTTGAAGCCCACGTTGGAGCAGCGCTCGGGCTCACCCCAGTGCCCGCAACGCAGGTGATCGCCCGCGATCGTCACGCTGAATTCCTCTGGGCATGTGCATCGGTCGCCGCGACGTGCGAGTTGGTGGCAGTGGAACTACGGCATCTGCAACGCACCGAGGTGGGGGAGGTCCGTGAAGGATTCTCGCCCGGGCAGAAAGGTTCATCGGCGATGCCGCATAAGCGCAATCCGATTTCGGCCGAAACCATCTCTGGACTCGCACGAGTGGTGCGATCAAACCTGTTGGCGGGCCTGCAAGACGTGGCGTTGTGGCATGAGCGAGATATCTCGCATTCGAGTGTGGAACGGGTGATTCTCCCCGACTCATCGATGCTGGCGCACTACCTCATGAACCGCTTGCGTCGGCTGATCGATGGCCTTGAAGTGTTGGGCGATCGCATGAAGGAGAATCTCAACTCGAGTCATGGGCTGGTGTTCAGCCAGCCCGTGCTGCTCGCCTTGGTTGCTGCGGGCAGCACTCGAGATGAGGCGTACCGAATCGTCCAGCGCAATGCGATGCGTGCATGGGACGAGCGACGCTCGTTCCGCGAGATACTCGAGGCGGATCCCGAGATTCAAGCCATGAATGGCGCGGTCGATTTCGACGCTACTTTCAACCTTGAAAGTTCGCTTGCGAACATCGACCGCACGTTTGCGGCGCTCGACCGAATTGCCGACTGAGCGCCGCTACGGCTCAGAGCGAACGAGGAATGCCGGCACGCTTCAGCACGGCGGCATCGATGCCGATTTCACGCCACGTGGCGTACGAAATGTGGCGACGCTCGCTGTAGGAGCGAGCGACAGCAACGAACGCATCTTCTGCGGCATTGACGTCTGCACCCGAGCCGAGTGACTCGAACTCGTCTTGGAGATCACGGCGCTCCTGCAACAGCAACAGCTCGGTCAATGGATCAGCAGCGGTGAGTTCGGTCTCGATTTTGGCGAGACGCTTCTCGATGCTTTCTGCTGTGCGCTTGCGGCCACGCTTTGGCTTCGAGGAGCGAAGCGCTTCGAGATAATCACGAAC
>JAPOJQ010000037.1 GCA_029978335.1 Actinomycetota bacterium
ATGCGATCTTCCAGCATCCAGACGTCACCGAAGTGGCCGTCATCGGTATTCCAGATGAGAAGTGGGGCGAACTCGTCACGGCACTGGTTGTCACGGCGCCTGGGTCATCGCTCACCGAGGCGGACGTCATTGCATGGACGAAGAAGAAGTTGGCTGGCTACAAGTGCCCGAAGAAGGTTGAATTCCGTACCGAACTCGCGAGAACAGCGACGGGCAAGCTGCAGAAGTTCAAGCTCCGCGAGCCGTTCTGGGCTGGCCATACTCGTCAGGTGAACTGACCTCAGCCAGCGAGCACCGCACGAGCCACCAAGTCGGTGCCAAAGGCGGTCAAGATCGCCAGGTACAACAGGCCGGTCGCCGCCATCACCGCGGAGTACTGCCGCTCCGCAAGAGCGGCGACGGTCACGCGGACCAACACAATGGTCGTCGCTGCACACGCCACCCAGAACCAGCCAAGCGTGCCGCCCCAGCCGTCGTCGATCGTTCCGCTCAACACGCTGAACATTCCAGTCGGGAGGCACAGCACCACGACCTCAAGCGGCCACATCCAGCCAAGCCAGCGAACGAGCTCATTGAGGTGACGCCGCGGCAAACCGGGTTGCACGAGATACCAATGGCCAAGCAGCATCGCATCGGTCACCGCGCCGAGGAACGCGGCGCCAACGAGTACCCGAAGGACTGAGACCAACGCCGATGATCCGCTGTCTGCTGCGCCAATACCTGCGGCGACCAGCGCAATGACCCCAACCGCAACGGGCACCAGATCGAGCCAAGGGTTGAATTCGACACCTTCGGCAGCATTCTCACTTGATGCTCGGTCGATTCCGGTCATCGCAGCGACGCGTTCGCTCCGGCGGTCGTGTTCAACGCGGAACCCACGCACACCGACAGCGCGGCGGCGAACCGATGAACCCAGAGCCACGACGATTCCGACAGCGACGAGTGCCACAGCAACATCGCGTGTGCCGACCGGGGTGTATCGCCTTCCCGCAATGACTGAACCAACGGCCATCAGTGCGTACGTCATTCGCAACATCCAGCCGTAACCGAGGCCAACTTCGCGATGACGAGTCGTCACCCAACCAAACAACATCCCGCCAACCGACCACTGCGCCAAGACGGTGGCGGCATCAAGGTCGATCATGGCGACGAGCACGGCTCCGGAGGGTACCGGTCTAGCCTGCTGAGCGCATGACTCGCTTCATCCGCACCCTCTCTCTGGCGCTCGTCGGTGCTGCCGCACTCGCTGGTTGCGCTACCGGGCCCAGACCAACGCTGGTGGATGCTCCGGCGACGGACGATCCAGCGATCGCAGGCCTCATCGACATGCTTGGCAAGGCTGATGACGCAACATTCACGGCGGAGTACCTCATCACGGTGAACTATGGCGGTGCCACCGTCAACGCCGCAGTTGCTCAGAGCGGACCCGAACGATCCGTCACCGTTGGCGATATCCGATACCTGTGGTCATCGGCATCGCAACGAACGTGCACTCTGGTCACCGGTGAGTGCGCGAACGGAATTGACGACACGCGGATCAGCGATGTGCAGGTCACCCATCAGTTCTGGGGACGCGCCATGGCGCTGCGTATTCACACCGACGCAGGTCGCGACATTGGACCCGCCCGCTCCTACTCCGTCGACGTCGCTGGAATCACCGCAACGTGCGCAGTGATTCCAGTTACTGGCGGGGACAAGAGTTACTGCGTGACCGAGGCTGGACCATTGGCGATGTATCTCGGGCCGGACGTCAGCATTGAACTCACCTCGTGGAGCCCGGAGGCAAACCCCGATCTCTTCGGCGTCGGCACTACTTAAGCAGCGACGCTGACGAGGTCGTGACAGGCCTCGTTCAGTCGGAGAGGACCCTGCTCGGTTGCGACGACAATGTCTTCGAGTCGCATTCCCCATTTCCCCGGCACATAGATGCCAGGTTCGACGCTGTAGGCATGACCCGCCGCCAATGGCACCCTGGATCCCTCCACCATGTAGGGATCCTCGTGCTCTTCCATACCAATGCCGTGTCCGGTCCGATGCACGAAGTACTCGCCGTATCCAGCCTCAGCGATCACCGCACGCGTTGCTCGGTCGACTTCTTCACAGGCAACACCGACGACTCCGGCTCGAACGCCGATCTCTTGCGCCGTTTGCAGCACTGACCATGCAGCGGCGACATCGCTCGAGATGGCGCCGGTGACCACACACCTGGTGATGTCTGAGCAGTAGCCGTTCATCGTGCCACCAAAGTCGCACAGCACGATTTCATCTCGACCGATGATGCGGCCACCGGGATGATGATGCGGACTTGCCGCGTTCTCTCCTGCAGCCACAATCGCGAAGTTCACCTTCTCATGGCCCTCCGCAAGTAGTTGCCGTGAGAGTTCCGCCGACACCTCGGCTTCAGTTCGACCCACCAGTTCGATGTCGCCTCCCTGTAGGCGGGCCGCGATCCGATCCACCGCCGCGGCAGCGCTCTTCAACGCCGCGATCTCCGCTGCACCTTTCACCATCCGCGCAGGACTCACCACATCGTTGGCTCTCGTCCACGACATGTTGGGCAATCGGCTCAAGAGCCCCACAAGGAATCGCGACCACATCTGATCGCCGACAGCGATCGTTGAGGCTCCGCTGCACTCACCGGCGACAAGGTCAAGCGGCTCCACGGTTTCGTTCCAGGGCACGACGCGAAACAACTCTGGAATGTGGTGGACTCGAGGTTCCTCGAGGGCCGGCACGATCAAGGTCAGTTCACCCTTGGCCGGCACCACCAACATCGTCAATCGTTCGAGCGGCATGGCGTGGTAACCGATCAGATACGGCATGTCGTGCCCGATCGACAGCAGCAGCGTGTCAACGCCGTGACCCTGCATCTGCGAACGAACCGATGACAATCGACGTTGATACTCCGACAATGGAACCATGGCACTCAAGTCAAGCACCTCGCTGGCTCACCGGCGACGTTGCGGTGCCGCTACCGCTACGGCCTCAAATGACGCTGCAGCATGATGGCTCGATCGGGTGAGCGGTGAGGACTCCACGTGTGCGATACCGAGTTCACGTCCACGTTCGATCCAACGCTCGAAGCGTTCCGGTTCAACCCATCGCGCCACAGGAAGATGGTTGGACGTTGGTCGGAGATACTGACCGATCGTCACGATGTCGCAACCAACTGCAGCGAGATCAGCCAAGACACCATCGATCTCGTCGTCACGCTCACCCATTCCGACGACAATGCCCGACTTGGTCGCTGCTACCCGTCCAGCACTTCGAGCGAGAACCGAGAGGCTCCGGGCGTAACCCGCCGACGGTCGAACGACGCGCTGCAGTCGCGGCACCGTCTCCACATTGTGATTGATGACATCGGGTTGTGCTTCCAAGAGCAACTCCAACGACGCCGCATTGCCGCGGACGTCGGAAATCAAGGTCTCAATCGTCGAGGATGGTGACTGTTCACGGATCGCACGCACGCAGGCTGCGACGTGTGCCATCCCACCGTCGCTCAGATCGTCGCGGGCCACCATGGTCAAGACCACGTGTTCCAGCCCCATTCGTGTGACCGCCTCTGCGACTCGATGTGGTTCGTCTGCAGCCGGAGCGAGTGGGTGTCGTGTATCGACGAGGCAGAAGCCGCAGGCCCGAGTGCATCGTTCACCGAGGACCATGAAGGTGGCCGTTCCCTCTGACCAGCATTCGCTCAAGTTGGGACAACCAGCGTCCTCGCACACGGTGACGAGATCGAGTTGACGCAACGTCGACCTCAGGGCCAGAACCTCGCTGCCGTGGCGGACCATTGGGCGAAGCCACTCAGGCTTGCGTTCCTCGATCGGAATCTCGTCGCTCAGTCCTGCGCTCGCGGCACGGTGCTGCAACCGGACAGGGGTCCCAGGCCCGGCGCCTCGCGAGAATGGGGCAAGATCGTCGGGTCGAACTCGCCATTGCACGTCTTGGCGCTCGACACCGTCCCCCCACACCTGCGCCGCATGGGCCGACACCACATCGACCAGCGTTGACATGGCGACGTCTATGCCCTCCTCAGCGAGCGACGTGACTGGTCGGTCGGGAATGCCACACGCCACGATGTGCTGACGCATGTAGGTCATATCCGTCGTGTTGTTGAGTGCGAACCCATGAAGGGTGCGGCCCCGTGCGAGCCTGACGCCGATTGCGGCGATCTTTCGTGGCTGATCGCCATTGACGTCGACCCACACACCTGGATAGCCGTCGAGTCGACCGGGGTCGATCGCTCCTAACTCGACAAGTGACGCGATGATGACATCTTCGACGGTACGCACATGTTCGATCGAGCCCTTTGCGTTGGCCAGCGACACGATCGGATAACCAACGAGTTGACCGGGCCCGTGATAGGTCACGTCGCCCCCTCGATCGACGGCAATGAGTTGCGCCCCTACCGAAGCTGGTTCGCAGCGAACATTCGTGTCGAGATCAGCATGAGGACCGTAGGTGAAGACATGGTCGTGCTCCAACAGGAGGAGATGATGACGCGTGCCATACCGATGCAGAGCGCGCTGGACCGCCCACGCCTCGTCGTAGGGGACCCTCCCAAGCCAGCGAATGCTCAGGGGATGGGAAGTGCCCCGATCAGAGTTCGCCGGTCCAATCACGTGTCTCAAGGATCTCCTTGACACGAACCAGGAAGCCGGCCGCGTAGGCGCCGTCAAAGGCTCGGTGATCCCAACTCATTGCAAGATTGCCGACGGGATGAACAACGATCGCCTCGGTGCCGTCGCCCATCCGAGCAACGACCGGACGCCGAACAACCGCGTCGGTCGAGATGATTGCCACCTGGGGTTGGTTGATGATCGGCATCGTCAGCACCGAACCCGCAGAGCCGTTGTTCGAAATGGTGAACGTCCCACCCTGAATTTCGTCTGGAGCAAGTCGCCGAGAGCGAGCTCGATCAGCGAGATCACGGATCTCGTGAGCGATCGCCCGCAACCGCTTGGTTTCGGCGCTCCGCACCACCGGCGCCAAGAGCCCGTCATAATCGAGGTCAACGGCGATCCCTAGGTCGACAAAGTCGTGCACCACCAGATCATCGCCGACGACGCTGGCGTTCATGTTCGGGTAGTCGGCCAACGCGTCAACGATCGCACGGGCCACGAAAGGCAGGTAGGTCAGCGAGAAGCCTTCTTGGGCGCGGAAATCGGCTTTGACTGCGCCGCGGGCGACGTCGACATTGGCGAAGTCGATTTCCACCATGCTGAATGCGTGCGGTGATGTCGCTTTGCTGCCAACCATGTGCGCACCGGTGAGTTTGCGAATTTTCGACAGCGGAATGATGCGCTCGCGTTCCCCGCTCGCCACCGTAGGCACAGTTGGCACTCGAGGAGCACTTGCCGCTTGAGTAGCAGCGGGGGCCGGGGCGGCTACTAGCGCCGGTGACGCTGGGGCAGGTGCCGTTGCCACGCCAGCGGCGAACGAATCGATGTGGTTGAGCACGTCGTCACGGGTGATGCGGCAACCGGGACCAGTCCCGGGAATGGCGGCAGGGTCAAGACCATGCTCGTTGACCAGGCGCCGCACCACTGGCGACAACAGCTTGGCATCGCCGCCATCCGACGAACGTTCCACCACAGCTGGCGCCGGTGCAGGAGCCGGAGCCGGCGCAGGAGCAGGAGCAGGAGCAGGAGCCGGTGCAGGAGCCGGCGCAGGAGCCGGTGCAGGAGCCGGTGCGGGAGCCGGCGCAGGAGCAGGAGCCGGAGCCGGTGCAGGAGCCGGCGCTGACGACGAATCGCCAACCACTGCCACCACGGTGCCTACGTCAATCGTGTCGCCTTCCGCGACACGAATTTCGGTCACCACCCCAGCAATCGGGCTGGGCACCTCGGTGTCAACCTTGTCCGTCGACACCTCGAACAACGGCTCATCGGCAGCGACGGTGTCGCCAACCTTCTTGAACCACTGCGTGATGGTGCCTTCGGTTACGGTCTCCCCGAGCTGGGGAAGTGTCACGTCTGCCATCGTTCCTCCGTTAGAAATCGTCAGCCGTTAAAGGACCGACCGGTCATGGAGAGCATCGTCTCTCCGAAGAGTTCACTCAAACTCGGGTGCGGCTGAATAAAGGCTGCAACCTCTTCAACGGTGGCTTCCCAGTTCACGGCGAGGTAGCCGCCAGCGAGCTGTTCGGTCACCCACGGTCCAACCATGTGGACACCTATGACCTGTCCAGCCTTGCCATCAGCGTTGCGCAGAGCAATCACCTTGACCATGCCCTCGGTCTCGCCGAGGATTTGCGCCCGGCTGTTGTACTTGAATGGATGCTTACCCACGATCACGTCGAGCCCATCGGCCTTGGCTTGATCCTCGCCAGGGCCCGCCCACGCCACTTCGGGGTGGCAGTAGATGGCCCACGGCACACGCTGATAGTCGACCGGGATCGGATCCTCACCCAGCAGATGCTTGATCACCATGACCGCTTCGGCGTACGCCACATGCGCAAGTTGTGGCGTATTGATCAGATCGCCAATGGCGTAGACACCCTCATCGGACGTCTGGCAATACTCATTGACCTCAACAAATCCACGGCTGTCTACCGTCACCAACGTCGCTTCGAGGCCAAGTTCATCGGCGTACGGGCGGCGACCAACTGACACCACCACGGCATCGACCTCAAGATCGTCGGCGCCGTCGAGGTGCACCACGGTTCCGGCTCCATTGGGCGAGTGACCGGTGACCTTCACGCCGGTGCGAATATCGATGCCCTTGTGCTTAAAACTCTTCACCACGACGTTGGCGACGTCGGCATCGAGCCCAGGAAGGATTTTTGGCAGGCCCTCCAGCAGCGTGACGGTCGCCCCGAGGTCAGCAAAGGTTGAAGCAAACTCACAACCGATTGCGCCACCGCCGATGACGGCGATCCGCTGCGGTACGTCATTGAGGTCGAGCACCTCATCGCTCGTCATGATCGGACCACCACGTTCGAAGCCGGGGATCGTTCGTGGCACCGAGCCGGCAGCCAACAAGACGAATCGTCCTTCAATGTCAGCAGTCGTGCCATCAGGATGGGTCACGTGCACCCGACGGCCCGGACGCAGCGAACCCGAACCGTTGAAGACGGTGACCTTGCGGGCTTTGCACATGCCAGCGATACCGCCGACGAGCCCATCGACGATCTTGCGCTTGCGTTCCTGCGTGACAGCGAAGTTCACACTCGGCGACGACGTCTCGATGCCGAATTCAGCGGCATGGGCGACGTGCCGATGCACGGCTGCGGTCTCGAGAAATGCCTTTGCCGGGATACACCCTCGGTTCAAACATGTTCCGCCGAGGCGATCCTTCTCGACAAGAGCAACGGACAAGCCAGCAGAGGCGGCATACAGGGCAGCGGAATATCCACCAGGGCCACCGCCTACGACGACCAGATCGAAGGTGTCAGACATCGCCCGACACGGTATCGCCGTTCAGCCGAGCGGCAATACCCAGCGCCGCAGTTCCTCACCACGTCGCGCGACGAGCACCGCAGAGTCGCCATCAATCGCCGGAAATTCGATGGTGCAGTCCCGAGCGATCACCGTCGAAGGATCACAATCCCCACCTGACGCCAGCAAGGATTGACCGCCCCGCAACAGGGTGAAACTCGAAGTGACATCGGCATCATCAACACCGCCGAGGATCATCGTGATGCTCAGCGTCACCGGGGTCAACGTTGCCGAGGACACTTGAATCTCGAGGTCGCCAACGGTGACCATCTGTCCGATCGGCGCTGTGGGCTCGGCGTCGGTAGATCCGCCCAAACGCCACATCAATCCCACCCCCGCACCAAGAATGGCCACGGCACACGCCAGCGACAGCAGGAGCAATGTTCGTGTCTTCATTTCACTCGAGGCTACGGAGATCTCGATCTCGCATCCACATCGACCCTTCGCTACCGTGCGGCCATGGCAGCGACGCGTTGGATAACGGGCGTCATCGCTTGTATGGCCGTCCTGTCGGGTTGTGCCGAGGATGTAGCTGACGTGTCCGATCCTGTGGTCGAGTCGGTCTCCAGCACCACCGTTGCGCTCGCACTCACCACCGACGTGACGCCTGCAGCGCCCATCGCTTCAGTTCCCGCACCGGACACACCCGAGTCCCTCGATTGGTCAGCCCCGCTCATCGGTGGTGGCACCATTGAGATGGCTGACTTCACCGGACAACAGGTGCTGTTGTGGTTCTGGGCCCCCTATTGACTGACGTGCATGCGAGAAGCCCCCTCGGTCGAGGCGGCATCGAGGTCGGCAGGGCCAGACACCGTGATTATCGGTGTCGGATGGTCTGGCGACGACGCGACCTATCGTGATTTCATTGCAGAGGCTGACCTCACATTTCCCCAGATTGACGACACCGCTGGCACCGTCTACGCCAGATTCGACGTGCCGTATCAACCGGCTCTCGTGGTGATCGATGCCGAAGGGAACCTGGTCGAGAAGTTGGGCGCAGTGGATGAAGACGATCTCACCCTTTTGATCAATGGTTGATCACGAGCACGATCGACAACACCTTCACAAAACGCCGTAGGTTGCGAACATGCGAATTGCAATTTCAGGGGCCTCGGGCCTGATCGGCCAGCATCTTGCGACGTCGCTCAGGTCACATGGCCACGACGTGGTCGCCTTGGTTCGACGTCCCGCCGGTCCAGGCGAAGTGCACTGGGATCCGACACAGGGTGTGCTGGACCCCACATCGCTGATTGGAATCGACGCCGTGGTCAACCTGTCGGGTGCGGGAATTGGTGATCGACGGTGGACCGCTTCGTATAAGCGAACGTTGCTCGAAAGCCGGACGCTCACCACCGGTTTGTTGGCATCAGCGATGGCTGCGGTCGTCAAGGACGGTGGGCCCCAACGGTTCCTCAGCGGATCTGCCATCGGCTTTTACGGGCCGAGGGGCGATGAATCACTCGACGAGCAGTCAGCTGCTGGTAACGGTTTTCTCACCGACATCTGTGTGCAATGGGAGGCAGCAACCGAGGCTGCTGCCTCGGCGGGTGTGTCGGTTGCGCATCTGCGAACCGGCATCGTCCTGACACCCGCCGGCGGGGCGCTTCGCAAGTTGCTGCCGCTGTTCAAGTTGGGCGTCGGCGGTCGCATGGGATCAGGACGCCAATGGCAGAGCTGGATTTCGATTGACGACGAAATACGAGCGATTGTCCATCTGCTCTCGAGCGAACTCGAGGGAGCAGTGAATCTCACGGCACCCAACCCGGTCACCAATGCAGAGTTCACCAGGGTGCTCGCTCGCAGCGTCCACCGACCTGCATTCTTCCCGGTGCCTGGATTTGGACCGAAGCTGTTGCTCGGCAGCGAGTTGGCGGATGCCTTGTTACTCACGGGCCAGCGAGTGGTGCCTGCAGCGTTGTCGGCTGACGGCTTTGAATTCGAACATCCGGATCTGGCGAACGCCCTCTCGCATCTGTTGCCATGAGTCCAGCTGCGTCGTCAGCGCCTGTCGTCGTCATCGGCGCAGGTCTTGCTGGGCTTGCATGTGCCGTTGAACTCGTGCATCAAGGCATTGACGTCACGGTGCTTGAGGCGAGTGATGGCGTTGGTGGTCGGGTCCGCTCCGACATCGTCGACGGATTCATTCTTGATCGCGGGTTTCAAGTGCTCCTCACGGCCTACCCCGAACTCCCCAGATTTGTCGACCTCGAGGCGCTCAATCTCCAGATGTTTGATCCGGGCGCCACGGTCATACGACGGGGCCGTCAGCACATCGTGGCTGATGCCATCCGGGACCCTCGGCACGTTGTCGACACGATGATGAGTGTGACGCGCGGTGGGATCGGCACACCCGTCGATCTCATGCGCCTTTGGCATCTGCGACGGCGACTTACCTCAACAACGGCAACCACCTTGTTGCGAGGGGCCGACGTTCCAACGGCAGCGGCGCTGCCGCTGATGGGATTCTCCGATCGCTTCATTAAGTCGTTTCTCGCACCGTTCGTCGGCGGCGTCCAACTCGATCCCGACATGGGCACGAGCGTTCGCATGTTCGATGTCATCATGAAGATGCTGCTCGAAGGCGGCACCGGCGTCCCGGCCGGGGGCATGGGGGCGCTCACGGCTGCAATCGCTTCACGGTTGCCCGAAGGTGTGGTTCGCTGCAACGAGCGAGTCACCACAATCCGCGCTGGCGAAGTCCGCACTGAGAACGGCAGCCTCGCGACACGCTGCACCGTGGTCGCAACCGACGGACCAGCTGCAATGTCGCTCCTTGAGCAACCAGAGGTTCGTTCGCGTCCGGCTGGCTGCATCTGGTTTGAAGTACCGCAGCCACCACTTAGGGGCCGACGCATCATTCTCGATGGCGAAGGGCGCGGGCCGATCCGAAATGCTGCAGTGATGAGTGAAGTGGCACCGACGTATGCACCACGGGGTCGTCATCTCATTGCGCTCGCCGCGCCCGGCGATATTGGTTCTGACCTCGAAGAACGCTCGCTCGCTCAGATGCAACAGTGGTTCGGCGATGAAGTTGGCGCATGGCGACACCTGCGCACCGATCGAATCGCTCACGGTCAACCAGATCAGTCACCACCGTTGAGAGCCCGCCAGCGTGTGCAGCTCACCGATGAGCTCTTCGTCTGCGGCGACCACCGCGACACCGGATCGATCCAAGGTGCGTTGCACTCTGGCCGCCGATGTGCCCGGGCAGTTGCTGCATCGCTCGGTGCGATGGTCGACGCGTTGGATTGACCTTCCTCGGCCCACGAAGACCGATCGCTAACATCGGAGACGACCTCCGGTGGAGGTTCTGTCACTTTGCAAGGGCCGAGCACGATGAGCGATCTTCCCAACGGCTTCCACGGCCGTGTCACCAACCTCAGAATCAAAGATGACACCGACGATCTCACGTTGATTCACAGTGAACAGCCGTGCACGGTGGCAGCGGTCTTCACGCAAAGCCGCTTCTGCGGTCCGAGTGTGACGCTGAGCCGCCATCACGCCGCTGACCATTCTGCCCGCGCCATGGTGGTGCTGTCGAAGAACGCGAACGTGGCGAACGGCCCACAAGGCGATGCGGATGCGCACGAAGTGACCGCACTCGTCGCAGCGCTTCTTGGCTGCGACGCCTCCGATGTGCTGATTGCGTCAACCGGCGTCATCGGCCGCCCATATCCGATGGATCGAATTCGTCAGGGTCTTCAGAGCCTCAATCCCTACACCCCCGAGGCTGACCTCATCGATCTTGCCCGAGGCATCATGACGACCGACACGGTCCCGAAGGTTGCGCGAGCATCGATCGGTAACACTGCAGCATCCGTCATGGGTATTGCCAAAGGCGTCGGCATGATCGAACCCGATATGGCCACGATGATTGCGGTCATCCTCACCGATGCTGAGGTTGCAGCCGACGCATTGGACGCGACGTTTCGCCGTGTGGTGAACCGCACGTTCAACTGCGTCAGCGTCGACACCGACACGTCAACGAGCGACACGGCGGTGATCTTTGCGAGCGGAGCGAAAGGACCGGCGCCATCTGACGACTTCGACGCAGCCCTGCTCTCGGTGTGCACCGATCTTGCCAAACAAATCGCCGCTGATGGCGAAGGCGCTGAAACACTGATCGAAGTCGTCGTCGACACCGCTCGTGACGACGACCAAGCTCACCGGGTCGCAAAATCAATCGTGAATTCACCGCTCGTGAAAACAGCAGTTCATGGTGCTGACCCCAATTGGGGCCGCGTCGCTATGGCGGTCGGAAAGACCAACGAACCCGACATCGATCAGGACCGAGTGGTGATTCGCTTTGGCGACCGCGAGGTGTATCCCATCCGTCTTGACGACGCCGGGCTTGCGCAGTTGTCGGAGTATCTCCGTGGGGACGAGGTGGTCATACACGTCTCACTCGGAATTGCACAAGGGCACGCGCGGGTGTGGGGATGTGACCTCACTGATGGCTATGTGAGGATCAACGCCGACTACACGACGTAGTCAGCGCTGACACGACTCACTTTGGTTGCATGCGGATGCCGCCATCCACGCGAATCGATTCCGCATTCATGTAGCTGTTTGTGATGCACTCGAGCACCATCGATGCCAGTTCGTCGGGTGCTCCAAGGCGCTGCGGGAACAACACACCGCGTTGGAGGTTGCTCTTGAACGCCTCACTCGCGTCGCCCTCGCCGTAGATCGGGGTGTCAATGAGACCAGGGGCAACCGTGTTCACACGCACTCCAATGGCAGCCAAATCGCGAGCGATCGGAAGGGTCATGCCCACCACGCCGCCCTTGGAGGCTGAATACGAGGCCTGACCAATCTGACCGTCAAAGGCAGCAACCGAGGCGATGTTGACGATCGCGCCACGCTCGCCGTACTGATCGGGCTCGGTACGACTCATCGCCGTCGCCGCAATACGTATGCAGTCGAATGAACCGATCAGGTTGATCGCGATCACCTTCTTGAAGGCGTCAAGATTCGCTGCCGAGTCATAACTGCCGTCCTTGCCGACGGTCCGCTGCGCCCAACCGATGCCGGCGGAGTTCACCAAGACACGAAGTGGCCCCATGCTGACCGCCATCTCGACGGCATTGATGATGTCGTCGGTATTCGTGACGTCAACTTTGCAGAAGGCACCGCCGATTTCGTCGGCAACCGCACGACCCGCATCCTCTTGCAGGTCGGCGACGACGACCTTTGCTCCACCAGCGGCGAGCTGACGCGCCGCTGCGGCTCCAATACCCGAGGCTCCCCCGGTGACGACTGCACTGACTCCGTTGATGTCCATGCGGCGAACGATACGCCATGCGTCGCGCAGAATCCCTATCGGATCCGCCCCGTCAGGAGGTGATATAGCCGTTCACATCGACCAACAGATCGGTTGACCCGTAGACGTAGATACAGACCCGACCATCGCGGCTCACCGGAGCGGTCACTCCGTTCGCCACGGTCATGCCGCTCACAAAGTTCAAATTCGAGGCGTCAGGCCGAGTGCCGCACGGGTACACCGTGATGTAGCCACCGTAGGCGTTCGCTGACGTATCGACCGCAGTCACATTGAGCGACGCAGCGATGATTCGTTGATCACCCACTTCGGTGCTGTCTACCACCTGCACCTCGAGAGGGCCACCAAGCCCGTCGAGCGCTCCGACGGGGTTGGTTCGCCGTGTATCCGCGACCCGAACTGGGGCAACCGGAATGAATCCCGCGGACGTCGGGAAGTAGCCCGAGACGTCGACAATGACGTGCGCTCCGCCATAGACGTAGACACAAATCGTTCCGGTCGCCGACACGGGGGCTGTCACCGCATTCGCCACCGTTGCCGCCGCAGTGAAGTTGATATTCGACGCGTCGGGACGATCGCCACAGGGAAAAACCGTTGCAAAACCTGGGAACGGCCCCGTCGTGGTGCCGTCAACGGTCAGGTTGAGCGCGACAGCAGCGACACCTTCGACAGGCAGCCCGCCTCGACCAGCCACGGTGAATTCAACGACGTCGTCGACGACGCGGCCTTCGTGTCCGCCGATTCCAGAGCGGGTGTCCAGCATCCGGGTGGGCGCAACCGTTGCGAAACCCGTTCCAGAAGGAAAGTACCCCGATACGTCCACCAGGAGATGAGCCGAACCCCGCACGTAGATACACAACCGACCATCGTCGGTCAGGGGTGCTAACACTGAGTTCGCCACCGTCTGAGCGGTCACGAAGTTGATGTTGCTCGTATCGGGGCGTTGGCCGCAGGGGTACACCGTGGCGTAACCGCCATACCGATCGGTCGTCGGATCAACAACCGTCAGGTTCATGGCGACAGCGTCGACATCGGTACCAGGCACTCCGCCCTCACCCATGATCTGGACCTCAATCGTGCCATCGACAACGCGTGTCCGGCTCGCCACGCCAACCGCGCTGCGCGTATCGAGCACCCTGCTCGGCACCAGTGGTACGTGGTGTTCGAGACTGCCCGCAGCAATCCACCCGGGTTCGGCCAAGCTGAGAATCTCGTCTCGCAACCACAGCGCAAACCGCGCTTGGCCGGTCGTCGTCAAGTGCACATCGTCGGAGTACCAGCGATCGGCGTCCGACCCATCACTGGCGGCGTCCCAATCGAGAATGACCAATTGGGGCCATCGACCGCGAGCCTCGCGCACGGCGTCATTCGCCGCCGCGTAGCGGGGAACGTTGCCGCTCACTCGGCGCTCCGACATCGTCACCCACGCAACGGTTCCGACGCCACGCCCGATCAGCGTCTCCATGACCGCATCAATCCGCTCAGGCATGGCCGAGGCTTCATCGTTATAACCGAGTTCAACCACCACGAGTTCGGTGCCCACCGGAACGAGCGCTGCTGCACCCACGCCGTCTGGTTCGATACTGCCGCCCTCGGTTCGACGACTCGACAGTGCGTCGAAGCCCACCGTTGCAAAGGAGCCGTCGACGAGCATCGGCAGTTCACGGCCGTAGTTGGTGCCCGTGATGCTCTCCCCTACAGAGTCACCGATGAACCACATGGTCGACGTCGACATCACGCCACGTGTGACGGGTGTCAACGTGAAGCCGGGCGATGGCAAACCGAAGGCATTGCGGAATGTCCAGGCTGACACCATTGACGAGTCGCTGACGCGAACGCGGTTGGCGTAGATACCCACATAGTCAGAATCAGGGTCTACGACCGTCATCATCCGATCGATGTCGGCTGATGGATAGACACTCAGGATCGACTCAACCGAGATCAGACGGGTCCAACGGTGGTTGGGGTTCAACGACACGGCATCACCGTCATCGCTCACGCTTGGGAACGCACCGCCGGCGGTGGTCGGTCCATTCGAGGCCGAGAACTCTGTTGACACGATGGTCCCCGCCGGTTGTCCAGTCGGGTTGCCTTCGCTCCAGACGCGAACCACACCTGCGGTCTCGCGAATGGCCTGATCGGTTTGCGGGCGCTCGACCGTTGACACCGTGCTCGCGTCAACCGTCGCCCTCGTCGCCGCGCCCGCGTAGACCTGGCACGAGGATGTGTCACACGTTCCGGCGTACGAGTAGCGAGATTGACTGACACCGTACGATCGAGCCGCGACTGATTGAGCCCGGAGCGCGTTCATGCCTGCCCCGTCGCCACGATCGCCCCACGACGCCGACACCTCTTGTGGTACGACACCCCGTAGGTAGTCCTCAACCAACAATCGGTTCACCACTCGGTTGCCGCCGGTGGTGTCGTGGAACTCGATCGCACCTCGATAATGGGTCAGCGATCCTGCGCTTGAGCACACGCCCAGCACGTCGCCGACGCCAGCGGTCGACTCCGACACGTCGGTGGTCAATGTGATCGGACCGGTGACACCAGATGCGACCGGCGTCCAACCACTGTCAGATGCCGTTGCGGCGATCATGGCGCGAGCGCGTTCGGCGTCATCGGCGTTCCAGATCCCGTCCGCGTTCCATCCTTGCTCGGTCTGAAACGCACGAACTGCAGTCGACGTCTGATCTCCGAACCAGCCGTCAATCCACGCGGTTGGGTTGGATGGTCGCGCAAAACCGAACGCGACGAGAAACGTCTGCAAGCGGCGAACATCGTCGGACTCTCGCACGCCATTCTGGAGGGGACCGTCCGGAACCGTGAGCGACGACGTGCCAGGACATTGTGAACCGTCGCCAACAGCAATATCGAACACACCGGCCGATGTCTCCTGCACCCGGATCGCTATATACGAACCTGATACCGACGTGCCCGGAGCCGACCAGCGGGCAGAGCCGCCTTTGGACACCACGCCAAGCCAGCCAGTGCCATCCCAATCGGTAAGGCGAACGCCAATGCGGCTATCAGAGGCGATCGCTCCGGGGACGGTACCGCCGTAGTAATGGTCGAGAATCTCCTCCCACGACCAACCGTGCTCAACGGCCCACCCGTACGCACCCCATTGGCTCAGTCCCCGACCATGGCCATTCCCAGTGCCTTCAACGACGAATCCGACGACATCGTCAACGGATTCAGGTGCTGCGCGTACTTCGCCCGCCGTCGTGGCAGCAA
>JAPOJQ010000072.1 GCA_029978335.1 Actinomycetota bacterium
AGCCTGACGAATTTCCTGCACTGCCGCAAGCCAATCGACAGCGAATAACCTCAATGAAGCGCTTGATCTCGTCGAGCGAGACCTCCTCACCGCCGAGGTACTTCTCCATCAATTCCTCATCGGAGGTGGCGATGGTCTCCATCATCTGCTCGCGGTACTCGTTGGCCTGATCGACCATGTGCGCGGGGATGTCAACTTCGTCCCACTTGGCGCCGAGTTCTTCATCACGCCAGATGAGTGCCTTCATCTTCATGAGGTCGACCAGACCAGCAAACGGCTCATTTGACTCGGGGCCACCGGCGCCGACCGGCAACTGCACCACGAGGGGGTTCGCCTGAAGACGAGACTTCACCATGTCCACCGTGCGATAGAAGTTCGCGCCGATGCGGTCCATCTTGTTGATGAAGCAGAACCGGGGCACGTTGTACTTGTTGGCCTGACGCCACACGGTCTCAGTCTGAGGCTCCACACCAGCAACCGAGTCGAACACGGTCACCGCACCGTCGAGCACGCGCAGCGAACGCTCGACCTCAATGGTGAAGTCGACGTGCCCAGGGGTGTCGATGATGTTGATGCGATGGTTATCCCACACGCACGTCGTGGCAGCGGAGGTAATCGTGATACCACGCTCCTGCTCTTGGACCATGTGGTCCATGGTGGCCGCACCGTCGTGAACCTCACCGATCTTGTAGCTCTTGCCCGTGTAGTACAAGATGCGCTCGGTCGTCGTGGTCTTGCCGGCATCGATGTGGGCCATGATGCCGATGTTGCGGGTGCGCTCGAGGGGGAACTCACGCTTGGCCATTGCAGGTCACTTCCGTTCGGTCGTCGTGCTGGGGGATGTCAAAGGGCAGGGTGTGCGGTGTAGCCGCAAAGGCTCACCAGCGATAGTGGGCGAAGGCCTTGTTGGATTCGGCCATCTTTTGCATGTCGTCACGCTTCTTCATCGATGCGCCAAGTCCGTTGGCAGCATCCATCAATTCAGCAGCGAGACACTCGGCCATGGTGCGCTCACGGCGGGCACGCGAGTAATCAACAATCCAGCGGATCGCCAACGTGTTCGCACGACGAGGGCGAACCTCGACCGGAACCTGATAGGTCGCACCACCGACGCGGCGGCTACGAACCTCGAGCGGCGGCTTCACGTTCTCGATGGCACGCTTGACGGTGTCAAGGGCGTCATCACCCGAGCGCTTCGCGATGAGATCCATCGCGTCGTACACGATGCGCTCGGCCGTGCTGCGCTTGCCGTGCAACATCACCTTGTTGATGAGTTGGGTGACGAGCGGCGAACGATGGATCGGGTCGGCGACGAGTTCGCGACGGGGGGCTGGACCTTTACGCGGCATGACTCACTTCTCTGCTTTCGCGCCGTAACGGCTACGGGCCTGCTTGCGGTTCTTCACACCGGCGGCGTCAAGGGCACCACGAATGATCTTGTATCGGACACCGGGAAGGTCGCGGACACGACCACCACGGACGAGCACGATCGAGTGCTCCTGAAGGTTGTGACCTTCACCGGGGATGTAGGCCGTGACCTCAACACCGCTCGACAGGCGGACACGGGCCACCTTGCGCAGCGCCGAGTTCGGCTTCTTCGGGGTGGTCGTGTACACGCGGGTGCAGACACCACGACGCTGGGGCGAACCCTTGAGCGCCTGCGTCTTGCTCTTGGTGAACTTCGACTGCCTGCCCTGTCGGACGAGCTGTTGGATGGTGGGCACGATCTGACCTTTTCGTTGTGTGTTGCGATGCGGGACCTAGGGCCTCGCGAGTACGGATCGTCACCGATGACGGTGACGGACCCTGAGATGTTATGACTGGATGACAGGCCCTACAACCTGTCAGGCCTCCTCGGCGCTGCTGTCACCGACCGATGCCGACTCAAACATGCGAGCAAGTGCCGCAGCCGGGTCATCATCTTCAGTCTCTGACGAGTAATACGTCATCGGCTGATAGTCGGGGGCCTGTACTGAGAATTCCCGGTAGCGCATCATGCCGGTGCCGGCTGGGATGAGCTTGCCGATGATGATGTTCTCCTTCAAGCCGATGAGATCGTCGGACTTGCCATCGATCGCGGCCTCGGTGAGCACACGGGTCGTCTCTTGGAACGACGCTGCCGACAGCCACGACTCGGTTGCGAGCGAAGCCTTGGTAATACCCATGATCTCTGGACGTCCTTCCGCCGGACGCTCACCCGACTCGACCATTGCGCGGTTGGTATCGCGGAAACGCTTGGCGTCAACTCGTTCACCGGGCAGGAACTCGGTTGCGCCGGGCTCGGTGACCGCAACGCGGCGCGTCATCTGGCGAACGATGAGTTCGATGTGCTTGTCGTGGATCGACACACCCTGGTCGCGGTAGACCCGCTGAACCTCTTCGACCAAATACATCTGCGTTTCGCGGATGCCCTTGATCTCCATGAGTTCCTTCGGGTCGAACGGGCCATCGGTGATCGGGTCGCCGGCGCGGATCTCTCCGCCATCAACGATCTCTGGCAGCGGCCGCGCACCCAACGGGAGCACGATCGGGTACTCCTCACCGGCGTCGTCGACGACGGTGATGGGAATGCCCTTGCCTTCGTCGTCGCCGATGCGCACCACGCCACTCGAAGGCGACAGGCGTGCCGAGCCCTTCGGCGTACGCGACTCAAACAATTCGACGACGCGAGGCAGACCGCCAGCGATGTCCTTACCTGCCACACCGCCGGTGTGGAAGGTACGCATCGTCAACTGCGTGCCGGGCTCGCCAATCGACTGGGCAGCGATGACACCCACCGCTTCGCCGAGTTCGATGCGCTTGCCGGTCGACAGCGAACGGCCATAGCAAAGTGCGCAGATGCCGAGTTCGGCATCACAGGTCAACACCGAGCGGACACGCACACGGGTGACGGCAGCGTCATCGCGCAGGGCCGCCATCTCTTCGTCGCCGACGATGGTGTTGCGCTCGAGCACCTTGCGACCATCAGCCATCGGCATGGACAGCTCCACATCGCTGAGCAACGCACGGCCGAACAACTTCGTCTCAAGGTACGAGCGGGTGTTTGCCGTGTCGGCCTGAACGTTCTCAACCCATACGCCGAGTGTCGAGCCGCAATCGTCCTCACGAATGATGAGTTCCTGGGCGACGTCGACGAGTCGACGGGTCAGGTAGCCCGAGTCAGCAGTACGAAGCGCCGTGTCGACCAGACCCTTGCGGGCACCGGGCGTGGCGATGAAGTACTCGAGGGTTTCAAGTCCTTCACGGAAGTTCGACTTGATCGGACGTGGGATCATGTCACCACGAGGGTTCGCCACGAGGCCTCGCATGGCGGCGATCTGACGCATCTGGGTCATGTTGCCGCGGGCACCCGAGCCGACCATCATGTCGATGGGGTTGAAGCGCTGGGCCTTGAACTCGGCCTCCATGTCACGCGTCACGGCGTTGGTCGCGTCGGTCCAGATCCGGACCTCCTGCTGACGGCGCTCGCCGTCGGTGATGATGCCGCGCTTGAACTGTTGCTCAACCTTTTCGGCCTGCGCCTCGTGGTCTTCGAGAATCGCCTTCTTCGAAGCCGGGGTGCGCACGTCGTCGATCGACACCGTGAGTCCCGACTGCGAGGCATAGCGGTACGAGATGTTCTTGATCTTGTCGAGGGTGTCGGCAACCACTGCGTTGGAGTAGTTGTCCGACAAGTGCTCCACGATCACGCCGAGTTCACGCTTGCGCAACACCGAATCGATGTGACCGAAGCGCTCCATGTAGTCAGCTGGCAACGCCTCTTCGAACAGCACGCGGCCAAGCGTTGACCGGTAACGCTCGCCACCGGCGGGACGCATCTCAATCTCGGCGTGGAGATCAAGGCTGCCCTCGTCGTATGCGTTAATCGCTTCCCACGTGTGACGGAAGACTCGACCCTCACCAGCGGCGCCGGCAACGTGCTCGGTCAAGTAGAACGCACCGATCACCATGTCTTGAGTCGGGGTCACAATCGGGCGACCCGACTGCGGCGACAGGATGTTGTTGGCGCTGAGCATCAGCACGCGAGCCTCAGCTTGCGCCTCAGCCGACAACGGCACGTGAATGGCCATCTGGTCGCCGTCGAAGTCAGCGTTGAACGCGGTGCACACCAACGGGTGAATCTGAAGTGCCTTACCTTCGACGAGCACCGGCTCGAAGGCCTGGATGCCGAGGCGGTGCAACGTCGGCGCACGGTTGAGGAGCACCGGATGCTCCTTGATGACGTCCTCGAGTACGTCCCAGACCTGTGGACGACGACGTTCCACCATGCGCTTGGCGGTCTTGATGTTCTGCGCGAGGTCGAGCTCAACCAGACGCTTCATGATGAATGGCTTGAACAGTTCGAGCCCCATCAACTTCGGCAGACCGCACTGGTGCAGCTTGAGCGTCGGGCCGGCAACGATGACCGAACGACCTGAGTAGTCGACGCGCTTACCGAGCAGGTTCTGACGGAACCGGCCCTGCTTGCCCTTCAACATGTCGGACAACGACTTGAGCGGACGGTTGCCAGGTCCGGTGACCGGACGACCGCGGCGACCATTGTCGAACAACGCGTCGACGGCCTCTTGGAGCATGCGCTTTTCGTTGTTCACGATGATCTCAGGCGCACCGAGATCGAGCAGTCGCTTCAAGCGGTTGTTGCGGTTGATCACACGGCGATACAGATCGTTGAGGTCACTGGTGGCAAAACGACCACCGTCGAGTTGCACCATTGGGCGCAATTCAGGCGGGATGACCGGCACGACGTCGAGGATCATCGCTCGGGGATCGTTCAACCGCGGGCTGGACTTGTCGCCCGGTTCGATGCGACGGTTGAACGAGGCGACGATCTTCAGTCGCTTGATCGCCTTCTGCTTGCGCTGAGCGCTCAGCGGCTTCTGACCGTCCTTCGGGTCGATGGCATCGCGGAGTTTGATCTCCTCCTCATCGAAATCGATGCGATCGATGAGCGACTTGATGGCATCGGCACCCGTGCCACCCTCGAAGTAATCGGCATAACGGTCAGTGAGCTCACGCCACAACAGTTCGTCTTCGATGATCTTGCGCGAGTGCAGACCCTTGAACTCTTCCCATGCGCGCTGCACGAGGTCGATCTCTGAGTTGTAGCGCTCACGGATGCCCTCGATCTCCTTGTCGGCTTCGCGACGGAGCTTCTTGGTGTCCATGCCTTCGGACTCGGCGATCTCGGCCTCGGTCTCGAGTTCTTTGTAACGACGGTCGATCTCGAGTTCGAGTTCCTTGGTGAGCTCATCCTTCTCGGCGAGGAACTCCGCTTCGAGGCTGCTCAGGTCTTCATGACGACGATCGTCATCCACCCACGTGACGAGGTTTGCGGCGAAGTAGATGACCTTTTCCAGCTGCTTGGCCTTGAGCTCCTCGCGGGGCTCGAGACCAGCGAGCAGGTATGCCAACCATGAACGGGTACCGCGCAGATACCAGATGTGCACGACGGGCGCCGACAATTCGATATGACCCATGCGGTCACGGCGCACCTTCGAGCGAGTGACTTCGACGCCACAGCGCTCACAGATGATGCCCTTGAACCGGACGCGCTTGTACTTGCCGCAGTAGCACTCCCAGTCGCGGGTTGGTCCAAAGATCTTCTCGCAGAAGAGGCCATCTTTTTCTGGCCGCAACGTGCGGTAGTTGATCGTTTCGGGCTTCTTGACCTCACCGTGTGACCAGGTGCGGATCTGATCGGCGGTCGCCAGCCCAATCTTGAGCTGGTCGAACATGTTGACGTCGAGCATCTGTCTTCCTCAGTCCCTGTCGTTCGTTCTCGTGGCGTGTGCGACCATCGATCAGCGGGCAGCCCGCTGACGGTCGTCGTCGTCGGATCCGCGCTCTGGGCGGGAGATGTCGATTCCGAGGTCTTCCATCGTGCGATGGATGTCCTCATCGAGGTCGCGCATCTCAATCTCGCGTCCATCGTCACCGAGGACCTCGACATTGATACACAACGCCTGCATCTCTTTCATGAGCACCTTGAAGCTCTCGGGCACACCCGGCTCTGGGATGTTGTCGCCCTTGACGATCGCTTCGTAGACCTTGATGCGCCCGAGGACGTCATCGCTCTTGATGGTGAGCAACTCTTGGAGGCAGTAGGCAGCGCCATACGCCTCGAGTGCCCACACTTCCATCTCACCGAAGCGCTGTCCGCCGAACTGTGCCTTACCACCGAGCGGCTGCTGGGTGATCATCGAGTACGGGCCGGTGGAA
This sequence comes from Actinomycetota bacterium, assembly GCA_029978335.1. Taxonomy (GTDB): domain Bacteria; phylum Actinomycetota; class Acidimicrobiia; order Acidimicrobiales; family Ilumatobacteraceae; genus Casp-actino5. The sequence goes on from JAPOJQ010000072.1 coordinate 6,220, forward strand.
CGGGCGTGGATCTTGTCGTCGACCAAGTGGGCCAACTTCAAGATGTACATGTAGCCAACGGTGATCGGATTGTCGTAGGCCTCGCCGGTGCGACCGTTGAAGAGCGTCGCTTTGCCGTTCGTGCCGATGAGGCGCTGGCCATCCACCGACTCGGGGGTCAGGTTCTCAAGGATCTGCTGGATGGTCGGGTGCTTGCCCGCCTTGTCCATCTCGTCCCAGTTCGCACCATCGAAGACCGGGGTGGCGACGAAGGTGGCTGGGTCGGTGTTCGGACGCGTCTTGCGCTCGATGCCACGACCCGGCTCCGCTCCGACGTGCTTGCCGGTGTTCGGGTCCGTCCATCCCCAACGGGCGCAGTACCCGAGGTGGGCCTCGAGCACCTGTCCGACGTTCATTCGGCTCGGCACACCAAGCGGGTTCAAGATCACATCAACGGGCGTGCCATCAGCGAGGTACGGCATGTCCTCAACCGGCAGGATCTTGGAGATCACACCCTTGTTGCCGTGACGACCCGCAAGCTTGTCACCCACTGAGATCTTGCGGGTCTGTGCCACGTAGACACGGACCAGCTGATTCACGCCTGGCGGGAGTTCATCGCCTTCGTCGCGGTTGGAAACCTTGACGTCGATGACCTTGCCCGACTCACCGTGCGGCACCTTGAGGCTCGTGTCACGAACTTCACGGGCCTTCTCACCGAAGATCGCTCGCAGGAGCCGCTCTTCTGGGGTGAGTTCGGTCTCGCCCTTTGGCGTCACCTTGCCGACGAGCACGTCACCGGGGCCGACTTCGGCACCGATGCGGATGATGCCACGCTCATCGAGATCGGCGAGGATGTCATCGGAGAGGTTCGGGATGTCCCGAGAAATCTCCTCGGGTCCGAGTTTCGTGTCGCGGGCATCGACCTCGTGCACATGAATGTGGATTGAGGTGAGCACATCGTCACGAACGAGGCGCTCCGACAAAATGATGGCGTCCTCGAAGTTGTAACCCTCCCATGGCATGAACGCCACGAGCAGGTTCTTGCCGAGTGCGAGTTCACCGTGATCAGTTGACGGGCCGTCAGCGAGGATCGTTCCCTTGGTCACCTTGTCGCCTTCGACCACG
>JAPOJQ010000010.1 GCA_029978335.1 Actinomycetota bacterium
GACACGAATTGGCGCCCCGGTGGATATCCACCGGGGCCCCAATCGTTCCCGCCCCAACCGCACCGTCCACTAAGGTTCGCTCGCTTGTTCGCGTACGTACTTCGCCGGGTCCTCGCGACCATCCCACTGCTGATCATCACGTTGTATCTCGTACATGTCGGGGTGTCAGCAACGACGAATCCGCTCGCCGATTTCTACCTCTGCTTGCCCCGTTGTCAGCAGGGATTCGATCGCATCGTTGAGGTGTACAACCTTGACGTCAGCATCTGGGTTCGACCGATCTACTGGTTCCAAGATGCTGCCCGCGGTGACCTCGGATTCTCCTCCGCCATCGGCATTCCCGTCACCGAGGTGTTGACCTCGCGCGGGTGGAACACCGCCATGATCGCCGTTCCGTCGTTTATTGGCGGGTCAATCGTGGCCTTGCTGCTCTCGGTGTATTCAGCCCGCCGGCCCTACTCAAAGGGCGACTACTTCTTCACCGCGCTCAGCTTCATTGGCTTCGCCTTCCCGTCGTTTGTGATGGCGCTCGTTCTGCAGAACATTTTCGGTGTGCAGTTTGAGAATTGGTTTGGGGTCAAGCCGTTCAATACCGGTCGCAAAACCGGTGACTCGTTCTTGACGCTGCTGCGCGACATCACCCTGCCGGCAACGTCGCTCGCCATTCTCGGCATTGCCGCCGACAGCCGATTCGGGCGTGCCGCAATGCTCGAGACGCTCAACCAGGACTACATCCGCACCGCCCGTGCCAAAGGACTCGACGAACGGCGTGTGGTGTGGAAGCACGCCATGCGCAACGCACTGATCCCGATCGTCACGCTGTGGGCTCTCAATTTCTCGGCGTTGCTCGGCGGTGCCGTCGTGACCGAGTCGATCTTCTCATGGCCCGGTCTTGGGCCCGCGTTCCTCAAAGCACTCGGCGAACCCGATCTTGCGTTGGTACTGGGCTTCGTGATTTTCACCGGGGTGGTGACCGTGATGTTCAACCTCATCGCCGACTTGTTATACGGCGTGCTCGACCCGCGAGTCAGGTTTGACTGATGACGACGATCGACGCCGCAGCAGTCGCCGAGGCCGATGCCATCGAGGGCCTCTCCGAGCAGCCAAAGAGCTTTGGCCGGCTCGCATGGGAACGCTTCATCCATCACCGCCTTGCGCTCGTCGGTCTCATCGGGCTCATGCTCATCGTCGCCTCGTTCATCATTGGTCCGATGATCAACGATCATCCTTTCGACAAGCCCGACGTGTTGAACCGACTCCAAGGCCCATCAAAGGAGCATTGGTTCGGCACCGATGAGATCGGCCGCGACCTGTTCGTTCGTACAGCCCGTGGCGGTCGCTACTCGATCCTGATCGGTCTGTTGTCAGCCGTCGTGTCGACTGCTGTTGGCACGTTGATTGGGGCTGCGGCGGGGTACTTCGGAAAGATGGTCGATGCGGTCATCGCTCAGGTCATCAACTTGGTGCTCGTGGTGCCAGGTTTGATCGTGTTGAGCGTGTTCGCACTCAACTTCGGGTCGAACTGGTGGCGACTGTCGTTGGTGCTCGCGGCGCTGTCATGGGTGCGAATCGCTCGTGTTGCACGCGGCGTGGTGCTGTCGATCAAAGAGCAGGACTACGTGATGGCGGCGCGTGCCGCCGGTGCGTCCCACTCGCGAATTTTGTTCCGCCACATCCTTCCCAATGTGGTCGGCGCAGTCACGGTGGAAATCACCCTGCTGGTCGGCTCAATCATCGTCTTGGAGAGCACGCTGTCGTTCCTTGGGCTTGGTGTGCGTCCACCGGACACATCGCTCGGACGTCTCGTCGCCGATGCCAAAGGCAACATCGATAACGACCCATTGCGCGTCCTGACCCCTGGTTTGGTGATCGTGTTGATCGTGTTGTGCGTCAACTTCCTTGGCGACGGTTTGCGCGATGCACTCGATCCGAAGGCGAGGTCGAATCGCGATGACTGAGCCATTGCTGCGCGTTGAACACCTCGCTGTTGGTTTCCCATCCAAGGCCGGTGTGGTCCAGGCCGTCACCGACGTCAGTTTTGACGTCATGCCGGGCGAAACGCTTGCCGTCGTGGGCGAGTCAGGATCCGGAAAGTCGGTGACGGCACTCACTGTGATGCGGCTCCACCCGAAGGCGACACGTATCTCAGGCTCGATCATGTTCCAAGGACGCGACCTGCTTGCGCTCGGCGACGATGACATGCGAGCGATCCGCGGTAACGACGTCGCGATGATCTTCCAAGACCCGATGACGGCGCTCAATCCGGTGTTCTCTGTCGGTTCACAAATCGTCGAATCGATCCGCATCCATCAACAGGTCACCAAGCAGGCGGCATGGGAACGTGCCGTTGACCTGCTCGCTCTGGTCGGCGTTCCTGAACCAAAGCGTCGGGCCGCGCAGTATCCGCACGAATATTCGGGCGGTATGCGTCAGCGAGCCATGATCGCCATGGCGATCGCGAATGAACCCAAACTCTTGATCGCGGATGAACCGACCACCGCCCTCGACGTCACCGTGCAGGCCCAGGTGATGGAAGTGCTACACGAGGTGCAACAGGCGACCGGTTCGGCGATGATGCTCATCACCCATGACCTCGGGTTGGTGGCGGGCACCGCTGATCGTGTGCAGGTCATGTACGCCAGTCGACTCGTTGAGACCGGTGGTGTTGATGACATCTTCTACCGATCGCGCAACCCCTACACGAGAGCACTGCTCGACTCGATTCCCGATCTGCACGCGACCACTGATCGACTCGAGCCGATTCCTGGCAATCCGCCGAGCCTCTTGCGTCCGCCCTCAGGATGCCCATTCCGACCGCGTTGTCAGATGGCGATCGACACCTGTGCAACCGCGGTGCCGGAACTGGTCATGGTCGGGGAGGGGCACGCAAGCCGTTGCCATCGAACCGCAGATATCACCCTGAACGCGGAGGTGACCTCGTGAGCACGCCCGTGCTGGAGGTGCGCAACCTCGTCACCGAGTTCCCCATCAGAGCAGGCGTGCTGCGACGCGAAGTCGGCCGTGTGCAAGCCGTGAGTGATGTGTCCTTCGACTTGATGCCGGTTGAGACGCTCGGTGTCGTCGGTGAGTCGGGATGTGGCAAGACCACGCTCGGTCGCTCGTTGCTGCGACTCATCGAACCAACATCGGGCAGTGTCCGCATTGGTGACGTCGAGATCACCACAGCTGACCGCAAGTCGATGACGCGGGTCCGCTCGCAACTGCAGATGGTGTTCCAAGACCCCTACGCCTCGCTCAATCCCCGCATCCCCGTGCGCGACATCATCGCTGAACCAATGCGGATTCACGGCGTCGCCAAAGACGAAGCAGCGGAACGAGTCGCCGATCTGCTCCGCCGGGTTGGTCTGCTTCCTGAACACGGCAACCGCTACCCACATGAGTTCTCCGGTGGGCAGCGTCAACGAATCGGTATCGCTCGATCGCTGGCCTTGCGGCCGCGGATCATCATCCTCGACGAGCCGGTGTCGGCACTCGACGTGTCGATCCAAGCCCAAGTCCTCAATCTGCTCGATGAGATCCAAGACGAGTTCCAACTGTCGTATGTGTTCATCGCTCACGACCTCTCCGTCGTTCGCCACACGAGCGATCGCGTGGCCGTGATGTATCTCGGCAAGATCGTCGAAATCGGTGTGCGCGACGAGATCTACGACGCTCCGGCACACCCGTACACACATTCGCTGCTCTCGGCGGTGCCCGTTGCCGACCCGCGACGTGAACGATCCCGGCAACGGATCATCTTGCAAGGAGATGTGCCGAGCCCGGCCAACCCGCCGGCCGGTTGCCGGTTCCATACCCGATGCCCGATCGCTCAAGAACGTTGCCGCACCGAAGCACCCGAACTTCGCACGGTTGTCGGCGGTCAACAGGTCGCGTGTCACTTCCCGCTCGAGCCGGGACAGACGCTGGTCGACATTGCGTCACGATGACGTCGGGCCTCAACGCTGATCAGAGCCTCACGCTCCACTCGTCGTGGTGGGGGATCATCTCCGGAGTGGTGTCATCGACGGTGCTGACCGCGCTTGGTGCGTGGGCGACGTCGTCGGTCGGCTTTCGAGTGATTCCGTCGGTGCTGCTCATCGTCGGGGTCGTGCTGGCCGCTGTGGTGCTCTTCGATCTGCCGATTGCAAGCCGGATCGACGCTCGTGGCATCGAACGCAGGGCACTCTTGCGTCGGCACCGGATCGATTGGCCGGCGGTACGCGCCATCAGCCGCGGACGGCCAGCGATGAAGATCCGCAGCCGAAGCCTCGACGCTGGTCCGTTGGTCGCGGTCGTCGGTCGGCGGCGCTACATGGTGATCGACCAAACCGAGAGCATCGATGAGTACCAGCAACTGATCGCATTGCTGCGAACACTCGAGCGACACGATGACGTGGAGTTGTTGTTGTCGCCGCCCGAGTCACGCCCACCGACGTGGACCTACCGCCATCGTCGGTGGCATCAGCGATAGCGTCGCTCGCCGTGCCTGACCCCTCGCACCCCCCGGTGATCGCTGCGCGTTCGATCACGAAGCGATTCGGCGACTTCGAAGCCGTGCGCGGCATCGACTTTGACGTTGCCCGAGGTGAATGTTTCGGCTTCCTCGGTCCGAATGGTGCGGGCAAGTCGTCGCTCATGCGGATGGTCTCATCGGTGTCGCCGGTGACGAGCGGTGAACTTCACATTTTCGGTATGGATCCGGCAACGAATGGTCCAGCTATCCGGGCCCGCATGGGTGTGGTGCCACAAACCGACAACCTCGACCAAGAACTCACGGTTGAAGAGAACCTCGTCATCTACGGCCGTTACTTCGACCTTGCTCGCTCACAGTGTCGGGACCGGGCACGCGAACTGCTCGATTTCGTGAAGTTGGCTGATCGGGCCGGTTCACGAGTTGAGCCGCTGTCGGGAGGGATGAAGCGACGTCTCACCATCGCCCGAAGCCTGATGAATCGTCCTGAGTTATTGCTGCTCGACGAACCAACCACCGGCCTTGATCCCCAGGCGCGTCATGTGCTGTGGGAGCGGCTCTATCAACTCAAAGAACAAGGTGTCACGCTCGTCCTCACCACCCACTACATGGATGAGGCCGAGCAACTCTGTGACCGTCTCGTGGTGATGGATCACGGGCTGATCGTCGCCGGTGGCACACCGCGTGGGCTGATTGACGAGCACGCCACCCGTGAAGTGCTCGAACTGCGACTGGCGGCCAGCGACCGAAGCGGCGTCGCGCAGCACATCGGTGACCTCGCCGTGAGGGTTGAAGACCTTCCCGACCGGGTGCTCGTCTATACGCCCGACGGCGACGAGGCACTCGCTCGGCTCCGAGCGGCAGGCGTGCATCCACTTGGGTCGCTCGTGCGGCGCAGTTCGCTCGAGGATGTGTTCTTGCGGCTGACCGGTCGGACCCTCACGGACTGAACGCACATGTCAACACCGTTTGCGATCAGAGTCTGGGAAGGGCAATTAATGACGGTATGGCGCGCGTGGCGCACCGCCGTCGCGCTCAGCCTCACCCAGCCGATCATCTTCCTGCTCGGCATGGGGCTCGGTGTCGGCTCGCTCGTCGACGGCCGTAATGACGCAGCGGCATCGCTTGGCGGCCTCAGCTATCTGCAGTATCTCGCACCCGCACTGTTGGCGACTGCGGCGATGACCGCTGGTTCGTTCGAAGCCACCTATCCGGTCCTCGATGGCTTCAAGTGGCGACGAACCTTTGATGCCGTGGCGGTCACCCCGATTGCGCCGCGGTCGGTGGTCAATGGTCTGTTCTTGTGGTGGACGACCCGCATCGTGATCGGCTCGGTGGGTGTTGGCGCAGCGCTCGTGATCATCCCGTCAACTCGCGGATGGGGCGTACCGGTCGCCATGGCGATGTCGGTGCCGGTCGGACTCGCCTTCGCCGCACCGCTCGCTGCATGGACTGCCACCCGTGAAGACGAAACGTCATTTCCGCCAATCCAGAGGTTCATCATCACGCCACTGTTCCTCTTCGGCGGTGCGTTCTACCCGATTGAGTCGCTGCCGCTCGCGTTGCGTCCCATCGCATGGGTGACCCCGCTCTGGCATGGGGTGCAACTCTGTCGTGATCTCACCGTTGGACCATTGACGCTTGGCGCCACGCTGGTCCACATCGCAGTGGTGCTCGCCTGGGTCGCCGCAGGTTACCTCGCGTGTCAGATCACGTTCGCGCGGAGAATTCAACGATGAACGCGCTCGTGCGAGTCATGCCGGCGCTGCCGGGCACCTTGCGTCGTTCGAGCCGAATGGTCGAACGGTCCGTCATGGTGTATCGACGTACGTGGATGATCATCGTCAGCGGATTCTTCGAGCCGCTGTTCTACCTCTTGTCGATCCGCATCGGCTTTGGTGCGTTGATCGGTGAGGTGACCGTCGATGGTTCCTTGATCGACTATGCCGAATTTGTTGCCCCGGCGTTGATGGCAAGCGCGGCGATGAATGGTGCCGTGTACGACTCGACAATGAACATCTTTTACAAGCTCAAGCACGCCAAGTTGTACGAGACCGTGCTGGCGACTCCGCTCAGCCCAACCGAAGTTGCAGCAGGCGAAATCTTGTGGGCGTTGACCCGAGGGCTGCTCTATTCGATTGCATTTCTCATCTGCATCGTGGCCCTCGGCATGGCCTCGAGCGGATGGATTCTGCTCGCCGTGCCGGCGTGCGTGCTGATCGGATTTGCGTTTGCGGCGATGGGTATGGCCGTCACCACCTATATGCGTGGCTGGAGCGACTTTGAGTTCATCCCGGCCGCCACCTTGCCGATGTTCTTATTCTCCGCCACCTTCTATCCGATCTCGTCGTATGGGGGATGGGCGTGGGCCGTGCAGATTAGCCCGCTCTATCACGGCGCTGCGCTCGTGCGCGCCGCCGCGTTGGGCGACGCCAGTTGGGGCATCGTTGGCCATGTGACGTACCTCGTGGTGATGGCGGGCGTCGGACTTGCCATCGCTGGTCGTCGCCTCGGCACCCTGCTGCGTGCCTGAGCCGATACCGTGGGTGCGTGGACGTGCGCATCGGAGTGACCCAAGCCCCCCGTGAAATCACCGTAGAGATCGACGACGCTGCCCGAGACGATCTTCATGCCCGCGTCGAAGCCGCCCTTTCGGGTGCGACTGACGTGTTGTGGCTCGATGACCGTCGCGGCCGACAGGTGGCCGTGCCTGCGTCAAAGATTGCCTACGTCGAACTCGGTTCGCCCGAAGAACGACGCATCGGCTTCGGTGGCTGACGCCCCGTTCGGGCGTCGTGTGGCCGTTCGAGTCACACCCGCCGGTTTACGTGCCGTTCGTAGCGGCGACCCGTGGTTGTTCGACGGATCGATCGCGTCAGCCTCGCCCTCCGATGTGCCGTCGGGTTCGGTGGCGATCGTGTTCGATGATCGTCGACGCGTCGCTGGGGTTGGTCTGTGGGACCCAGATTCTCCGATCAGGGTGAAATTGCTGCACGGTCGCGGTGCGATCGAGGTCGGCCCGACGTTGTGGTCCGCACGGATCGCTGCAGCCCTTGACCGTCGCCAAGGACTGGTTGACGATCCTGACACCAGCGGTTGGCGGTGGGTACACGGCGAGAACGATGGTCTACCCGGTCTCGTCGTTGACCGTTACGCCGACACGTTGGTCGTCAAGCTCTATACCGCTGCATGGTTCCCGCATCTGGACGACATCGTCGCCGTGCTCGTTGAGCAGTCACAGGCCGAGCGAGTGGTGCTGCGGCTTTCCCGGAGGGTGGCTGCAATGGGGAGCCATACCGACGGCACCGTGCTCATGGGCGATGTGCCCTCGATGCCGATCCGTTTCACCGAACGCGGACTCGTGATGGAAGCCGATGTCATCGCCGGGCACAAAACCGGTCATTTCCTCGACCAGCGCGACAACCACGCACTCGTTCGCTCAATGGCCGACGGGGCCTCGGTACTTGACGTGTTCTCATCAACCGGCGGTTTCAGCGTGGCGGCGGCAGCAGGCGGTGCGCGCAGCGTCCACATGGTCGACATTTCGCAACCGGCGCTCGATACCGCACGGCGCAATCTCGCCCACAACCGTCACATTGCGGCGGTGGCACGCTGTGAGGTCACCGACGACTGCGGCGACGCGTTCGAGGTACTCGAGCGGCTCGGCCGTGAGCGTCGCACCTTCGACCTCGTCATCATCGACCCTCCATCATTCGCTCAGAACGAGGCTGCCGTTCCACGTGCGCTTGCGGCGTACCGACGCCTCGTGCGCGCGGGCCTTGCGGTCACCGCCGATGGCGGCATGCTCGTTCAGGCCTCATGTTCCAGCCGGATCGACGCCGACCAACTCGCCACTGCTGTCCGCGAAGGCTCAATCGGCACCGGCAAACGAGTGCGCGAGGTGCGCCGAACGGGACATGCCGTCGACCACCCCATCGGGTTCGATCGCGGCGGTTACCTCACTGCGGTGTATGCAGCGGTCGCCTCGGGCGTCTGAGGTACAAAGAACTTCTCGATCAACGGCACGAACGTCTCGAGCGGTGCTGAGACGTAATCGGGATCGAATGCCGTCTGGTCGTACTTTGCGCAGAACTCTTCGGTGTACTCGAAATACGGCGAGCCACGGAACGGCTCACGAGCGTTGCGGTCCATGCCGATGTAATGCCAGAAGTAGTAGCCCTGGAAGATGCCGTGATGTGCCACCATCCAGTGGTTGGCCTCCGACACGAAGGGCTTCAGAATTCCAGCAGCAATGTCGGGGTGATTGAACGGGGCGAGCGTGTCACCTACGTCATGCAGCAACGCACACAGCACGTACTCCTCGTCGCGACCATCTTCCATGGCACGAGTCGCTGTTTGGATCGAGTGCTCCAAACGGTTGACCGGGAAGCCTCCGTCATCGCGAGCCAGCATCGCCAATTGGTCGATGATGTTGGCGGCTGCGAGGGCCTGGGTGACGGGCAACTCGCCCTTGATGATCTGCCAATCATCAGCGGTGGCCTCTTCAAAACTGCGGAACGCTGCCTTGCTCATGCGCACACCGTAGTCATCGGGAGCGATGGTGTCGGTCACGGAGGGGGCGTATCGGGCAAACTCAGGGACGATGTCGACGCTCACGGAGTTCGCACGGACCACCACAGCCCTCGAACGTGACCAAATCGCACACCTCAATCGATTGGTGTCCGAATGGGGAATGCTTGCTGATTTCTGCTTCTCTGACTTGCTGCTCTATGTGAAGACCACCGGCGGGCCGTGGCTCACGATCGGACAGGTTCGCCCGGCCACAGGTCAGACGATCTTCACCACCGACTTCGTCGGCACGAACGCAAACGATGCAGAGACCGCCGTGTTCGACCGATGCGCTCGCGATGGATCGCCGGTCGAGAGCGACATGCACGTTGAAGGTCTCGTCGATGCGACTCGGATGTTGGCGATCCCGGTTCGTTGGGAGGGCGAGGTCATCGCCGTGCTGACCAAGGAATGGATCGAGCAGTCGGGGCGTCGCCCCGGCGAACTCGAACGGGTCTACACCACGATCTTTGATCACTTTGTGGCCATGATCGCGGCTGGTGAGTTCCCGTCAGCGTCGCGCGTTGGCGACTCGAGCTCTGCCCCACGCGTCGGCGACGGCGTGATGTATCTCGATGGCGATGCCTGTGTGCAGTACGTCTCGCCCAACGCGAACTCGGCTCTGCATCGCGTCGGCATCCAGACGGGCCCGGTCGGTATGCGGCTCGCCGAACTCGGCTTTCACGATGGCCCCGTCCGACAGGCCTTCGAGCGGGCGGTGCCGGTCATCGAAGAGTTCGAACAAGGTGCGGAGACGACGCTGCTGTGCCGCTGTGTGCCGTTCGTCGATGATGGTGCCGTGACGGGCGCTGTGCTGTTGGTGCGCGATGTGACCGAGTTGCGTCGCCGTGATCGGTTGTTGCTCTCCAAGGACGCCACGATCCGCGAGATCCACCACCGGGTGAAGAACAACCTCCAGACCATTTCATCGTTGCTGCGGCTGCAGGCTCGTCGTTTGACGCATCCTGAGGCCGTTGCGGCCGTTGGAGAGTCGGTTCGTCGGATCCGCACCATCGCGCTCGTGCATGAGGCGTTGTCGCGCGAGCCGGGTGACGATGTGACGTTCTTGGAGATCGTGAGACCGCTGGTTCGACTTGCCGAAGAAGGGCTGCAGTCACCGGATCGACCGGTGCGTTTCACCGTGACCGGTGACGGCGGCCGAATTCCTGCACGCATCGCAACGCCGTTGTCGGTGGTCTTGACCGAACTCTTGCAGAACGCCGTGGAGCACGCCTTTGGTGACGGGGGCGCGGGTGGCGACGTGGTGGTGGAACTCGGCCACGATGACCAGTTGTCCATTCGAGTGATCGATAACGGTCGCGGTGTGGCGAGTGGCTTCGACCTCGAGAAAGCGACTGGGCTCGGACTATCGATCGTGCGGACACTCGTGACGACCGAGTTGGCCGGCACGATCAGCATCGAACCGGCATCGACAGATGACCTTGCCTCGGTCGGCCTCGCGGCCGATGGGCCTCAGCGCGGCACCGTCGTGTCGTTGAGCGTGCCGATCGTCGATGAGGACTGACTGACCTCGTCGGCACGGCTGGTTCTGGCACACTGCTGCTATGGAGCAATGGCTGATCGCTGCCGTCGTGGTGGTCTCGGCGTGGTTGCTGACGCGTTTGTCGGGGGTCATGCTGCGACGAATTGTTCGGCATCTTGCCGACCGCGCGGTTCGGCGTGAGTCCGGGCCATGGCGAGTTCGCTCAGGTCGGACCGGAGAAGATTCATCGGCATTGCGGGAGCAACGCCGCCGGCAGCGCGTTGACGCCGCATCGAGAATGTTGAACCACTTGGTGTCGGTACTCGTGTGGATCGTGGCGTTGATCGTCGTGTTCCATGTGCTGAACGTCGATGCCGCTTTTTTCTTGTCGTCAGCGGGGTTTCTCGGTGCGGCCGTGGCAATCGGCGGTCAGCACAAAGTGAACGATTACCTCACCGGACTGTTGGTGCACTTCGAAGATCGATACGGCGTCGCCGATCGGGTCGAATGGGAAACCCCGGTTGGTACAACGATGAACGGTGTGGTCGAACACGTTGGACTGTTCACCACCCGGATGCGCGACGACAACGGTTCGGTACATGTGCCGAACACGGCACTCAATCTCGTCAGAAACCTGTCGCAAGAAGCAGCGGCCACCACCCTGCGGCTTCGAGTCAACGAGCGCGTCGATTCCGACGAAGTGTCGAGCACCTTGCGCGACCTCGCCGGCACCTCGGGACTGACCGAAGTGATTTTCTTGAGCGATATTGAGTCGCATCAACCGGAAACCGGTGAGATCGAGATTGAGGTCACGACACCGAGGCCCTTGGACCCGCGTGAACGGGCCCGACTTGTGCGACGCGCTGAGGAAGCGTTGATGCGCGACGACCGCGACGACTGAACCTGCCTCGTCAGACGGCGGCGCGAGCGGCACGGGCAGCGGCGGCGCGCTGGCGACGAATGTCGCGGCGCTCCTCCTCTGATAGCCCGCCCCAAATTCCTGAGTCCTGATTCGTGGCGAGTGCGTAATCAAGGCACTCGCTGGCGACCACACACTCACCACAGACTTGCTTGGCCTCTTCGATGGCCACGATGGCGAAACCGGTCGAGCCGATGGGGAAGAAGAGCTCAGGATCGGTGTCCCGGCACAGCGCAGCATCCCTCCAAGAATCGTCAGCCATGGAAAGCGCGTCGGTACTGCCGGTCATCGTCATGGTGACTCCTCAGAGTGATTCGCGAGTAGGGGGTACACCGGGTGTTCGGTACATCAGTACTGACCCGGCGCTTCGACGCTAGGTGTGCACGATGGCGTGCGCAAGGGTTCATTCCGAGTTCACCTACGGATGATCGATATACCCCTATCTCATCGACAGATGACCCCTATCTCATCCACGCCACGGCTACGTTGCGGGCTGTGACCGTGGTCATCGCGCATCGAGGAGCCAGCCGTCAGGCACCCGAGAACACCGTCGAGGCGTTCGTGCGAGCGGTTGAACTCGGCGCCGATGGGATCGAACTCGACGTGCGCCGAACCCTCGACGGTCTGCCCGTCATCCATCACGATGCCCACCTGGCTGATGGCCGCCTCATCGCCGCGACCCAACGTGAGGACCTTCCTTTGTCGGTTCCTGATCTCTCAACCGCACTCGATGCCTGTGCAGGCGCATTCGTCAACATCGAGATCAAGAACCACCGCAGCGAACCTGATCACGATCCGGGCCTCAACGCGGTTGGCCTCGTGGTGGCAGAGATCGAGCGTCGCCCCGACCCGATAGGTCGTTGGCTGATCTCGAGTTTTGATCTCGCCACCATCGACGAGATGCGACGGGTGCTGCCCGCCGCGCGCACCGCCTATCTCACCGCTGGTGACGCCGAGGCTGCGCTCGCAATGACGTCTCGCCACGGCCACCACATCTGGCACCCGAACTATCGAGACGTCGACGCAGATCGCATCCTGCGGGCCCACGCCATCGGAATCTCCGTCAACGTCTGGACCTGCGATGACCCGGCGACACAGCGTCAACTGATGGCCGATGGGATTGATGGCATCTGCACCAACGTTCCCGATATCGCCCTCGCCGGTCGTCGAGCTCAGACCTGACCCGGCCACACGAGCCGGACCGCGTTCGGCACGTGTTCAAACCGAAGCGACGCCACGTCGCCGAGGTGATCGCCATCGACCTGAAACGGCACACCCCGGTCGCCGATGGTCTCGATGGTCAATCCCTTGACCGCTGACCATTCGAGCACGCCGTCAGCGGCCGCAAGGCCGCCGCCACGCAGCGACGAACCGAGCGCCCGAATCAACGTCATCACCTGTAGGTCGGTAAAGGTCACTGCCACGAGGGCGTTGGAGAGCCCCGCGGACGGTGCGACATCGAGCGCCCGATTACCTAAGTAGGTATATGGATTGGTGTTGAGCACCACCGTGAACCGCCCCTCGTCACACGTTCGGCCGTCATCGGCCCGGAGGGTGAACTGTGGACGCGATCGGTCATAGCCGCGCCACCACGTTGTGAGGCCCGCCCAGATGAACAACGGATGCCCAAACCACCGCTTGAGCGAGGCGTGCCGTTCGACAGCCGCAACGACGGCCGCATCGAATCCGACGCCGGTGTGGAAACAGAAATAGCGACCGTTGACCCGGCCAAGCCCGATCGGGCGAAGATCATTCGCGCGAAGACCGGCCATCAACGGCCAGACTGCTGCCACCGGATCATTGGGCATGCCGATCGTTCGAGCGAACACGTTGGTGGAGCCGCCCGGCAGCACACCGAGCGCCGTACCCGACCCGGCAACCCCGGTGGCGACCTCGTTCAAGGTGCCATCGCCGCCAAATGCGATCACCGCATCGAGTTCTCGTCGGGCCGCGTCTTGGGCGAAACGGATGGCGTGCCCGCGGCGATTCGTCTCAACCACATCGACGTCGTGGGCACGACTCAACTCACGGTGAACGGTCACCGTGTTGCGCGCCGTCACCGATGAGGCGAAGGAGTTGACCACCAGCAGGATCCGCACCGTCGCCGACGGTATCAGCGCACCATTGCAGCCGGGTTGGGCGACGTCGGTACCGCCGGGTAACAATGTTGGGATGAAGGTGATCGTATGCGTCAAGCAGATTCCTGATCCGGCGCTTCCCGGCGAGCTGGATCCCTCAACCAACACGCTCAAGCGGGACGGAAAGCTGATCCTCGACGAGTCCGACAGTTACGGCGTGGAGATGGCGCTCCAACTCGTCGACGCTGCCGGTGGGGGAGAAGTTGCGCTCGTATCGATGGCCCCCAACGGCGAGGTGTCGGGCATGCGTACCGCACTCGCGATGGGCGCCGCCCAAGGTGTGCTCGTCTCTGATCCCGCACTTGCGGGTTCGGATGCGTTGACGACCGCCAAGATTCTCGCCGCTGCGGTGCAGCGCCTCGGTGGCGCCGACCTCGTCATCGCCGGCACTGAATCGTCCGACGGCTACACCGGCACCGTGCCTGAGCAGATGGCTGAATTGCTCGGCCTTCCATCGGTCACCTTTGCCAAGAAGGTCACCGTCGATGGCGCAACGCTCAAGGTCGACCGCCAGACCGAGTCGGGTTACGACGAAGTGACCTGCCCAATGCCTGCGCTGGTCAGCGTGACGGCAGGCGTGGTCGAGCCCCGCTACCCGAGCTTCAAGGGCATCATGGCCGCCAAGTCCAAGCCGGTCGAGACCGTCACTGCCGGAGACCTCGGCGTGACGCCTGTCGGTTGGGCCGGCGCCGGTCAGACGGTCGCCTCGGTCACCCAAGCCCCCGCCCGCCAGGCTGGCACGGTCGTCGAAGACGACGGTGAGACCTACGCCAAGATCGTCGAGTTCCTCGAGGGACTCAAGGTCATCTGAGCCAACGCCAACGATCGAGACAGGACAGGACACGACAATGAACATCTGGGTCTTCGCACAAGACAGCAATGGTGCCCCCACGTCGGGCACCCTCGAACTCCTCACCAAGGCACGTTCCCTCGGCGGAACCGTGTCGGCGTTTGTCGGCGGTGATGCCTCTGCAATCGCTGGCGCGCTTGGCGAATATGGTGCAACCACGGTCTATGCCACTGGCGACCTCGGCGGTGCGCTGCCTGGTGCGGCCGTCGCCGCAGCGATGAAGGCGGTCATCGACGGCGGCAACGCCCCCGATCTCATCATGTTCCCGCAGAACTATGAGGGTCGTGACGTGATGGCACGGCTGTCGGTCAAGGTTGACCGCACCGTGCTCACCAACAACACCGATATTTCGGTCGAGGGTGGCACGGTCACCGTCACCACGCCCGTGTTCGGTGGCAACACGCTCGTCAGCACGAGCTTCTCGGGTTCGGCCCCGTACCTCGCCGCATTTCGTCCGAAGTCGTTTGCCGCTGAGTCGGCAGGTGGCGCGCCAGCACCGGTCGTGTCAGCTCCGGTTCCCGATCTCGGTTCAACCGCCGGTGCCACGGTGACGGCGGTGCACGTCGAGGAGTCGACCGGACCGAAGCTTGACGAAGCCGATGTGGTGGTGTCGGGCGGCCGTGGCCTCGGCGAGTCCGACAAGTTCGTGATGATCGACGACCTCGCCAAGTTGCTGAAGGGCGCCGCTGGTGCGTCTCGCGCCATCGTCGACGCTGGCTGGGTGCCCTATTCGATGCAGGTCGGCCAGACCGGCAAGGTCGTCAAGCCCAACGTCTACATCGCAGCGGGCATCTCGGGCGCCACCCAGCACATGGTGGGCATGAAGGGCTCCAAGAACATCATTGCGATCAACAAGGATGCCGAAGCACCGATCTTCGGTGTGGCCGACCTCGGCATCATCGGCGACGTGCACAAGGTGTTGCCGAAGTTGATTGAGGCCTTGCGCGCCCGTTCCTGATCAGTCGACATCGTCGGCTGAGAACACCCACGACAGTCCGTCGTTGACGGACGACACGACGAGCCGGACACGCCACCCGCTGTCCGGCTCGTGCGCGTCCCAGGCCCACCACGAGAGCGATTGCACTGCTGCGCCGAGTTCAGCGCTGGACGGTGGCCAGTTCTCGAGCTGATCGGTGATCGCGGCGAGTAGCCACCAGGTGCCGAATCGGCCAACCGCAGCGCCACGACGGCGACCATGGGCCCCGCCGGTTGCGCCAGCCCACGCCAACAGCGCGAGTGCATCGTGAGTGTCGATCGCGGCGACACGGGCCGTTGTCGCACCGGTGAGCGCAATGGCGGCGAGATGTCCGCCCTCGACGCAGATCGATTCGACCCTGCCATTTGAGCGCTCGGTCCACGTCTCCAAGAGTTGAGCGAACGCAAGTGTGGTGTCGTCATCATCGACCCGACGGTCGGGCGAGGCTGGCGGCAAGGTGACCTCGCTGAATACCGCTGGCAGCGCTGGTCGATCGACGTGAGCGCCGTCGTCGTCGTAGTTCGCAACGGCGTATGAGGGTTCCCATATCGCGCACCGAGGCGGAATATCGATCACTGGCACGAGTGACTGAATGGCCTCGTCGGATATCGCCTCGCCGCGCAGCGCTCGTTCGTGGGCGAAGTAGGTGGCGGTCGGTCCAGGTGCGAGTAGCGGGCCGAGACCACTCCATGTGTGGTGGATTGCAGCGACTTCGCTCAATGGTCCAGGGGTGAAACGGCCGGATGCTTCATCGAGGACGGCGGCGCACCATTCATCGGGCGCCCACAGTGCCAGGCGGTACTCGGCCAATGTGGCGACGGGCCACAACTGACGTCCGGTCGCCACGGCCGCGGCGCAGCGGTCGCGGGCGCGCAACAAACCCGCCCAGTCACGGCTCGCAGTGCGGTCATCGACAAGGCGCACCAGATCGTCGAGATCGGCCCGATGGACTCGCTCATCGAGCACGTCGTCACGTACTGGTTCGTCCATACGTCCTCCGTTGCTCACACCAGCGGCCACGGGTAGCGCTGCCCGCCGGTGTCGTCCTCGGGAAGCACACCCGCACTCGCCAACCGGTCACAACGATGTCGCATGGCATCGATCTCGTCGGCAGCGAGAAGATCGCGCAACGCTGCTCCCGGCTCATCAGCGATGCGCTGCAGTGCCGCTATCACCGCATCGGGAATCGGTTCACCCACGAAATCCCAGATCACCGTGCGCAGTTTGAATGGTGCTGCGAAGCACAAACCGTTGTCGATCGCCCACACGTCATCGTCAGCGAGCAGACAGTGGCCGCTCTTGCGATCGGTGTTATTTGCTGCGATGTCAAACACCGCGATGTCGCGCAATCGTTGGGCCAGATCCGCTCGTTGCTCAAGGATGGTGAAGTAATGCTCGCTGTGGTCGGCATCGACGAACCACTGAAATGACCCCTCGCCAAAGGGGCCGTCACGCAACACCGTGGTTGGCACGACGTGAAGCCCGAGCGCCTCGCTGAGCATGAATGCAGCCCGCTCGCGACGATGTAACCCGGGTTCGAAATCCCACAGCGGCCGCTCGCCACGCAGCGGTTTGTAAATCGCTCGGTGTTCTGACTCGCCCGCCCGCATGATGACGGCAAACGTGGCGTTTGAACTCCACGGCATGCGTCCCTCAATCTCGACCTCAGCCGACTCGAGAAATGCGACTTGGTCGATCAGTTCATTCGAGGACATGGATGCCCATCGGGGTCGATCGGGCCACCACACCAGCGACACGGTGGGCGACCGGCGGCGACGACCTGCTCGGCGCGTTCGCTGAATGCGGCCGCTTGCCCGCGCGTCACCGCGATGCGAATCATGCCGGTTGCGCCTTCGTCGAACGAATCGTCATCGTCGTCATCATCGGGTCCGCCGACCTCGCCAAATTGCAGCACGACGCGGTCGCCGTGGGCGTCGTACCCGAGGGCGATGCTGCCAAGGATGAAGCCGTTGCCAACTGGTGGCGTCATGTCCATCGCTGCGGGCATCGGTCGATCGTCGGGCGGTGGCAGGTCTTGCAGCACATCATCGAGATACTTCGAAATCGCAGCGACCTGCGCTTTTTCGCATTTCAGGTCGAATCGACGGCCGCCGCTGCGGATGTGCAAGAAGAACACTCGAGCGCCTGGCTTGCCCACGGTGCCAGTGGTGAACACATCGACATCGTCGAGTCGTTCGTCGATCGGGTCACTGCTCATGACAACGCCAAATCCCCGATCGGTCCGCCGGTCGAATTGACAGCGAGCACTGCCGGTCCGTGTGCCGTCCACGTGAGCGCAGAGATCGAACAGGTCGAGATGACGATTCGTTGGAACAAGTCGAGGTGGGTGCCAACAGCGTGGGCGACCGCTGCTTTGATCGGGTCGGCATGTGACACGCAGACCACGGTGCCGCCCGGATGTGCCAAACGAAGGCGATCGAGTGCCGACACGATTCGAACCTGCATCTCGGTGAAGCTCTCGCCGCCGGGAAATCGGAACGTTGAAGGGGCCCGCTGAACAGTGGACCACTCTGGCAGCTTCATCAAGGTGGCAAGTTCTGCGCCTGTCCAATCGCCAAAGTCGCACTCGAGTAAGCCGCGCTCGACGATCGGCTTGATGCCACGCCGTCGCCCAATTGGGGCGGCAGTCTCGCGGGCTCGCTCGAGAGGCGAGCAGTAGATGGCGTCAACGCGCTGGAGGGCAGCGATGCGATCGGCAGCCGCTTCGGCTTGCGAGCGTCCAACATCGGACAGGTGTAGGCCTTTGGCGCGACCGGGCAGCACTTTGCCGGTTGTTGGTGTGTTGCCATGCCGAACGAGGATCACCGTCGTCGCGGGACGATCGGCTTGACGCCGACGGGGGGTGGACTTCGCTGCCATCGCCGTTCCAACCTACTGTCCGACGTCATGACGTGCATCGACGAGGATCCCGGTCGTCGCTCGGGATTCGCGGCGCTCGCCGCTGACATCGTCGGATGCCGGGCGTGTCCTCGCCTCGTCGAATGGCGAGAGCAGGTCGCCCTTGAGCGGCGAGCGGCCTACCGGGATGAGGAGTATTGGGGCCGTCCGATTACCGGCTTTGGTGACCCTGACGCTCGCATTGTCGTGCTGGGTCTTGCCCCGGCGGCGCATGGTGCCAATCGAACTGGACGGGTGTTCACCGGCGACCGAAGTGGCGACTGGCTCTTCCGGTCGATGCATACGGTTGGTCTTGCGAATCAACCGACGTCGGTGGCGCGTGGCGATGGCCTCGAACTTCGAGACGCATGGGTGACCGCCGCGGTGCGCTGCGCCCCGCCTGCGAATAAGCCGTCGGTTGACGAACGCGATATCTGTGCGGCTTTCCTGCAGCGAGAGTTCGACCTGTTGGAGCGGTGCGCGGTGGTGGTGTGCCTTGGGGCGTTTGGTTACGAGGCGGCATGTCGTCATTTCGCGGTTCGGCCACGACCGCGTTTTGGTCACGGCGTTGAAGTCCCGGCGACAGATGAGCGGCCAGCGCTCATCTGTTCGTTCCACCCGAGCCAGCAGAACACCTTCACCGGTCGGCTGACAGAACCGATGCTCGATGCGGTCCTCGGCCGAGCCGTGGCGATCGCCGATAGCCTCCGATGATCGTGAGGTCTCGTCTCGTTATCACCGCCGTCGCCGTTGCGCTCGGAGCGATGGGCACCGTCGGCTGCTCGAGCCCGCCGCCGGCCCGTTTGGTGGCGTTGGAGATGATTGCCACCCTCGATCAGCCTGACAGTGTCAAAGCGTGCATGACAGCGAAGGTGGAGGCGATGACCGAACTCGAGGTCGAAGCCATCGCATCGAGCGAGGATCAGATGGTGCTCGACACGTTCTCGGCTGATCTGGCCGGCTGTCTCGGCGGCTGAACGTCAGCTCGCCGGCGTCGGCGCAGGGGCGGCAGCTTTCTTCTTGGGTGGCGGCACGCCGATGGCGGGTGCGGGATCGGCGTCCTTGGGCCAACGCCGACGGCTCACGATCGACAACATGCGCAGCAGTTTCATCGCCTTCTCGTCCTCTTGAGCTGGGCGGGCGATAATCGATCCGTCGGCAATCATGCGGTTGATGACTTCGACCCCCAAGTCGGTGCGCACGATGGTGAGCGTCCAGTCGTTGTCCTCGCCGATACCACCGGTTGAGACGTCGGCGTGCTCGGCAGCAAAGTCGGGGCAGTGCATGCAGCCGCGCCGCGTCCACTGATGGCATTCCTTGAGATCGATCTCGTGATACGAGCCATCCTTCATCCAAATCTGGAAGGCGCCCTTGATGTTCATCTTCACCATGTCCTGCTTGGCGAGTCCGTACTTGGCCTCGAACAGTTCGGAGAAGATGGCGTCGTCGAAGGTCTTCGAGCACAACAAGCCGATGTTGAACAGGAACGGCTTTGACACCTTTCCGGCACGACGGTCCCACATCGTGGGCGGTGACGATGTCTGGCATCCCATGCCGACGAGCGCCAGACGATCGTGGCCCGCTGCTTTGGCGTCGCGCAGCGCGAGTGGGTTCGCGCAATACGTGTAACGGCTGCCGGCTGTCGCCAAAATCTCGTCACGCGTGGTGACCACTTCGGGCTTCGCCTTCCAGCGGTCGTCATCTTCAACACCCGACACGAGTGCGGCATCGATGTAGTCGTGCTCTCGCAGCCAGATCAACATCGCGGAGACCAGACCGCCGTCCTGGCCCATCTTGTGGACCATGTCATCGCTGGCTCGCGTGAGCAACAACTGTTGCCAAATACCGGCCATCTCGTCGGGCTCACGGGTCCGGCCGAAGAGGTGCATGTCGGCTGATGGCTCCCATGCACGGAACCGCGGGCACGCACGGGTGCACGTGGTGCAACCCTTCTCACCGTGGACGCAGTTGTCTGGACCGAGTTCTTCTTCGAGGTGGAACGGGATGTATTTGCCCTCTTCGTGCTCGTAACCGATCACGTCATGCGGACAGGTGACCACGCAACCGGCGCATCCCGTGCATAGGCCTGGGTCGATGACCTCTGCCTTGAGTTCCTTCCACTGTGCGGTCCAGCGTGCGGGGGCATCGGTCGTCATGAACGTGACGCTAGGCGATCGCGACGAGTAAGAGCGGTGCTCAGATCGCCGCGGGCCCTTCCTCGCCCGTTCGAATACGCACCAAGCGCTCGACCGTGGTGACCCAAATCTTGCCGTCGCCGATCTGACCAGTTGCTGCG
The DNA here is from genome assembly GCA_029978335.1 of Actinomycetota bacterium. Taxonomy (GTDB): domain Bacteria; phylum Actinomycetota; class Acidimicrobiia; order Acidimicrobiales; family Ilumatobacteraceae; genus Casp-actino5. Next base: position 20,601 of record JAPOJQ010000010.1, read on the forward strand.
GCCGTGCGGATCGCGTCGACCACGGCGTCGACAGCACCATCGTCGACCACGAGTTGCAGTTCGACCTTTGGCACGAAATCGATTCGGTACTCCGCACCGCGGTACGTCTCGGTGTGGCCGCCTTGACGGCCGAACCCGCGCACCTCGGTTGCCGTCATGCCGGCAACACCCAGCTGTTTCAGGGCGTCCTTCACCTCGTCGAGCTTGAAGGGTTTGATGACCGCGGTCACGAGCAACATGACCACATCATGCCTCATAGGAAGTCACGGTTGGTACGCCGACTCCGCGTGTTGACTCTGGTCGAGGCCCATTGCCTCGTCGACGGGATCCACTCGCAGACCCATCAACCGGTCGATCACCTTGGCGATGGCAAAGGTGACGATGAATGAATAGGCGAGTACGGCGAGTGCAGCCACGGTCTGGTCGATCAGCAGCTCGACCCCACCGCCGAACAGCACGCCATCGGCACCATCGGCGTTCACGCCCGTATCAGCAAAGAGTCCGAGCAGGATCGTGCCGACAAGACCACCCACGAGGTGCACGGCGATCACGTCGAGGGAATCATCGAATGAGAATCGCGACTTCAATCCCAATGCGAGATAGCAGATGATCCCGGCACCGCCGCCGATGATGAGTGGTGCAGCGCCGCCGACGAACCCGGCACACGGCGTAATCGCAACGAGCCCCGCAACCGCTCCTGAGGCTGCGCCGAGGGTGGTGGCGTGTCCGGCCTTGAGGCGTTCGATGGCGAGCCAGCCGAGCATGCCGGCCGCTGCTGCGAGATGAGTGTTGACCACCGCCTGGGCCGCAATGCCGTTGGCTGCGAGCGCAGAGCCAGCGTTGAAGCCGATCCACCCGAACCACAAGATCCCGGTGCCGAGCACGGTGAACGGGAGATTGTGCGGGGGCATTGCTTCGGAGCCGTGACCACGACGGTTGCCAATCACCAGCACCACCGCGAGAGCGGCGATACCGGCATTGATGTGAATCGCTGCGCCACCGGCGAAGTCGAGCGCCCCCATCGAGAAAATCCATCCGTTTGGATTCCACACCCAACGCGCCACCGGCACGTACACAACGAGCGTCCAGACAGCGATGAGTACCGCATACGAGGCGAAGCGCAACCGGTCAGCGGTGGCACCGGTGATGAGGGCGGGGGTGATGACCGCGAACATCATCTGGAACGCGACGAAGGCCATCGTAGGAATCGTTCCCGAGGTGCCATCGGCTCCTGAGAGGAAGGCGTGGCTGAGGTCGCCGATGAATGCCCCAACGCCGCCAAAGGCGAGCGAGTAGCCAATGCCAGACCAGATGACGCTGATGATGCCCATCGCGAAGATGTTCTGCATCAACATCGCGAGGACGTGGCGAGACCGCACCATGCCGCCGTAGAAGAACGCGAGGCCGGGGGTCATGAAGAGCACGAGGGCAGCCGATATCAGCACCCATGCGGTGTCACCGGTATCAATCATTTGCCGGAACGTAGGCAGCGAGTGTTACGTGCGTGTTTCGGCTGTGTTCGGTCCCGAAAAACACACACCCCCGGGCCACAGCGATGTGACCCGGGGGTGCCCCTACCCCGCACGGAACGGGCTCGGGATGGCGATGGCAGCGTCAAACGGCCTGCGCACCCTCCTCGCCCGTGCGGATGCGTACGAGACGGTCGACCCCGGTAACCCAGATCTTTCCGTCTCCGATCTTTCCTGAGTTCGCCGCGGCGGCAATGGTGTCAACGACCTGATCGGCAACCGAATCATCGACGACGACCGAGAGGCTGACCTTGGGAACGAAGTCGATTTGGTACTCGGCGCCGCGGTAGGTCTCGGTGTGACCTCCTTGACGGCCGAAACCACGGACCTCGGTGACCGTCATTCCGGCCACTCCGATTGCCTTGAGAGCATCCTTCACGTCGTCGAGCTTGAACGGCTTGATGACTGCAGTGATGAGTTTCATGTCTTCTCGTGTCCTTTCGTTCTCAGACGCCCACCGAGGTGGAGTCGTTGGCGTAACCCTGCAGTCCGTGCTCGAGTACGTCGAGTCCCTGGACCTCTTCCTCGGCGCTCACGCGCAGACCGATGGTGGCCTTCAGTATCCCGAAGAGAATGCCGGTCGTGATCGCGACCCAAGCGGCGATGATGAGCACCATCACGATCTGCATGAGCAACTGATCAACCCCACCGCCGTAGAACAGACCAGCGTTTTCCCGGCCGAGGAAGGCATCGTCGTACTTGGCGAAGAGACCAAGCGAGAGCGTTCCCCACATGCCGACAACGCCGTGGACTGAGATGGCGCCGACCGGGTCATCGATGCGTACCGCATCGAAGAAGTACACGGAGAACACGACGAGCACGCCGCCAACCGCACCGATGATGGCCGCAGGAAGCGGATCGACGGCACCGCACGGAGCGGTGATCGCCACGAGGCCCGCAAGTGCTCCGTTGCCGATCATGGCGAGATCGGGCTTGCCCGCCTTGAACCAGATGGTGATGGCGGCGAAGAGTGCTCCTGCCGCAGCTGCGAGCATCGTGTTGACACCGACGCTCATCACGTACTGATCAGCCGCGAGTTCCGACCCGGGGTTAAAGCCGAACCAGCCGAGCCACAAGATGAATACTCCGAGAACGGCAAACGGGATGTTGTGACCCGGGATCGCCCGAGGCTTGCCGTCGGGGCCGTACTTGCCAATGCGTGGGCCGAGGAACAGCGCCCCCATGAGGGCGGCAACGCCACCGGTCATGTGCACGATTGCCGAGCCTGCAAAGTCGGAATAGACGGCATCGCCGATCGACATGTTGGCAATGAGTCCTCCGCCCCATGTCCAGTGGACGACCACCGGATAGATAAAGGCGCACATGATGAGACTGAAGACGAGATAGGCGCTGAACTTCGTGCGCTCTGCCATCGCTCCGGATGCGATCGTGACCGCAGTCGCGGCGAAGACGGCCTGGAAGAAGAACGTCGTCGCTGGGCTGAGACCACCGTCGAATGCCGAATAATCGTCGTAGCCGGTGAGGAACCAGTTGCCGGAACCAATGAGGTTCGAACCACCAGAACCGAACGCGAATGCGTAACCGGTAGCGAAGAACGCCAAAATCCCGACGACGGCGTCCGACATGTTTTTGGCAAAGATGTTGACCACGTTCTTCGCTCGGGTCAGGCCAGCCTCGACGAGCGCGAAGCCTGCCTGCATGAAGAACACCAGAATTCCGGCGATGAACACCCAGATGTTGTTGAGCACAACCTGAACATCGTCAGGGGTGAGCTCTTGGGCAAAGCCGACGTTGGGGGTAATCGCAAGCAGCGCCAGCGTCCCGCCAAGGCCGGAGATGATGCGAAGTGCACGAGTGCGCACGGGACCTCCTCAGGGTTGGGTGGGTAGGGGATAGATGTCCGAACGGCCACGCTGCCCACCGGACGACGGTGAAGGTAGAACCATCGTTTTTCGTCGATGTCGCCCGAGTGTTTCCAGTTCGTGACGGGTTTGTGCCGGTTCAGGCCACGAGCATCCAACCGCGACGGCGCACGGTGACGATCTGTTCGGCGCCTACGGCGCGCCTGATGCCAACGATCAACGAGTCGCATCGACGGTCACTCAAGTCGGCAATGGCGGCTGAACGGGCGAGTTCGGCCCGACTCACCACACGACCGCGTCGCGCAAGGAGGGCCCGATACACCGCGAGTTCTTGGGGGCTGAGCGCATCGTGGGTTCCCGGTTCCATGACCACAGGCTTCCTCCCCGACATGACGTCGGTGTCGCAGCGATGTGAACGGTCTGTTTCGTCGGTCGGTTACCGCTTGGTAGCCATCCTCGGGCAGAATCAGGGAATGGACTTGACCTACCCCACCGAAGCTGAGGAGTTCCGCTCCGAAATCCGCGTCTGGCTCGAGCAGAACCTGCCCGCTGGCTGGTTCGAACCCGGCTTCGAAATGAGCGACGCTGACCGCGCCGAGTTCAACCGAACCTGGCCGGCGAAGCTCTTTGCCGGCGGTTGGATCTGCGCCACATGGCCTGCTGAGTACGGTGGCAAGGGTCTCTCGACGATGCAAGGAGTGGTCTTGGCCGAAGAGTTCGCTCGTGCCAAAGCACCGATGCGAGGCGACTTCTTTGGCGACACGCTGGTCGGCCCCACCTTGTTGCAGTGGGGGAGCGAGGAGCAGAAGAAAGAGTTCCTCCCCGGGATCTTGAAGGGCGAAACCCGCTGGTGCCAGGGCTTCTCTGAGCCGAACTCGGGTTCTGACCTGGCCAGTCTCAAGACCACTGCAGTGCTCGACGGCGATCAGTGGGTGATCAACGGCCAGAAGGTCTGGACCACACAGGGTCATCACGCTGACTACTGCTTCTTGCTCGTGCGTACCGACCCCGATGCGTCAAAGCACGCCGGCATTTCGTATTTGTTGGTACCGATGCGCCAGCCCGGCGTCGAGGTGCGAGGCATCACCCAGCCCGATGGCACCGCCGAGTTCTGTGAGGTGTTCTTCACCGATGCGAAGTGCCCGAAAGACAACGTTGTGGGCGGGGTCAACAACGGCTGGAAGGTTGCCAACTCGACGCTTGCCTTCGAGCGCGGGCAGTCAGCAACCACCGGCTATCGCCGATTCGAAGAGGAGTTCCGCCTGCTCGTCGAGACCGCTCGTGAGAACGGGCGCATCGACGAACCGACGATCCGCCAGCGACTCATGGAGTTCCACACCAAGATTCAGATCCTGAAGATCAACGGTTTGCGGAATCTCTCAGCAACCCTGTCGGGCAAGCGCGACATGGGAACCATCGCGCTCGGAGCGACGAACAAAATGTTCTGGTCAGAGATGCATAAGGCGGCGATGGAACTCGCACTCGACATCTTCGGTGCGGATGCGATGCTCGTCGACTCGGGCCCGACTGTTGGTTCGTGGCCGGGGGCGATGCGTGAGCGTCGGCGTGCCGGCTACCCGGTCAGCCCGATGATGTCGGCGTTCTTCTTCTCGCGGTCGGAGACGATTTGGGGTGGCAGCAGCCAGATACAGCGCAACATCGTCGGTGAACGTGTGTTGGGACTCCCCAAAGAACCTCAACCCGGCTGATCTGCAGTAGCGCTTCACGTGAACCCCCCGATCACGGCAACCGAACCCACCGCGCCTGCCCGACTGGTCACTGTCCCCTTCGTGGCGGTCACCGGGTCGATGCTGTTGTTCTTCATGTACGTCGGAACGGCGCTCGTCGCCATCCCTCGGTTTGTCGAATTCGAACTCGGCGGCGGCGAGATCGGGATTGGCCTGTCGATTGCAGCGTTCTCGGTTGCGGCCGTCGTTGCCCGACCATTCATTGGTCGCGTCAGTGATCGGCGCGGCCGTCGCTCGGTGATGACCACCGGCGCGGTTATGGCAGGAGGGGCCGGGGTGCTCGCTGGACTTGCGCCCAATCTCACCGTGTTTTTGATCTTGCGTTCGCTGATGGGTCTTGGCGAGGCGGCGATCTTCGTGGCTGCAGCAACGCTGGTGGCTGACTTGTCGCCCGACGGACGCATCGCTGAGGGCGCGAGTTACCTCTCGGTCGCGGTGTACACGGGTATTGGTCTTGGCCCGGTGCTGGGCGAGTGGATACTCGCTGGTGATCGCTACCAGTTGGTGTTCATCGTGTCGGCATGCTTCGCGATTGCTGCGGCTGCAGCCACGCGGTTGGTGCCACCGCGCGTTGATCGTCGTTCCGCTGCCAACGATGAGCGGGCGCCGTTGTTTCATCGAGCAGCACTCGCACCAGGCCTCGTGCTGATGTGCACACTCGCGGCGTTCTCGGCATTTGGAGCCTTCATTCCCGATCACGCTCGATCGGTGGGGTTGAGCAGCGCGGGTGGGCTTTTCCTCGTGTACAGCTCGACGAGCCTCCTGTTGCGTATCGCCGCCGCGCGACTCCCCAATGTGATCGGAGCGCACCCGATGGTGACCGTGGCGCTCAGCGCAATGACGATCGGCATGGTGCTGTTGGCGCTGGTGCCAGCAGTGTGGGCGTTGTGGGTGGCGGCGGTGGTGTTTGGCGTTGCGATGGCGTTCAACTATCCGCCATTGATGGCGGCCGTCGTTGAGTCGGTGCCCGAGCGGGAGCGGGCCTCGGCGGTTGGTTCGTTCACGGCGTTTTTTGAGATCGGTGGCATCACCGGCGGTCTACTGCTCGGCACGATCGCCGAACTCAACGGCAAACGTGCCGGCTTTGCTGGCGCCGCGTTGATTGCACTGGTCGGTATTGCGGTGCTGTGGACTCAACTGCCCCGCGCCGAGCGCCGCTAGCACGATTCGTTACACCCTCGTGACGTCATCGTGCGCGCCGAGATGAGATGGCGTCACGGCGTAACGTTCTCCCATGGACGAACGACATGGATCCGACGGGCGTCTGCGTCCATCGTCGGTCATGTTGGATCAGTTGCTGCACGACCTTGGGATTCGCGGCCTGATCGAACGCCAACGTGCGGCAGAGGCCGAGATTCAGACGATGGGTATCACGTTCACCGTCTACAGCGATGGTGACAACATCGATCGGGCGTGGCCCTTTGATGTGATTCCGCGGATTATCGATGGCGATGAGTGGAATCGGGTTGAGGCGGGGCTCGTTCAACGTCTTCGGGCGCTCAACGCATTCATCGATGATCTCTACAACGACCAACTGATCATTACTGACGGGGTGTTTCCTGCGGAGCTACTCGCAGATTCGGTGAACTATCGGCCAGAGTGTCGCGGTGTGCATCCCGCGCATGGGGTGTGGGCGCACATCTCCGGTTCTGATCTGGTGCGTCATGACGACGGCGAGTTCTATGTGCTCGAGGACAACCTGCGGGTGCCGTCTGGGGTCAGTTACGTACTGGAGAATCGTGCGGTCACGAAGCGTGTATTCCCGGATCTGTTCGAGCGACAGAGCATCAGACCAGTCGATAACTACACCGACGAACTCAACCGTCTGTTGACCTCGATCGCACCACATGGTCGGCGCGACCCGCAGGTCGCAGTGCTGACCCCTGGGGTCTTTAACTCGGCGTATTTCGAACATTCGTTTCTCGCACAACGGATGGGTGCCGAACTCGTCGAGGGCGATGACCTTGTGGTCGGGCCCGACGATGTGGTGTCGATGCGGACGATCGAAGGGTTGACACCGGTCGATGTGATCTACCGGCGGATTGACGATCTGTTCCTCGACCCAGAGGTGTTTCGATCTGACTCGCTCATTGGCGTCCCTGGCCTCATGCGAGCGTGGCGCAATGGGGCTGTGTCGATTGCCAATGCGCCAGGCGCAGGCGTGGCTGATGACAAGGTCGTGTACGCCTGGGTTCCCGACATCATCCGCTACTACATGGGCGAAGAACCGATCATCCCCAACGTGCCGACATGGCGGTGCATGTATGCCGATGAACGTCGGCACGTGCTTGACAATCTGCGAGAACTCGTCGTCAAGCCCGCAAACGAATCGGGTGGCTATGGCATCGTCATCGGCGATCGTGCCGACGACGCAACGCTGCGTCAGTGCGCTGCGGCGATTGAAGCGGATCCGCGCAATTGGGTCGCACAACCGATCCTTGCGTTGTCGACGGTACCGACCATCGTGAGCGATGACGAAGTGGCACCACGTCACGTTGACCTCCGTCCGTTCATCCTCACCGGTCAACGATCATTCGTGACACCTGGCGGCCTGACCAGAGTGGCGCTACCGGAGGGATCGCTCGTCGTGAATTCCTCCCAAGGTGGTGGCAGCAAAGACACCTGGGTGGTTGACGTCGATCGGATGGACACCTGATGGCGTTGCTCTCTCGAGTCGCTGATCGCGTGTACTGGGGTGCCCGCTACATCGAGCGTGCTGAGGACACGGCGCGTGTGCTGCGAGCGTTTGGCGACTTGTATGTCGACTTCCCAGTTGCTGCAGGTTTGACATGGGGGCCATTGGTCGCGATCACCGGTGAGCCGCCGCTGACCGATGATGCGGGCGACCGGGGCGAGCAAGCCGTGCTGCATCGCCTCATTGCCGACCGGTCACACCCTGGTTCGATTGTGTCGACGATTGAGTTCGCCCGCGAGAACCTGCGCACGACTCGTGAGGTCATGCCGCGCGAAGCGTGGCAAGCGATTAACCAGCTCGCGCAGCTATCACGCGATGAGGCCACACGAGCGGTCGGACGACGGACCCGGGATTGGTTCCTGTCACGAGTGATTGAGATCAGCCGCCGACTCGATGGGGTATTGGAATCGACGATGACCCGTGATGCCGCCTGGCATATGTGGCGGCTTGGCCGCCTTGTCGAGCGTGCCGACATGACGACGCGGGTCCTCGGTGTGCGGGCAGCCGCCCTCCTTCGGTCCCCTCTCGATGGACTTGATGAGGTGCAGTGGATGGGTGTCCTTCGCTCTGTCTCGGCACTGCAGATGTATCAACGCGCCGTACGTGGCCCGATCGAGTCGAGCGACGTGTTGCGGTTCTTGCTCTTTCACGAGGGTTTCCCGAGATCGGTGCGCAGTTGCCTCGTCGGTATTCAGGCCGAAGTGCTGGCGCTTCCAGATCCTGCCGGTGTCATTGCTCAGGTGGGCGAGGTCGTAGCGGCTCTTGATGCCTGCGACCCAGACGCCCATGATGGATGGGCAATCGATGCGGACATGGACCGCCTTCAAGTGGCGATTGCGGACCTCGATCGTGCCATCATCGCAAGGTTCTTCACATGGTGATGTCCGACACCCCTTTGCATGACGTGCTGAGCGACCCCGCGCGACTGAGCGCGTGGCGCGAACGCGCCGATCGCCTGCTTGAAGCAGAGGGTGCTGGCCATCTGGTCCACGATTTGCCGGTGCGGGCCGATGGCCGCTCAACGTCGGCAACGAGTCGCCCGTGGCGGCTTGATCCGATCCCGATCACGATGGGTCGGGCGGTGCATGAGTGGCTTGCCACCTCGATAGCGGAGCGGATGCGGGCGCTCGATGTGGTGTTGGCTGATCTCTATGGTGATGGTGGGTTGATCCGCTCGGGCGCCGTGCCCGCGGAAGCGCTGTACGGCTCTGGATCATTTCGCTCAGAGGCGATCGGGTCGTCACCGCGCCGCTGGCTGACCGTGTATGCCGTTGACCTCATCGAATCGGACGACGGCGTGTGGCACATCGTGCAGGACCTCACCGATGCGCCGGTCGGTATTGGCTACACGTTGCTCGACCGGTCGGTGATGGCCCGCGTTGCCCCGGCAGAGATGGCATCAGCCGGTGTCACGCCACTCCATGGCTTTGCCGATGCGATGCGTTCTTCGCTTGCGGCCTGCTCATCGAGCGATAGCCCCCGACTCGTCGTGTTCTCTGGTGGCATCGAGCATCCCTCGTATGTGGAGCAGGCGTACCTCGCGGTGCAACTCGGCGTGAATCTTGTGGAAGGTTCTGATCTGGTCGTGCGTCAGCGGCGGCTCTGGATCCGCACACTTGACGGCCTCGAGCCGGTTGACGTCGTGCTGCGCCGACTGGAGGACGGTGGAGTTGATCCTCTCCAAGTGGCCTCGGTGGGCTCTGCTGGGGTGCCCGGGCTCGTAGCGGCGAGCCGTTCGGGCGGTGTGGCATTGGCCAACGCATTTGGCAGTGGCGTCATCGAGGCGCTGGGAAGGTCGGGGCATCTCGAGGATGCCATCGCAGCAGCCTCGCCGCTCGGCGCAGCCTTGCGCACTCTCCCTGAGGGTGGTGTGTCGCCCCGAATGCATCCGATGGTCGGCGATGACGGTCCGATCGAAGCACCGGTGGTGATCCGTATGTTTGCCGTTGATGACGGTGAACGTGTCACGGTCTTGCCGGGCGGATCGGGTCGAGTGCTCGCTCCTGGTGACGATCCGGCAAATCCCACCGCAGGTGTGGCCAAAGACGTCTGGGCACTTGGGGTTCCCGTTCGGCCAATGCCGAGCAGGGTGCTGCCCCAAGTCGATTTTGGCGCCTCGGTGCCGACCCGTGTTGCCGACTCTCTGCACTGGATGAACCGTGCGGCGGAACGAGCCGAAACCATTACTCGTGTGCTTCGTGCGGTCGCCGCATCATTTGATGAGGATCCCGGATTGATGCACGTCGATGCGGAGCGTCGACCAGAGCGTGCAGCGGCGATGCTGCGGGCACTGATCGCACCGAACGCAACAGCGGCTCACATGGATGTCGATGGTGGAATCAGCGACTATTCGACAGCGGTTGATGCCGCCACAAGTGAACTCTCGCGTCAGATTGGTTCGGTGTTGAGCGAGGCAATCACCGTGCGTGAGTACCTGTCGACAACGGCCGGTCGCCTCTTGGCACATCTGGCCCACGTGCGATCGTCCTTGGCTTCGACGCGGCTTGATGTTGATCGTCTCGATGGGCTTCTCGTCGACTTTGCGGCGCTCGCAGGCCTGTGGAACGAATCAACCGTTCGAGGTCCAGCGTGGCGTATTGGCGATCTCGGTCGTCGACTCGAACGCGCATCATTGACCTATCGACTGGTGTCGGCGGGCCTCACCCCGGGGGCGGGCGAGCCGCTCATCGCAGGAAGCCCTGCCGCATGGGCGGCGGAGATCACGCTGGCGGGTTGTGAGAGTTTGGTTGCCTATCGGCGTCGACACCGCAGCGATGTGGAGCGTCGAGCTGCGGTTTCGCTCGTGGTCGATGACGCGGCCAATCCCCGTTCAGTTCGTTCCTCGTTGACCTCGGTCGCGCGCCATGCAGACGCCATTAACTGGGACGACGGGCGTAAGTTGCTCGCCGCGGTGGGCGCCACGATCGACCCGGCCTCGCTCAGCGGACTGCTCCATGCGCTTGATATGAGTGTGGTGTCGCGGTGGTTCTCGGCACCGACCGATCCGGTGCCGATGTCGGGTGTGGGACGATGACTCGGCGCTATCGGGTCGTGCACCGAACCGAGTATCGCTATGGAGCGTCGATGACTGACGGGTATTCCGTGGCGATGGTGACGCCGCGGTCAACCCTTCGTCAGCGGGTGGTATCGGCCGAGGTCACTGCACTGCCTGAGCCCGATGAGCAAGACGAGCGCAACGACCAGTGGGGCAATCGCGTGCTGCAGTTCGGGGTCCATCGTGCGCACGATTCCTCGGTCATCGAGTCGATCGCCATTGTCGATCTCGACGACGCTCCGGCACCAAGTGATGACACGCCGTGGGAGGACGTGGCGGCGATGATGTCGACGATCGATGGGGATGCTGCGCTCGACGTTCGACCATTCCTTGCCTCGTCGTCGTTTATCGACTTGGCGGCGAATGGTGACGCGCTGAGTGAACTCGCTCGGTCATCGTTCGCGTCGGGGCTCGGCGTGATCGATGGCGCTCGCCGGTTGTGCGAAGCGATCAATGAGGGTTTTGACTTCGATCCGACGTTCTCTGAAATCTCGACACCGATTGCCGATGTCGTCTTGCACCGCCGGGGCGTCTGTCAAGACTTTGCCCATCTCGCTATTGGAGCGCTGCGGTCGATCGGCCTTGCTGCTCGATATGTGAGCGGCTACATCGAAACCGAGCCGCCGCCCGGGGCGGAGCGACTCGTTGGCGCTGATGCGTCTCATGCCTGGTGCTCGATCTGGACACCGCTCGACGGTTGGGTCGATTTCGATCCGACCAATGGGCACCTCCCAGTGGACCGACACGTCACCGTCGCGTGGGGGCGCGACTATGCCGATGTGGTTCCCGTGCGAGGGGTCGTGATCGGTCCTGCTGCTGATCAGCAGTTGACGGTGTCGGTTGACGTTGCTGCAGTTGACGTCAGCACCATCGACGGCCGGTGATCAGCGACGCTTGGCGCTCTGTGACTGTTCGCGACGCGCTTGTGCTTCGGCCTGTTTACGAGCCTTGGCTTCCTTGCGCTTGGCCTTGAGCGCCTCGCGTTCGGCACTGTCAGCAGATGGTGTCGATATCGGGGCCGCCATGGGGCGAGATTCGACCGGAGGCAACTTCAAGACGTCGTCGTGCTTCAAGAAGTTGCGCAAAATCGGTGCAGCATTTGCTTCACCATTGATTGCATCCGCGAGCATCATGCGGGTGGTGGCGAGCCCGTGGCGTTCGATGATGCCGGGCAGGACCGCTTGGAGGTCTTCGGTCGATGGATGTTCAGCATGTTCACCGAGTTGTTCGACGCAATCCTCGTAGCACTTTCGGGCCAAGATGAACACGATGCTTTCGAGCGTGCCGTCGAGGCGTCCGCGCGATGCAGCATCACGGAGATGAACCGGATCGAGTTCGCCGGGAACGACGCTCTGTAAGGCCTCGAGTGGTTCTTCGTCGAGGTCGGCCACCAAGGCCGCGAGTTCCTCGTCGGTGGCGAGCGAAAGTGTGCGGTCGAGGAGTCCAAGGGACTGCAGACGGGTCTTCACCTGATTCACGACCTTGAGGCTACCGGCGGGCGGCCCGTGGGTGAGGTGCGCTAGCGTCTGGACTGTAACCGCTTTCAGGTGGTTGGATGTTCCGACAGTCTCAAAGGGGGAACCATGGCAACCGTGACACTCGCAGGGGTCAACAAGGTTTACGACAACGGCTATCACGCCATTCACGACCTGTCGCTCGACATCATCGACGGCGAGTTCCTCGTGCTCGTTGGGCCGTCCGGCTGCGGTAAATCGACGGCGCTGCGCATGATCGCCGGCCTCGAGACGATCACCTCCGGCGAGATGAAGATCGGCGATCGGGTCGTGAACGACGTGGAGCCCAAAGACCGCGACATCGCCATGGTGTTCCAGAACTATGCGCTGTATCCACACATGTCGGTGGCCGACAACATCGGCTTCGCGCTCAAACTCGCCAAGGTGCCCAAAGAAGAGATCGCAGCACGGGTGCAGCGCGCCGCCGAGATTCTCGAACTGACGACCTACCTCGACCGCAAGCCTGGCCAACTCTCGGGCGGTCAGCGTCAGCGTGTCGCCATGGGTCGTGCCATCGTCCGTCAGCCCGCAGCGTTCTTGATGGACGAGCCACTGTCGAACCTCGATGCCAAGTTGCGCGTGCAGATGCGCGCCGAAATCGCAGCGCTCCAGCGCTCGCTTGGTGTCACCACCTTCTACGTCACCCACGACCAGGTCGAAGCCATGACGATGGGCGACCGCGTGGCGGTCATCAAAGACGGCTACCTCCAACAGGTTGACACCCCGCAGAATCTCTACGACCGTCCGGTCAATGTCTTCGTGGCGGCCTTCATCGGTTCGCCGTCGATGAACCTCTTCGACGGTCGCCTCGCCGTGGCGGGCGACTCCGCAACGGTGACCCTCGGATCACAGACGATCTCGCTGGGTGCTGGCGTGCTCGCTGCTCGACCAGCACTGCGCAACTACGACGGGCGCAACGTGGTGGTCGGCATCCGACCGGAGGATTTCGAAGATATCGAGTTCGCCGGTGATGCCACTGGACGCACGCTCACGGCGCCGGTGAAACTCATCGAAGCGCTCGGCTCAGAGCTCATGGTGCACTTCTCGATGGACGCGCCAACGGTCGATTCGGGCGATCCGGACGCTCCCGAAACCCAGCCCGTTGACGGGCAAGCCAATGCCGTGGGACGGTTCAATCCGCGGTCACGGGTGCGGTCCGGTGACACGGCGACCATCGCCGTGTCGACCGAGAACCTGCACTTCTTCGACGCCGAGTCGCGTCTCGCCATCTGGTCCTGACGCCGCAGCCTGACGCTCAGCCCCAGCGGGGCTTGAGCGGCGAGTGGTTCATGCGCGCAAGCACGTAACGAGCGAAGAGATCGCACTCGTCTTTGTGCGGGTAACCCGACAGCACGAACGCACCGATGCCGGCATCGCGGTAGGCCTCGAGCTTGGCGAGCACCTGATCGGGATCACCGACGATCGCAGCACCCGCACCGCTTCGAGCCCGACCGATACCGGTCCACAGGTTCGCCTCGGCGTATCCGTCATCACCAGCAGAGTCGCGCAAGGCAGCTTGGCGTTGCACACCGACCGAGGCGGCGTCGAGCGAACGATTCCGGATCTCGGCGCCGGTGTCGGCATCGAGCTTGGAGAGCAGTCGATCGGCCGCGGCTCGGGCCTCGGCTTCGGTCTCGCGAACGATCACGTGGGTGCGGAGACCGCACACGAGTTCACGCCCGTATGCGGCGGCGCGCTGGTTCATTTCTGCCACGGTCGCGCCAACCGATGCGACGGTGTCGGGCCACGTGAGGAACACATCAGCCTCGGCGGCGGCAACATCTTTCGCGTCCTCGGAGAACCCGCCGAAGTAGAACGGCGGACACCGGCCATCGACGGTTGCAGCCCGCGGCGGGTCAAGCGACAGCTTCACGAACTCGCCGTCCATCTCAAGATGCTCGCCATTCAGCAGGATCCGCAGCGCCTGCATCCATTCACGGGTGCGCTGATAGCGCGGGCCCGACGGCAGGGTCTCGCCTGGGATGTCGGACGAGATGATGTTGATCGTCAATCGTCCGCCAGCGAACTGATCAATGCTGGCCAGCTGTCGAGCCAACTGTGGCACCCACATCTCGCCGATACGGACCGCCAGCAACAGGTTGATGTTCGTCGTGTGCGTCGCGATCGCCGCAGCGAAGGCGGTGGAGTCGATACCGAGGCCGTAGCCGGACGGCAACAGCACGTTGTCGAATCCGTTGCGGTCTGCGGTACGCACGATGTCCGAGCAGTGCGGCCAGGAACTTGCGAGTGACGGATCGGGAACACCGAGAAACTCGTAGTCGTCATCGCAGAGCGCGCCGAACCAGGCGACCTCGACGGGGGTGGATGAATCGGTCATGGCAGGGGTCTCCCTTCGGATGCCTGGACGATGGCGTAGACGTCGGACCGGTCCAGACGGACCGACGCTGCAGCGGTGGCCTCAGCGATGCGCTCGGGACGCTGGGTCCCGATGATTGCCACAGGTCGCGCTGGATGGGCGAGGACGAACGCAAGAGCGACCGTCGCACGATCGGTGGATTCACGTGCTGCAATCTCGTCGAGCACGCTGACCAATTCCGCTGGCAGGCCCGAACCGGTGGCGAGGCGGCCGCCGGCAAGAGGGCTCCATGCGAGCGGCAGCACCCCTGATCGCATGCACATGTCCATGGTGCCGTCGCGCATCGGCGCCAGTTCTGCGGCGGAGAATTCGGGCTGGGTGCTCACGATGGGAAATGGCAGGTGGGCGGCGAGCGCCTCGGTCTGGGCGACGGTGTGGTTCGACACACCGACCTCGCGGATCTTGCCCTCGGTGCGCAGCGCAGCGAGCGTGGCGGCGACTTCTGCCGGGTGGGCGAACATGTCGGGTCGGTGGATCTGATAGAGGTCGATCGTGTCGACGCCGAGTCGACGAAGCGAGTCTTCGCACGCGGCTCGAAGCCCCTCGGGGGATGAGTCGTACGGCACCGGCGGCTTGATCCCGCCTTTGGTGGCGAGCACCATGCGGTCACGCAATCCGGGTGTGGTGCGCAACACCTCACCGAGCGCCTCCTCAACGCTGCCGAAGCCGGTGCCATTCCAGTCGAGGCCGTAGACGTCGGCGGTGTCGATGAGGTTGAGACCGTGATCGAGGGCGGACTCGACGAGCGCACGGCGACGGTCGAGATCGGCGTCGGTGAATCGCCACATACCGAAGGCAATCGCACCGACCTCGCCGAGCGAGCCGAGCATGCGGGGTGTGGGGTCGACGAGGGTCATGTGAGCTCCTGTTCGGGTCGTGCGTTGGGTGAGGTGGAGGTGCGTGACACCAGTGAGACGTCGTGGCAGCGATGTTCGACGACAGTGCCATCCGGCGCGCTGAGTTGGTCGAGGAGCAGCCGGGCCGCGGTGGAACCGTGACCGGACACGTCCTGGGCGATGGTGGTCAATCCGATCACGGCTGACATCTCGTGATCATCGACACCGATGATCGACACGTCGTTAGGAACACGCAGTCCGTGTTCGCGCGCTGAACGGTGCACGCCGAACGCCATCTCGTCACTCAGGGCGAACACGGCAGTTGGTGGATCGTCGCGGGAGAACAATTCGTTGCCAGCTGCAGCGCCGCCGTCGACGGTGAAACCACCCGGCAGCACCATCGACGCGTCGAGCGACAGCCCGGATTCGGCGAGCGTGCTGGTGCAACCGGCGAGCCGTAGCCGGGGCACGGCAAAACGGAACGGGTCAAGCTGCTGATCGCCGATAGCGCCGACGACAGCGATGCGAGTGTGGCCAAGTTCGAGCAGATGTCGGGTGGCGATCTCACCGACCATGCGATCGTCGATACCGACGGTTGGGAAACCGCCGCTGGCCGCGCCGATCGAGACGACCTCGATACCGATGTCATGGAAACGGTCGACGTGCGAGTCAGCGAGCGCGTAATCGACGAAGATCAGACCATCAACCCGGCGGCGAAGCCGAGCAGAGTCATCGGCGAGCCGATCGAGATGTTCATGTGATGCTGCAGACATGACGATGAGGTCATGCCCCTCGATGGCGCAGATTGCCTCAATACCGGCAACGATTTGGGCGAAATACCACCCGCTGAGGAGCGGCACGACCACACCGATGGTGCCAGTGCGGCCAGAGGCGAGTCTCGTCGCTGCTGGATCGGGGTGATAGTCGAGCCGTGCGGCAGTATCGACGACGACTTGTCGTGTTGCCGGCGCCACATTCGGCAGTCCGCGCAAGGCGCGGCTCACCGTGGCGACCGAGACGCCAGCCGCCGCTGCAACGTCATCGATCGTCGCGCGATCCCGAGCTGCTCTCTGCGGCATGCGAACAGCCTACGGAGACTCGTTGGAGGCGCTTACAGCGACCTTCGACCCTGTTCGTTGACATGGCCCAGGGCCTAGGTTGACGTCATGGAACCCGACCGGGCCAGAACGGCGCGACGCGCCATCTCGCTGATCGACCTGACCGACCTCACCGATGACAGCTCGGCCGTGGCGGTTGAGTCGCTTTGTGCTGACGCGCGGTTGCACGGTGTGGCGGCGGTTTGTGTCTGGCCCGACTTTGTGGCGACGGCGGCCCGGGCGCTTAATGGATCCGGCGTGTTGGTTGCGACGGTGGTCAACTTCCCGACCGGTGAAGAACGACCCTTCGCCGCAGCGGTGCTCGCCGAGCGGGCCATTGCCGATGGTGCGGACGAGATCGATGTGGTCTTGCCGTGGCGGGCGTGGATGGCTGGCGACACTGAGCGAGCAGCTCGAATGCTTGATGCGGTCCGTTCGGCCGCGCCACCGCCATTGACGGTGAAGGTCATCATCGAATCAGGCGAATTGGCGAGCCCAGATCTGATCCGTGACGCTGCGCGTTGCGCCATCGTTCATGGCACCGATTTCGTGAAGACCTCGACCGGCAAGACGCCGGTCTCAGCAACTCGAGAAGCGGTGTCGGCGATCCTCGACGTGGTGTCGACAGTTGATCGTCCGGTCGGAGTGAAGGCCTCGGGCGGTATCCGCACCTTCGATCAGGCCGCGGAGTACCTCGCTCTGGTCGACGAGCGGATGGGCGCTGGTTGGGCAACGCCCGCGACGTTTCGCTTCGGCGCGAGCGGTCTGTTGGCTGCGCTCGTCGCCGAAACGATCAATCCCGCTTGACCCACTTCGATGAACTGCTGACATCCTCGACGGCGCCACCAGCGTCGGCCCAGCCGTTGAAGCCGACGATGAGGTGGGCGACGTTGGTGTAGCCGATGTCGTTGAGCACCGCAGTGGCGAGCGCTGATCGCTGGCCACCCGCGCAATACAGCACGTAGCGCTGATCGAACTTGAACTGCTCTCGGTAGTACGGGCTGTCGGGGTCGAACCAGAATTCGAGCATGCCCCGAGGCGTTGACACCGCGCCGGGTACTGCGCCCTTTTCGAGACGCTCTCTGAAGTCGCGAATGTCGATCACGGTGCAGGTGCCGGCGGCGATTTCCGCCTGTAACTGCTCAACGGAGAGTTCTTCGATTCGGGCCTTGGCCTCGTTGACCATGTCGATGATGGAACGCCTCATTTCCCGGACCGTAGTCGCCCTTCGATATTGAGCACGAGGTGCACGATCCCCACGAAACGACAGAGACTCACGTCATGACAGCGATCGCACCGTCTCGTGCACTGGTACTTGGCGCCACTGGGGGTCTTGGCCGTGCGGTGGTGGCAGAACTGGTCGCGGCTGGGTCCCAAGTCGTGACATCCGCACGGTCGTTGCATGGACCAGAAGGTGCGGTTGCTCATGTCGCAGGCGATATCGCCGTTGCCGACGATCGAGAGCGTGTGGTCGACGCCGCGATCGAATCGCTGGGTGGCCTCGATGTGGTGGTGATCGCGTCGGGTGTCGTCGGTTTCGGCGCACTCGAGTTGACTCGTTCGGACGATCTCGACCGTCTGATCGCAGTTGACCTCACAGGGCCACTCGCCTTGTGTGCTCTGGTGGCGCCGATGATGGATGAGGGCGGGGTCATCGTCGTGCTGACTGGCGCGGTGGTCGATACGCCGATGCTTGGTACGGGTGCGTATGCAGCGGCGAAGGCGGGGCTCTCTGTCGGCATCGGCGTGATGGCGCGTGAGTGGCGGCGTCGTGGGGTGCGCATTATCGATGCTCGTCCACCGCACACTGAGACTGGGCTGTCGGAGCGGCCGTTGTTCGGCCAGGCGCCGCGTCTTGGTTCGGGCCTCACACCCGAGCAGGTGGCGAACCGGATCGTGACGGCCGTAGCGGGCGATGAGACAGTGCTCGCCCCTGACGCATTCAGCGGTGCTACGTGACGCTCGAACGCGAAATTTCGCTACCGGCCGCTGCGGCAGCGTCGATTGAGCAGATCATTGGGATCATGCTCGACTCGTTCATGGCAGGTGGTGACCCAGTACACGGTCGAGGAGCGTTTGCGTGGGGTATCGACATCGAGCGCGTGGTCGAACTCGAGCAACGCATGCGCGATGTGTGGTCGGCTGAAGAGTTGTCGCGTGGCGAAGGCCCGGATCGGTCAATCGTGCTTGGTCTCGATGACGTGGCGTTGGTGTTGCAAGGCATGGCCTTCACCGAGGTGATGAGTGCCGAATTGCCCTGGGTCGACATGGTGCGTTGGACGTCGGATTTTGTGACGTCGGAGTTACGTCAGCACTGGACCGATGCAGAGTGGGCTGGTTTCAACGGGTCATGAGCCCGACCAGTGGGTCGCTGCGGCGACGGGTGCCCCAGCGATGATGCCGTCGGCACCCATCTCAACCATGGCGTCATAGAACTCGACGTTTTCTTCCTCGCGACCATTTGGCCACACCCATACCTCGTATCCCTCGTCGTGGGCTCGGGCGGTGAGGTCGAGGCTCATGACTTGAATGTCGCCGTAGGTGGGCGGCACTTGCAGGATGCGATCGTTGGGATGCAGTTCGCCGCCAGCCAGGAACCAATTCGACAATGCGTTCAATCCCGGTGAGGTGACGACATCTGGTGCCAACTCACGGAACGCGGCGAGTACGTCGTCGTTGAACGAGGTGACGATCACTGACTCGGTGCGGTCGAGTTCGTCGATGAGTCGAGCCAGTTCGGTTGCGGCTTCGACACCGAGGTTGGTGTCCTGTTCGCCGTCGTCCCCGCGCTGGATTTTGATTTCGATGTCGAGCACGTGTCCCGGATAACGGGTTGCGATCTCGGTGAACGTGACGACGCGGAAGTCGTCAGCGGTGTAGCCCGCTGGGGGTTGAGCGTCGCCGGTGCGAATACCGCGCCACACGTAGGCCGAATCGGCTTCGTCGCGGCATGGCCAGCAGCCAGGCACATGCCACCAGGCGTTGTCGAGCGCCGCGATCTCGGCGTAGGTCATCGCCCTGATCTCGCCACTCGATGGCGTGGTGCCGTCAACGGTGTCGTCGTGTTGGATGATCAGCACGCCATCGGCGGTGAGCTGCACATCCATCTCGAGTACGTCGACTCCGGCGAGCGCAGATTCCCGATACCCGTAGGGCGTCGAATGCGGATGCTCCTGATCGCCACCAGCATGGGCTGCGATGACGGGACGGTCGAGAGCAATGAGATCAGCCACGGTGGAGACCTCGGGCATGATTGGCAATGTCGTGGTGGTCACTGGCGCAGCGGTCGTCGTTGGCGTCGCCGTGGTCGTCGATGCCTGCGTTGTTGCAACGGTGGTCGCCGGAGCCTCGGTTGGCGTGGGCGCGCTGGTGGTCTCGACGGCGGTGTCGGTGCCGCCACCACATGCAGCGGCAAGTAACGAGAAGGCAACCAGCGGGAGTGCAGTACGCATGTCCCTGTTCTAGTCGGGCGGGGTGGTTACGTGGGGAGCGCGTCGTAGTCGGCGTCGGCGAGCGAGCGTCCGGAGGCGAGCGCCTCGAGCGCGAATCCAGCGGTACGTCGATAGCCGTCGGTGACCTGGAGGATCTCATCACGGGTGATCACATCGTCGATCGAACTGAAACCGTCGGGCGCTCGTTCGTGCACGAGGCGCATCGGCATTTCGGGTCCGAGACCTCGGTTGGCGAGCACGATTGCGCCGGTGGCGGGACGTCGATGAGCGTCGTAGATCGCGAGCGCGGTGTCGGGGTCGGAACGGTGCGCAAGGAGACAACCGGTGAGCACCCGTGCGTCGAGGATGCCTTGTGAGGCCCCATTGGATCCGATCGGATACATCGGGTGCGCTGCGTCGCCGAGCAGGGTGACACGGCCATCGGTCCAGGTGTCGAGCGGATCACGGTCGACCATGGGGAAGACGAACATGCCGGGGGCATCGTGGAGGAGCGCCGGTACGTCAAGCCAATCGAAAATCCAGTCGGCGAACCGTGGTGCCACATCGGCGAGGTCGCCGGGGCGGTTCCAATCTTCGCGCTCGGCGAGTTGACGATCGTCAGTGCGGTACTCAGCAATGAAGTTGATGAGTTGACGACCATCGGGAAGGTCGCGAATCGGATAGGCGATGAACTTTTGGTCGGGGTGCCCAGCCCAGATCATTGTGCGTCCATCGAGGATTGGTTCGCGTTCGATGGCCCCGCGGAACAACAGTGCACCGTTCCATAGCGGCATGCCCTCGTTGGGGTGACGGAGGCGTCGCACGGTGGAATGGATGCCGTCGGCTGCGACGACGACGTCGGCCTCAATCACTTCGACACCGCCGTCGCCGTCGCGGATGTCAAAGGTGGCTCGAGCGCCGTGTTCGAGGTGTTCGATCGTGGTGAGGTGGCGCGCGCTGATCACGCGATCTGCGCCGAGTTCGCGCACCGCAGCATTGTGAAGGATCATTTGCAGGGTGCCACGATGAATCGAGAGTTGTGGCCAGCCGTATCCGGCGGCGCGCCCGCGTGGCTCATCCCAGATCGCCTGACCGTGGGCAGAGAAGTAAGCCAACGTTGATGATGCGACACCGTTCGCCTCGAGGCGAACGAGCAACCCAAGCGCGTCGAGTTCGCGCACGGCGTGGGGTAGCAAGTTGATACCGACGCCAAGCGGTCTGACCTCACGCACCGACTCTCGAACCACGACGTCGATACCGGCCCGGTGCAGGCTGATTGCCGCGGTCAGCCCGGCGATCCCGCCGCCGACGATGAGCACCTCGTGGTGTGCCGAGGCGGTGGTCATGAGGCGGTGGAGCAGTGCGCGCAGCGACCGGTCACGGTGACATCAATCGAATGTGGTTCGAAGTTGCCGGATTGTTCGAGTTGGGCGCGCAACGTGTCAACGACTGCCGCATCATGATGCGAGGTGGTGCCACATCGTGAACAGATGAGGTGGATGACGGCATCTTCGTGAGCAGGTTCCCAGGTGCTGGTCTCGCCGAGCCGTGACTCCCGCACGAGATTGAGCTCGGCGAAGAGTCCGAGGGTTCGGTACACACTGGAGGAGTTGACGCCGGGGTCGAGTACGTGCACGGCATCGACAATCTCTGCCGCGCTGAGGTGTGTGCCGGCCTCGTGCAACACATCCCATACGAGTTGACGCGGCCGAGTGACGCGGTGGTCGCTTCGTCGGAGCGCGGTCTCGAGGGTCACGGCTGCACACTAGGCGTTGAGACTCCCGAATGAATTAGCGCTGAATTTTATTGCGAACGACTTGCAGTAGTGGTGGGACGTCGATACGGTCACTCTCATGACAACCGTCCTTGCCATGCACGCCCCCGACGGGTTCCTCGAACCCGGAGTTGCGGTGGCTACGGCCGTGATCGCTCTCGTGGCAATCGCAGCGGGCCTTCGGGGTGCTGGCCGGGAACTCGGCGATCGTCAGATTCCCCTCGCGGGTATCGCTGCCGCATTCATCTTCGCTGCCCAGATGTTCAACTTTCCGGTTGCGGCGGGAACGACTGGCCATCTGCTCGGCGGAGCACTGGCCGCTGTGCTGCTCGGACCGTGGGTCGGCATGTTGGTCGTCTCCGTTGTGGTGGTCGTGCAGGCCCTGCTGTTTGCCGATGGTGGATTGACGGCGCTCGGCTACAACGTGTTGAACATGGCGGTCGTGACGGCGTTCGGCGGCTGGGCAATGTTCCGTCTTGCCCGTCGTTTCCTTCCTCGATCGGCGAGCGGCATTGTTGGCGCGAGTGCGCTGGCGGCTGGCGTGTCGGTGGTGTTGTCAGCATCGGCGTTCTCGATCGAATGGCTTTTTGGTGCCTCGGCTCCGGTGCCATTCGACACCGTGTTCGGCGCGATGGTTGGCGTGCACGTGCTGATTGGCATCGGCGAAGCGGTGCTCACCGGTCTTGTGGTGGGGGCGGTGATGGCGTCACGGCCCGATCTCGTGGCTGGAGCGACTGATTTGAGCGCCGGCGAACGTGCACAGCGCGGCCGTGTGGGCATGAAGCCTTTTGTGATCGGCGGGGTGTTGGCAACGGTCGCGTTCGCCACGGTGGTGAGCCAGTTCGCTGTCGACAACCCCGATGGCTTGGAGAAGGTGGCGATCGATCAGGGCTTTATCGACACGGCCCAAGATCATGCGTTCG
Organism: Actinomycetota bacterium; assembly: GCA_029978335.1. GTDB lineage: Bacteria > Actinomycetota > Acidimicrobiia > Acidimicrobiales > Ilumatobacteraceae > Casp-actino5. The sequence goes on from JAPOJQ010000010.1 coordinate 43,403, forward strand.
GATCGTTCATCTTCGCTGACTACGCAACGTCGGGTGTTGGCAACGAGACGTTGAGCTTGGCGATTGCGGGGCTGTTTGGTGCGGCGGTCACGCTGGCGGTGGGCTTCGGGTTGTTCAGCGCGTCGCGGTCGGGTCGCCGCAGCTCTGGCGCTGCGGTCTGAGTTCGACAATGTCCGGCGCTCACGCCAACGGCTCTGCCGTCGACAGTCTCCATGTGGACATCGAATCGGTGGTGCATCGATTGGCTCCGGAGGCGAAGTTGGTGGCGCTCGTCGGTTTCGTGGTCGCCGTAGCGCTGACCCCTCGCACATCGGTGTGGGCGTTCGGCGTCTACGCCGTGGCGATTTGGTTGGTGGTGTTCGTGTCACATGTGCCGGCTCGTGTGGTGCTGCGGCGCCTGGCAGTAATCGTGCCGTTCGTGCTCTTTGCCGTGTTGATTCCGTTCATCGGCGGGGGCGAGCAGACGACCGTGCTCGGGGTGTCGTTGTCGGTCGATGGGCTCTGGGCGATGTGGAACATCTTGGCCAAGGCATCGATCGGGGCGACGGCGAGCATCGTGTTGTCAGCGACGACGCGGGTGCCGGACGTGCTCACTGGATTGACCCGGCTGCGAGTGCCAAGGGTGCTGGTGGCGATCATTGCATTCATGATGCGGTATCTCGATTTGTTGGTGCGTCAGCTGGGTCGTATGCGCACGTCGATGACCGCTCGGTGTCATGACCCTCGCTGGTTGTGGCAGGTGAAACCGATTGCGTCATCGGCCGGGGCGTTGTTCGTGCGCTCATACGAGCGCGGCGAACGTGTGCATCAGGCGATGCTGGCCCGTGGGTACACCGGCACGATGCCGACACTTGACCGTCGCCCGGCGACGGCGGTTGATTGGTCGAGAGCAGCGAGTTTGCCGGTGGTCGCAGTGGTGACGTTGATCGTGGCGGTGGTGCGGTGAGTTGCGCGCCGTTGTCGGTTTCGCAACTGCGATTCACCTATCCGGGTGAGCATCATGCGGCGCTCGAGGGCATCGACATCGAGGTGGCGGCGGGGGAGCGGGTGGCGTTGCTCGGACCGAATGGATCGGGCAAGACGACGTTCGTGATGCATCTGAACGGTCTGCTCGAGTTGCAGGACGGTGCGATCACCGTGGGCGATCTCGCCATGCAGGAATCGAATCTCCGTGAGATTCGTCGCCGTGTGGGTGCGGTGTTTCAGGACGCTGACGACCAGTTGTTCATGCCGACGGTTCGTGATGATGTCGCGTTTGGGCCCGCGAACTTGGGTGTGACTGGTGACGAACTCGATCGGTTGGTGGTGGAGACGCTGGAGCGCGTGGGGGCTGGCGCGTTGATCGATCGTTCGCCGCATCATCTGAGCGGTGGTGAGAAGCGCCGGGTGGCGATCGCCACGGTGTTGTCGATGTCGCCACATCTCTTGGTGCTTGATGAGCCGACGTCGGGTCTCGATCCGGCGGGCCGGCGAGAGTTGATCGATTTGCTGGCGGGATTGCCACAGACGCAGATGATCGTGACACACGATCTTCCGTTTGCGTTGCAGATCTGTCCGAGGTCGGTGATCATCAGCGGTGGTCGGGTGGTGGCTGACGGCCCGACCCGCGAACTGCTCGCGGACACGGCGCTGCTCGCGCAGCACCGTTTGGAACTGCCGTTTGGTTTTGACCCAACACGGGTGTGACTCAGCACGCCCGCACGCTGGGTGGGGCGCCCGAGAACCGTGATCCATTCGCCCGGGTGATGACCCAGCCGCCGTGGCGTTTACGTGCGTACCAGCGGTCACTCTTGAACATGTTGTGTTTGGCGCATGCTGCGCCGGCGTTGGCCGGTTCAGAGGTACCGCCTCGGTGATGTGGCCGAACGTGATCGATGTGTGCGTGAGAGGCGGGTGCTTCGCAGCCTGGCCAGTAGCAGGTGATGTCGAGTGCCCGAATTGCTTCGCGAACGTTGCGGTCGAAGAATCGTTGTTTTGGCCCGATGCGGATGGGTTGCTCGTGGTCGTCGAGCATGACGGCGCGGATACGGCCAGTAATCGCTGCTTGGATCATGAGTTGCGGATCGATCGGTTGGCCATCGGCACCGTCGCATCGGCGTCGACCAACGTCGAGGGGATCGGGGGTGGGATAGTCGCCCCCGGCAGCGAACTGTGCGAATTCAACGAAGGTGCCCATATCGCAGGTGAGGTTGACGACGGGTTCGACGGTGTTGGTATCAGCCGATGCAGCGTGGCCGAGCGCTTCGACGAGGGCGTCGAGGGCGCGCTGGCGAGAGGTGCGAGCCATAGTGCTGGAATCGGCATGGCCGCGCTCAGCAATCGCTGCTTCGGCATCGGCGTTGTACTCACGCTGGATGAACTCATCAAGTAATTGCTTTATGACGGTTCCTTGAGCCGTGCCGCATTCAGCTTTGAGGATGAAGCGATGGCCGACCACCGAGGTGGTGAGCCATCGATCGGCATCTTCAGACTCGTGATCTCGGTGGGTGCCATTGGCGTCGGCCAAACTGACCCAACGTTCGAGCACTCGGGTGAAGGTCTTGTAGGGGAGGGTTTGTGCGAGGCCGAGCAGGAGGTGCTCGCTCTCTGCCAGGTGCTCTTTGACTCGCGGGTTGGCAGCGACTCGGGCTAGGGCAGCGGCTTGTTCGACACCGAGCGATCCGTTGGCGAATGCCGCGGTCCAAAGATGCAGGCCCTTGATCGGAAGGTCAGCACAGCGAGCTCGTTGGACGGACGTTGCGTGTGGGGTGCCGAGGACTGCCGTCATCCACGGGATGACACCACGGTGGCCATCGTAAGCAAATGCCCCGGTCGCTTCAGCGTGCCGGGTGAGATCAACGATGGCCGCTTCGACGGTTCTCCGGGCAGCTTCGAGCGCGATGGCGGCGTCATCGAGCAGTCGCTGATCGAAGGAGTTGCGCAGGGCGGCAATCTCCTCCGAGGTCGGAATCTCAAGCACGATGGGCATGGGAGACACCGTAGCGAACAGGTGTAACAATATCGAACAAGCGTTCTCGTATTGAGTACCGCCAACAGTGTGGCCGACGGTGAGCGCTTTGGTGACAAACGGGTCGACCACCACAAGAAAGGGTGCCCTCGGCAGGATTCGAACCTGCGCACACGGCTCCGGAGGCCGATGCTCTATCCCCTGAGCTACGAGGGCGGGATGACGCATGGCGATGCTATCGGCGCCCCTTGCGCTGTTGGCCGTCGCCGTCAGTCTTGCGGCATAAACGCAGTGAGGCCGCGCAGGATCACTTCGGCAAGATGTTCTTGGTCTGGGCGATGCTCGTTGAATTCGATCAGCACCAGCCCGTACGCCACTGCTGCGATGTACGACGCCAGCGCAAGTGAGTCGAGCGCCGGGTCGGCGATGCCGGCGGCTTTCGCTTGGTCGATCGTCACCACAAGATCGGTCATGACCTGGGTTTCGAGTTCGGTCACGGCGGGCAGAAATTCGGGGTCGTGCTGCGCTGTGGTCAGCACACTGGTCCGCACCAGACGCACCGGGCCGCGAGCAGGGTCGGCAAGTCCGCGGCAGATGTCGAGCAGTTGAATCACGAAGTTCTCGGTTGGGTCGTCGCCGTTGAGCGCGTCAGCGAATGCGGCAATGTCTTGTCCGGGCTGGTCGCGAAGGCGGGCGAATTGTGCGGCTCTGATCAGGCCGTTGCGGTCACCGAAGTGGTGGTACACGGTGCCGTACGCGACGCCGGTGACGTCGCAGATCTCTGCGATTCGCACGCCTGCTTCGCCCTCGCGTTCAAGCGCAGCAGCCGTGGCCTCGATCAGCGCATCGATCTTGTCGATGGCGCGCTGCTGACGAGCACGAACCCGTGGTCCGCGTTCGGGTAAGAGGTGGTTGTTCTGATCGCTCATTGGGCCATCCGGTCTACTGGCTGCCTTGCAGCCCGACACTTAATTTGACATCATGTCGATTCAATAAGCAAACACATTGTCGATTTTGTGCTTAGATGGACAAGGCCGGCCGTGCCGGAATCGACGTCGTCAACACATTGGAGTCAACGTGCGTACTACCCGCCAACGTTCCATCCGTACTCTTCTCGCCGGTGCACTCACCGCTGGTTCGATCGCCCTTGTGATGCCGGCCAGCCCGGTGCAGGCTGCCGACGTGACCGTGACCGTGGTCGATGCCGACGGCAACCCGGTCGAGCGAGCCATGGTCGCCGTGGTCGATGCTGACGGCGTCGCCCTCGCAGGAGCCATCGCTGACGAGAACGGTGATGTCGAGATCGACAACGCCGACGGAGCTACTTATGTGGTGTCGGCTCCCGGCTACGAGACACTGACCGCGACCGGCGTGCTCGCTGACGAGCAGGAGATCACGCTGACTGCCACCGCTGGCATTGCGATGACCTACTCAAACGCCTACGGCGCTCAGGTCTCAGGCGTGTTCGCCGACGGCGAGCCCGGCGTGTTCTACATCACCACCGACGGCATCCCCTCGGTGTGGCGCACCATGGACTACGCCGGTACCTGGGCGCCGGTGCCCACGACTGCGTTCTCCGATGACGGCCTGCCGCAGTCGAACGCAGGTGGCCTCGTCACCTCCGGTTATCCGGGGGAGGTGGCAGTCGTCATCACAAACGCTGTCTGGTACTCGTCCGACTTCGGAACGACCTGGGACAGCATCTCGTTGCCGAACGGGCTGAACAACCCGGTTGTGCGCTGGGCGCACAGCGTCGACGGAACCGATGAGGCATCCGTGATACTCGTCGCTGCGAGCGATTGGTCGACCGCTCAGGCAGCAGACATGACCGCTGACTCCCCGGCGTTCGCAACCATCGCCATCGGCGGCATCGTCGAACTCGGTGGTGCTGATGGCAAGGTCTACCTCGTTGAGGCGACGACCACGAGCACGACGGTTCAGCAGATCACCCTCGGTGGTGGTGGATGGACTCGCAGCGGCACGGCGGCCACGATCAATATGAGTCTTACTGCTAGCCCTGATGACAAGGACGCACTTGCTGTGGCCACGTTGAGCGCCACGGCAACGACCCCGGATGCCGTGTTGCTCTACGAGCACACTGCAGCCGGGGGCGGACATACGGGCGATTTCGAACTTGCCGTGAACAGTTCAGGAACCTGGAGTTCGCCGATCAGCAACCTGGCGGGACAGGGTGGCAATAACGACAATCCCTTTGATCAGAACTGGGATGACTCGTACATCAAGATCGGTACGGGCCACATCGACTACTGCGGTGAAAACGGAACGGGAACAGCGATTTCCATTGCACCGAAGCCAGGCTCAGGAGCGTGGGCCGATCTGGGCGTGGTCGGCACCGTTGGGAACTGTATGTGGGGTCTCAACACGAGTGGGGCCGCCGCTGATTGGCCCGGAGCCACCAGCTCTGGTTCTGCTGAACTGGCGAGCAACGAGATTGGTGTGGTGTACCTCGATGGCATCAACAACAACACTGGGTTCGCTTGGTCTGCTGGGTATGACTTCTCAACCGACATGGTCGCCATCGCCCCGAACGAGGCCGGCATTGCCAAGTCGGCGAACATCGTCGGGCACCGGCCGAGCTTTGGACAGCGCGGGGCACGGAGCCGCGATGACTTCATCAACAACCTCGCAGGGCCGGGAGCAGCAACTGATTCTGGTGGCATCGCCATCAATGGTCTGACCGCTGCGGTCGTGCGAGACATCGCGATGGACCCGAATGATCCGACAGGTCAGAACTACGCCCTCATCACCTCATCGGGTGGTGGCTCAAGGGTTATGTTGACCACAGACGGTGGTGAGTCGTTCTCCACGGTCTCTGGAGCCGGCGGTGAGTCGATGGCGTGGTGGAACGGCGACGGCATCGAGATGATGGCAGCCTTTGCCGGCCTCAACGGTGAGCTCTCCGTGAAACCCTTCGATCGGGATGCGACCGGCACAGCGGGTTGGCAGATGTCCGAGGAATTCGACATGACAGCGGCTGTTCGCGAGACGGACACCGCGGGCTTTTCGTTCTCCCCGGGAGGCCTCCGTCCGTCGGTGGCGTATGACGGTGCAAACCGCACATACCTCGCCGGTCTCGCAAAGGACGGCGGCGGACAGAACGGTGTCGCTGCATCAGCGATGGTTGGCGTCACCGGGACGAACAAGATTCTGATTGCCGGTAGCCGTATTTCGAGCGGCGGTGGCAGCGTCGACGCTGACTACTCAGCAGGTTCGGTGGGCCTCCTCGAGCTCACCGTTGATGCGACGACGAAGGCTGTTACCGAGAGTGACTTCACCGTCTTCGGAACGAATCTGACCTCCGCTACCGGCGGAGATCCGTATGACGCCTTCAACGACCTGAGCCCGACTCAGGATGGTGCGTACAACGGTGGCGTTACATCAATCGCCTACTGCCCGGTCGGCTCGGCCGCATCGGTAGCCGACACGGCCTTCATCACCGTCAGTGGTGGCGATGGCAGCGATGACGGGGTCTACAAGATCGTCGACGTGAGCGGTGCTGGAGGTGCAACGCCGACCCACTCGACGGTGACGACCGATCCGGCGCTCACCGAACTCCGAGTCGACTGCGATACCGGCTTGATGATCGGTGTCGTGCCTGGTGCGGGCGGGGGCGCTCCCGGTCCCACTCCGGGTGCTCCAGTCGCTGCGACCGATGCTGATCCGGGTGTGTATTTGTCGACCGACGGCGTGTCGTTCGTGAAGATGACGCTCACCGTGGTCAACCCGGACACGCTCGACATTCAGGCCGAACCGGAGTCTGGCGAGATCACGATGGTGGTTGCCGGAGGAAACGGTGACGTCACGTCGGTCGAGATGAATGACTCCGACCTTGGCATCGACCTCGAAGCCATGGCGGCTGCGCCCGAAGGCGACCCGGTCGACACGCCGGACTCGGCAGTACAGCCCCCGGCGGACGGTGTTGTTCCTCTCAATAACTCCGCTGACGGCATCAACACCGGTGGCGTTGCTGACATCGAGTTGCCGCCGTCAGCGGATGACGTCGCACTCGAGGGAGCGGTTTCGGCGGCATCGGTGCGCCGTTCGGTAAAGGCCCTTGCTGGTGACACCCCGATCTCGATCGGTTCGGCTTCGGGTGCCTTCGCCGCAAGCGTTGGCGCAGCGGGCTCGGGCGGCGGCTCGACGTTCGTGCCGCTCACGCCAGCCCGCATCCTCGATACCCGCAATGCGATTGGTGCGCCAGCGGCTCGTGTTGGTGCGATCGATGGTTCGGGTTCGGCGCTCGAGTTGACGGTCGCCGGTAAGGGCGGTGTGCCAGCATCGGGCATCGGCGCTGTCGCTCTGAACGTGACGGTGGTTGATGGTCAGGCAAATGATTACGGCGGGTTTGTCACGGTGTATCCGTGTGGGACTCGGCCTGATGCGTCGAACTTGAACTTTGTGTCGGGTCAGACGATTCCGAACTCGGTGATTGCGCCGGTGTCGTCGTCGGGCAAGGTGTGTTTCTACGTGTATGGCACGGCGAACCTTCTTGCTGACGTCTCCGGC
>JAPOJQ010000012.1 GCA_029978335.1 Actinomycetota bacterium
CGCGCCGTTCGTTCGTGATGACGTGGCCGGACGGACCACCTTGTGGTGTCCTGTGCACCAGCGCTGATGGTCTGGCACACTCGCGGTGTGCTGACAGCTGAAGCTGCAAACGTGATCGCGCAAGTCGGTGATGCGGGTGCCTCACGACTCGTGCTCGTCATCGTGGTGGTGTTGCTCTTGCTCGGCGTTGGTCTTGTGGTGCTCGCTGCTTGGTTATGGCGGGCGACTCGGGTCGATCCGCCGACGCTGGCGGTGCTTGAAGCAATGGGGGAGCGCAGGTTTCGACGTGCGGATGCGGCGACGCGGCAGTCGATGGTCGATGCGACTCGTGGTGCCGCTGCGGTGGAGTCCGCTGAGGCGACACCGCTACCCTCAGATCATGGCTGATGCATCGGGTTCGCTTGATATCGACGCAATGTTGGCGCGGTTTCGTGACCGGGCGAAGGCGGTGAAGCAACGGCCGCTTCCGCCGGTCGCCGGCGATGAGCGCAAGGCCTTCATCGAGCAGGCGCAGCGCGATTACATGGATTTTGCGATTGTTGGCGACGCAGCGTGGTCGATCGACGAGGGTGTGTTGACGCTGACCGTCGATCTTCGGCCAGCAGATCAGCGGTCGTAACCGTCAGATCAGGCTGTCCGCTCGCTGAGAGTGGCTGGTAGTCTTTCGACGCAGTTACGCGGACGTGGCTCAGTTGGTAGAGCATCACCTTGCCAAGGTGAGGGTCGCGGGTTCGAATCCCGTCGTCCGCTCTCGGTGAAGGCCCCCTCAACGAGGGGGCTTTCGTCATTGTTGAGGTCGTGTTGGCCATGGCCAGCCGAACACGGTGTGACGTATTGGCGGTTGTGGCCTGGAGTGGTTGACGCAGCCCCGCAGGGTGATCGCCACGCAAGCCACACCTCACTAGCCTTCCAGCATGTCGAACGTCTTTGAGCGCCTCCTGCCTGCCGACGAGCACATCGTCACAACCAAAGATGGTGCACAACTCAGCACTGCCGCAATGGGTTCGGGCACACCTGTAGTGCTCGCCCATGGTTTCGGGCTCAATATGCACTGCTGGAACGTGATGGCGGAAGACCTCGTCAATCGAGGGTTCAAGGTGATTGCCTTCGATCAGCGTGGACATGGCCGAAGCGGCATCGGCGATCAGGGTGTGGGGTCACGCCAGATGGTTGACGATTACTTGGCAGTGCTCGACGCCTACGGCGTCGAGGGCGGAATTCTGGTCGGTCACAGCATGGGCGGTTTTCTGGCGATTCGGGCACTGATCGAAGAACCGGCCGCGATGGCTCGGCATCTCCGTGGTTGTCTACTGATGGCGACATTTGCTGGTGACGTCAACCGAAAGAACGTGCAGAATCGGGTCCAAATCCCGATGATCCAGTCGGGAATCATGGGCAAGATGGTTCAGAGGGACGCGACTGCGGCGTTTTTCGCCAAGTCGGTCTTGGGCGATGACAAAGACAGCCAGATCATGGCTGCGTTCACCCACGTCTTCCGTCAATCTGACCTGAAGCAACTAGTGCCAATTCTCACGGCATTTGTAAAAGAAAGCCGTTACGCACAACTCGACAACATTTTGCTGCCGTGCCGCATTGTCGTTGGCGAGAAAGACAAGACCACGCCGCCATTCCACACTGATCAATTGCATGCAGGCATCACGGGATCAACCTTGCGGCGAGTGCCCGGTAAGGGGCACATGCTGAATTGGGAGGCCCCAGAGATTCTCGTGGAAGAAATCGTCGCACTCGCAAGGTGACGGCCACGGCGGTATCACCTTGCCAAGGTGAGGGTTGTCGGTTCGAATCCCGTCGTCAGTGCTGTGTTTGGGGGTCTTGGCCATTGATTGTGGCGTGCCGCCAACTACACGAAGTTCCAGGTGACGCCGCCGATCGCGTGCTGTTCTCCGACCCGAGTTCGATCAGCAGCGACCACATCAACGCCAATGAGCCCTTCGCCTTGGCGGTCAGCGTTGGTGCATCGCAACGCGTGGGCGATGCCGACCTCGGCCCATCGCTGTGACAGAGCGGAAGGGACGTCGGCCGCGAGGGTGATGCCGGCGAGTCCCGTGATTACCGACGTGTGCTCGTGTGCCGTCCATGATGGGCCACCCCATCGCCACGATCCGCGCGGTGTCGCTTCGTCGAGGCTGACGATGGCGCCGCCGATGTCTCGCGGGTGGAGGTGCCGTCCACGGATGTCATCGAAGTCTCCTCGCCAAATGACACGGACCCCGTGGGCCTCCGCGTGAGCGATGCGTTCGTCGAGACGGTCGACCTCGTAGAGCACCATGTAGCCGCAGTCACCACCACGCCGCTCGATCAGGCGCTCGGCGGTGGTGCCTGGTCGATCTGGTGACACGACCTCGATGAATTGATCTCCGACCACCATCAGCGCATTGACGAGTCCGAATTCCCCGACTCCGGGATCGTTGAAGCAGACCTCAAGGCCGAAGGTCTCGCACAGCGCTCCAACGACGTGGTCGAGATCTCGAGCAACGAGAGCAACTTGGCGAAGACGGATCATGGGCCGAGCGTAACGATGTGTCTTGCCTCGCTCCGATGCGAACGAATCAGGCAGGATTCGGGCACCGCATTCGAGATGGAGGAGGGGCCATGACACGAGTGATGACCGAAGGACTGGAGTTTCCGGAAGGTCCGGTGGCCATGGACGATGGCAGTGTGCTCGTCGTTGAGATCAAGCGGGGAACGATTACGCGATGCCTGCCTGACGGATCGACCGCGATCGTGGCGACACCGGGTGGCGGGCCGAACGGCATGGCGATCGGCCCTGACGGGGCGTTGTACGTGTGTAACAACGGCGGTTTCAACTGGCGTGAAGTCGACGGGATGACAGCTCCTGGTCACCAAGCCGACGACTACCAGGGCGGCTCAATCCAGCGGGTCGACATCGCTACCGGCGACGTCACCACGCTCTACACCGAGTGCGACAGTCACGGCCTGCGCGGTCCGAATGACATCGTGTTCGATGCCGATGGTGGATTCTGGTTCACCGACCTTGGCAAGAGCCGCAGCCGTGATAGCGACAACGGCGGCTTGTACTACGCCACTCCCGACGGGTCATCGATCACCTGCGCTGCGTATGGGCTGAACCGTCCGAACGGCGTTGGCTTATCGCCGGATGGTTCGACGGTGTACGTCGCTGAGACGTCCGTCGGGCGGGTCTGGAAGTGGGAGATTGAGTCCCCGGGTGTGGTGCGGCGCGGCACGACGCCCCTGGCGCATGGGACCCTGCTCTACGGATTCGACGGCTACCAGATGCTTGACTCACTCGCTGTAGATGGCGACGGCAACGTGTGCGTTGCGACGTTGGTCACCGGGGCCATCAGTGTGATCAGCCCAGCGGGTGAACTGCTCGAACAGGTGATGATGCCCCGCTGGGATGCCTACGTGACCAACGTGTGTTTCGGTGGTCCCGACATGCGCTCGGCGTACGTGACGTCGTCAGGCTGGGGGCTGCTGTACGAGGTGCCGTGGTCACGCCCTGGCTTACGCCTGCACCACCAGTAATACGACGTCACCGCACGCGCTGATGCGGGCGCATCATCAACGCCCCAGCCGATCCGATACCGGCAACGATCGCGCCAACGATGAACGTACGAGCGAAGTCATCAGGGGCTCGGCCGTCCCCGAGGATCACGAACATCGACTGGATGCCGGTCAACATGCCGATATTCATCAACGTTGAACTCATTCCGTTTGCTACGCCAAGATCCTTGACATCGACCGCGTTCGCAACCGCAGTCGAGTACGACGGCGATGCGAGTCCCATGGCGATGCCCGAGAGGATCAACCCGATGATGACCATCAACAGGTTCGTCCAGTGCGCACCGACCACCCATGCCGCCATCGACGCCACCATCAGCACCGACCCAAGCAGAAGGAAGACGCGTTCACCGTAGAGGTTGGTGAGGCGACCACCAATGGGGGAGAAGACGCTGTAGAAGGCCGGTCGGAACAACAGGATCAGCGCGACGGTGCCGACTGAGTACTCGAATAACGACGACAGCAAGATCGGTGCCATTAAGAACCCACCCATGTACGCGAATTGGCTGAGCGGCTGACATACGAGTGGTCCGGTGAAGTTTCGTCGCCGGAAGTAGTCGAGCCGAATCATCGGTGATGTCGTTCGTCGTTCGACCATCATGAAGGCACCAAAGCCGGCGGTCGCAGCGACCGCAAGCACCAGCGCAAGCGGAGTGGTGAAACCATCGCTGCCACCGAACTGCAACCACAGCAAAAACGAGAGCGTGGCGATGGCCAAGGTGACCGCACCACCCACATCGATGGGCACCGGATGCCGTTCACCATCTGGGTGAATGATTCGCCATGCGAGCACCGTTCCGACGATGCTCAGCGGGAACAGCAATGCAAAGACGATGCGCCATCCGAAGGCTTCGATGAGCGGTCCGCCAGCAATGAGGGCGAGCACCGGCGCCCCGGTCATGGCCATCTGGAACCATCCCATGGCCTCACCACGACGTTCAATCGGATGCGCGGCCATGATGAGCGCCATGCCGTTCGGCATGGTGGAGGAGATGCCAAGTCCAACGACCATTCGGGCCGCAACGAAGGCGGCCGCGGTTGGCGCAATGGCGCACAGCAGCGTGCCAATTCCGAGGCAGATCGCCCCTGCGAGGAACATCTGCTTGTGGCCCCGACTGTCGCCGAGTCGACCCATGACGGGTGTGGCGACTGCCATCGCCAAGAACAATCCCGTCACTGCCCACGACAGAAATCCCTCGGTTGAGTCAAGGTCCTCGGCCATGGTCGGCAGCGATGCCGACACGATGGTCATCGATGAGGTAAAGACGATGACCGCTGCGAGCACGGTGAACAACACCCGGCGGGCATAGCCGGCGTCGAGCATCGCGTCGGGTTCAGCAATTGTCGCCATGTACCGACCCTACGGAGTAGATCTGTCGCTCAACGAGACCGATGAGCCCGTCCTAGCTCGTCGCGACCTCAACGTCGAGCGACCCCGGCGGTGTCTCGGTTGGGTCAAAGGTCCGGCGGTTCTGAAGCGCTGCAAGATACGCCGTCACGCCCGACTGAATGGCAGAGTCGCTATAGGTGACCGGTGCAGCCGGTTCAAGACAACCATCGGTGCCCAGCGACCGCAGTTGCGGTTGGGCTTCGAGTAAGGGCCCGAGGCCCGAGGCCTCGGCGACGCCGATAATGCCGGCACCATCGCCAAAACGGCAAAAGTCATCGAAGGCGTTGTGGCCGGCACCGTCGATAACCCACAGAGCTGAACCCGTCGGTGCGACCTCGAAGCCCGCTTGGCTCGCGGTTGGCGGCACGACAGCGTCACGTGATCCTGCAATGAACAATGCGGGCACGGAGAGCACGCTCACGTCATCGGGTACCCCCGCTGCAAGCGACACGATGCCGGAGAGACCTTCGGCGACGCCCTGATCAGCAAGACGCGCCACGGTTGCACCTCCCGCCGAGTGTCCGACGGCGGTCCATGAGATGGTGTCGATGTCGCCAAACCGATCATCGCTCATGACGAGTTCGCGGGTCCGGATCAGTTCATTCACGCTGTCGGTCGGTGTGCCACTGGCAGTGCCACCCAAGGTATTCATGAGGTCGCGCGACGGATGATCGGGGGCCGCGACCACCATGCCCCACGACGCGAGGTGAGCGGTCAGCGTGGCGCTCTGGAGACGCATACCTGAATATCCGTGACTGAATACGACGAGCGGTGTGCCGGCTGTGACGTCAGGAGCACCGTCGCGGCTCGCGCGATAGGTAAAGACGGCATCCACATCGCCTGTCAACAGGTTTCGTACGAGTTCAGGCACGAAGTCACGAATGTCGTACGCATCGGTGTCGTTGGCGTCGCCCGACGTTGGGTACCACACCTCAACGGTGAGGCCCGTTTGATCGGTGAGTGTGGTGACCCCTACGGCATACGGCCCACGTTGCGCAAGTTCGCTCAAGGTCGTGCGCGCAATCGGGTCGATCGGTTCGGCAATCGTGGTCGTTGTTGACGTCGTTGATGTCGTCGTTGCCGGCGTGGTGGTAGTTGTGGTCTCAAGGAACGTGGTGGTGGACACGTCGCTCGTGTTCGTCGCTTCCGACGAGGGTTCGGCAGCGGTGCCGCAGGCGACGAGAGCGAGAGCACCGGCCGCGATGATGAGGTGTGGGTGACGCACGATGACATCGTTGCACCAAGCAGAGCTGACGACATTACGGTGAACGTGCTGCCAGCGAGTGATGATCGTGCGCTTGTAACCTCCGGGCGTGGCTGACGGCACCAACGCCTCCTCGTCTGACGAGCGTTCGGAGTTCGTGCAACTGGCCACCGGTGTCGAATTGCACATCCGTCGTCACGGGCCGGATCAGCCGACGTCAGGCCCCGCTTGGGTGTTGGTGCATGGCCTCGCCTCGAATGCGCGACTCTGGGATGGCGTCGCGCGGCGACTGGCATCCTTTGGCGCGTCCGTGATCGCAGTTGACCAACGCGGACACGGCCGTTCGGCGAAACCCGATGAGGGCTACGACATGGCATCGGTCGCGAATGACCTTGCCGCACTGGTGACAGCCGTTGGTTGGCAGCAGCCGATACTTGTTGGCCAATCCTGGGGTGGCAACGTGGTGGTCGAGACCGCGCGCCAGCATCCGTGGGCTGCAGGCGCCGTCGGATGCGTCGATGGGGGATTCATCAGGTTGCGAGATCGTTTCCCAACGTGGGATGAGTGCGCCTCGGTGTTGGCGCCTCCCAATCTCATCGGGGTGCCCGAACGCGAGATCCGATCTCGCATCGATGCCATGTGCGCTGATTGGCCGGTTGAGGGCCGTGAGGGCACCATGGCCAATTTTGAACTGCGCCCTGATGGAACGATTGCCCCGTGGTTAGACCGTGTTCGACATATGGCTGTGCTGCGCGGTCTGTGGGAGCACGACCCACTTGCTGCACTCGCTGACGTGATGGTGCCCGTTCGCTTCCTCGTTGCCGATTCCGGCGAGGCGTCCTGGTCGAATTCACGCCGCGCTGGCGTTGCTGCCGCGGTGTCGGCGACGCCGGCGGGCGATGCCGTGTGGTTCCCCGGTGCCCATCACGACGTGCATGCCCAACGGCCCGAAGAAGTGACATCTGTCCTTGTGGATTTGGCCGCCCGGATTGTCGCCCCCGACGCTAATAACTTCGGTAGTTGACTATGACCGACGACGAACAGCCCCCGCGCCGCAGGAACGTCATCCTCACCGGCTTCATGGCGACAGGAAAGTCGACCGTCGGCCGGACGTTGGCGGCCCGACTTCGCTACGGCTTTGTCGACACTGACCGCGTGATTGAGGACCGAAACGGGCCGATCCCCATGATCTTCTCCGAACGTGGTGAAGCTGAATTCCGGCGCCTTGAACGGGCGGTCGCAGTCGAACTCTCATCGTTCTCCTCGCTCGTTATCGCCACCGGCGGTGGATTGATGCTCGATCCGGTGAGTGCGGAGGCGTTGGCAAGTTCTGGATTCGTCGTGTGCCTCACCGCATCACCCAAGGCCATTCTGCGCAGAGTGGGTGGACCGAGCGCTGGTGCTCGCAGACCGCTCCTCGCGGTCAACGATCCGGAAGCAAGAATTCGCGAGCTGATGAACGAACGGGCGCCGGCGTATAAACGGTTCCCACAGGTGTCGACTGACGGTCGAACGCCCAGCGAGGTTGCCGACCGCATCATGGAACTTGCCGATCGCGAGTTATGAGCGATCGCAACCGATGAAGTTGCTCAGATCGAGTGCATGTTGTGCATATACCGAGGCCTCAGGGCCAATGCCGGGATCGTCGATCAGCGCTGACCAGTAGCTGACCTCCTCGTCAAGTCCAGAGCAGCCGTCGGTAAACGCAGTATCGACCATCACGACAATGGCTTCTGGGCGACCGTCAATGAACGGTGTGTCAGCATCGGCAACGATCGTGACCTCGTCGCCGTTGAGGTTGCGACCGATGAACGAGAGCGCATCCGCGCCGTCGTCGACGGCAGTCGCCGTCACTGCGCCGGTCAATAGGCCAACAGCCGGATCGTCGCAGATGGGGGCGGTCGCAATGCCCGGAAGCTCGCTTCGGGCGCACCTTCGAGCAGCGAACACGGCGGGCTCGACTCCAAGCGTCCCGGGGTGATCGTCGACTTCGTTCGCAAACGCATCGAGGTCACGACACACGGTCATGGCTTCGTCGAGCGCATCAACTTGATCATCGATGTCGATTGCTGCCGCCGCAATGGCGACTCGGCGTGCACACGGGTCGGTGTCGACCGGTTCCGCGGCGGGAGCGCTGCATCCGACCAGAGCCAGCCAAACGACGACGAGCGCCCGGTTGGCGCAACGTGGTGCTTGTCGGGCCAGATTCACTTGACCATGTTCGCTGCTCGGATGTGCGCTCGCAAGGCATGCCGATAGGGTCTGTTTGCCGGCGACGTGGCCGAGTGGTTCAGGCAAGGGCCTGCAAAGCCCTGTACATGGGTTCGATTCCCATCGTCGCCTCCGGCAACTGCGCAGCAGTGCGCATCGTTGCTTCGTGTCCGATCCCGTGAGCGGTGTTGTGGCCGCGTATCGTCCGTTTATGGACGACCGCCAACCAAGAATCGCTCCGCTTCACGATCCGTCCGACGAGGTGGCCGCGTTCATCGACCGAGCAGGCTTGAAGGGTCCAGACGGTACACCGATCAACATTTTCGGGACCCTTGCGCATCATCCCGACCTGCTCCGACGGTGGATGGTGTTTGCCGGCCATGTGATGGCGAAAAACTCGTTGTCACCGCGGGATCGAGAAATCCTCATCCTTCGAACCGGGGTGCGGTGCAATTCGAAGTACGAGTTCGCGCAACATGCAGAGATCGCCCAAGCGTGCGACATGTCGCTCAATGAGGTGTTGGCAACGCGCGGTGAGGTCATCGACTGGATGGGCCCCGAGCACGAGCGTGACCTCTTGCGCGCTGCGGATGAACTCCACGATGCACATCGGATATCGGATGCAACGTGGATGGCGCTCGGCGCCAACTACGACACCCAGCAGCTGATGGACATCGTGTTCACATGCGGCCAGTACACGTTGGTGTCGATGTTCCTGAACACCGCAGGTGTCGAGATTGATGAGGGGATTCCTGACCTGCTCTAGTCAGTCGGCGACAAAGAATCCAACGAGGTCGATGATCACGTGGCCCTCGCCCCAGATGCTCACACAGAATCTTCCGGTCGACCCGATCGACGTCACCACACCATTGGCCACGGTTTGGCCGTCGACGAAGTTGAGGTTGGAGACGTACGGCGGAGGCGTTGCTGCACTGAGGCAGGGATAGACGGTTGCGTAGCCGCCTGCATCGTCAGCCGAGGCCGCCGTCACGGTGAGATTGATCGCAACAGCGACTGCGTTCGTCACCGGTCGCTCCACGACGAGCGGTGACGCCCCATCTTGGATCGGTCCGATGCGTTCGATCGCCACGCCGCCGATGCCGCTGCGCGTGTCGACAATGCGTTGGGGCTCGACGAGGGTGAGATCACCGGTCGAACTGAACCACCCCGTGACATCGATGATGAGGTGCGCTGAACCAACGACGTGAAGGCAGGTCATCGCCGCCGTGGTCGCCACGATCGCTGCGTTCGCGACGGTTTGCCCGCTACCAAAGTTCAGACTTGAACTATTCGGGGCAGCATCACTCGCGCTCGCGCACGGATACATCGTGACAAAACCACCGGTCTCTGGTGCTTGTGTATCGACTGCCGTCAGGTTCAATGCGACTGCCTCAACCCCAGTCGCGGGGATTGAGGCGACGGAGGTCAGTCGGACAGCAACGGTTGCGTCACCATCGGTGAGGTCGCCGATTCGTGCGATGGGAACCCCGCCAATACCGTTGCGAGTGTCGACCACCCGTTGTGGTGTCACGGCGGTGAAGCCCTGCGCGGCCGGAAGCCAGCCAGCGACGTCGATGATGGCATGGGCTGTTCCGTAGACGTACATGCAGATGGCGCCCGTTACGCCCACAGGCAGGATCGCCGAATTCGCCACGGTTTGGCCGGAGACGAAATTGATGTTCGACACGTTGGGCGGCGGATCGTCGGTGGTCACGCAGGGATACACGGTTGCGTAGCCGCCGACGTCGGCAGCAATGGTCCCGGTGACGGTCAAGTTGATCATTACGGCGTCGACGCCGGAGACGGGAATGCCAGATCGTCCGGTCACCGCCACCCTCACTGGCTCACCCGAACCGTCAGTTCGGCCAATCGGGATGGGCAGCGTGGTGCCGATGCCCGATCGAGTGTCGAGCAGCCGGTCAGGGCCGACGGTCACAAGGTCAGCGACGTCGAAGTTGGCGGTGACCGTCATCGACTCATCAACTGACAGTGCGCACACCTCATCGGTCGACGTTGGGCATCCGGTCCAGCCGGCAAAGGTCGCGAAGCCATCGGGACGCGCCGTCAATTGCACGGCCGTGCCAGGTTCGACCAGCACGGTGCAGGTTGATGCACAGTCGTCGACCACGGTGCCCGAACTCATGCGAACGGTGCCCCACCCGGACTGAGCGACCACGGTCACGCTCACGGCACTCGATGGTAAGTGTGCGAGTCGATCGGGATCATTGTCGCCAGGGTTGATGAGCACGCCTTCGACGGCGGTTTCTCGAATGGTTCGCCACACCTCCGACGGCGGCATCGATGGCGCCGTCGACAGCAATCGAAGCGCAATGCCGGCGACGTGGGGGGCGGCCATCGACGTTCCGCTCTTTGACACGGTTGCGGTGTCGGATGCAACACCGGCCGAGACGATTCGGTCACCTGGCGCAAACAGGTCGACGCAAGTGCCTCGCGCCGAGTAGGCGGTGATGCGGTCCCGATCGGTGGTGGCCCCAACGGTGATCGCTTCGTCAACACGAGCGGGGCTGTAGCGACACGCGTCGTCACCGTCGTTTCCGGCGGCCACAACGGCCACCACACCATCGTCGATCAGTCGCTCCACTGCATCATCAAGGATGGGACTGGCGTCACCACCGGTTGCGCTCGTGCCAAAACTCATCACGGCGACGGCTGGTTCGCCGCTGCGGTGATCACCGATGATCCACTCAATGGCGTCGACCACGGCGATGTCGGTGCCACCACCCGTGCAGCCGAGCACTTTGACGGGAATGATGTCCGCATCCTTGGCAACGCCGTGTTCGGTGCCCGCAGCAATGCCAGCAACGTGGGTGCCATGTCCTGTCGCCACGGTGGCGGTGCAGTCGTCGAAGCCCGAGGTGACATTGCCGACGAAGGTGCCATCGGCGTAGTCGTAGTAGCCGCCATAGGGAATGCGTCCGGTGAATTCCTCGTGCGTACTTCGAACGCCTGAATCGAGCACGTAGATCCGTGCGCCTGCTCCATCGCTGTCGTAGGCGTATTGGCCATCGAGCGGCAGGAATGGCTGGTCGATCCGATCGAGACCCCAGTTCGGGGGATCATCCTGGATCGTCGTCGATTGCACGGGGGCGACATCGTCGACGCTGATCACCCCAGGAAGATTGGCAACCAGCGCTGTCGTGGCGTCATCGAGCCGGGCTACGACGGCCGTCGTCGCTGTTTCGAATCGATGCGTTCGAGTGAGACCCAGAGTCGCAAGGAATGCCTCCACCGCATCGAGCGTCGTCGTCGTATCGGCTCGGATCACCCGCGAGGTTGACCGGGCCGACGATGCGGGTCCGGATGCGAGGCCGGTCCCTGGCGCCACAGATGCGATGGTTCCCACGACCAGCATGGCCGCAGCGCATCCCCGCAGACGTCGTCGAATCCGAACGGGAAGCACGACGGCGAGTCTCGCACACCGCCTTCAAAAGTCCCGAGCGTGTGTCATGGATGTGGTCGGCACGTGAAGCGGCTACCGTGTGGGGACCCGCACGGTCCCGTGCGAACCCGCATCTGATGAACCGACACGAATGACATCCACCGATGCCCCTGTGAGGGTCGTGGTGCCCGGCCAGCATCTGCTGGCGTCGCTGTGCGGACCCCGTGACGTCCACCTGCGTTCGATTGAGGCCGCCTTTCCTGAGGCCGCAATACGGCTGCGCGGTAACGAACTGTTGATTCGTGGCGGGGAGGCTGATCGTGTCGGCCGTCTCTTTGAAGAACTGGTCGCACTACTCGAACGTGGTCAAGAACTCGATGACGTGACGCTCACGAGGGTCATTGCCATGGTGCGCAGCGACGAACGGCCTTCCGAGGTGCTGACCCATCAAGTATTGAAGAGTTCGCGCGGTCGTCACGTCCGGCCCAAAACGGCGGGGCAGAAGCGCTACGTCGACGCGATCGCCGAGAACATCATCACCTTTGGCATTGGCCCCGCGGGCACGGGCAAGAGCTGGCTGGCGGTGGCGATGGCGGTTCAGGCGTTGCAGGCCAAGCAAGTACAGCGCATCATTTTGACGCGACCTGCGGTTGAAGCAGGCGAGCGACTCGGCTTTCTTCCCGGTGACTTGATGGCGAAGATCGATCCGTACTTGCGGCCGCTCTATGACGCCCTCTACGACATGGTCGATACTGAAGGCGCACAGAAGTTGCTCGAACGCCAAGTCGTCGAAGTCGCTCCGTTGGCGTTCATGCGCGGGCGCACGCTCAACAATTCGTTCATTATTCTCGATGAGGCTCAGAACACGACGCCTGAGCAAATGAAGATGTTCCTGACTCGTATCGGCTTCGGATCCAAAGTGGTCGTCACTGGCGACACCACCCAAGTCGACGTGCCTGACGGCCGAAGTGGCCTTCATGGGCTTGAGAAGGTGCTGACCGGCATTGACGGTCTCTCATTTGTGCACCTCGGAGCGGCTGATGTGGTTCGGCACCGCATCGTTGCCGACATCGTTGCCGCGTACGAGGAACGCGGTGCGAAATGAGTGAGCCTTCGAGTCCCACCGACGTCGTTCGCTGCGGTGCAGTGGCCGTCGTCGTTGAGAATGCGCAAGACGAGGTTGATGTCGACCACGTGCGGTGGGCGAAGCTTGCCGCAGCGGCTCTGGATGCCCTCGATGCGGTTGGCGAGTTGACACTCACGTTTATCGATCGCGACGAGATCATCGACCTCAAGGTCACCCATTTTGGTGACGACGGTGAGCATCCCACCGATGTGTTGTCGTTCCCACTTGACGAACCGTCGTCAGCGGCCGATGGGCTTCCCGTGTTGCTGGGCGATGTGGTGATCTGCCCATCGGTGGCGGCGGAACAAGCAGCCGATCACGCGGGCACCGTCGATGATGAAATGGCACTCCTCGTCGTCCATGGTGTGCTGCACGTTCTCGGGCACGATCATGTTGAACCCGCCGATACGGCATTGATGCAGGCACAGGAGCTGGCACTGTTGGAATCGTTGCACTGGTCTCATCCCGCCCCTGCTGGCTTCGCCCAACGACATCGAGAGGGGGCGCGATGACCGGCACTGATGCCGCGATGCTCGTGGCGATCGGCATCTTGTTGGTCATTCTCATCTTCCTTGCCGTGGCGGAGATGGGGCTGTCGAAGATGACCAAGCCCCGAGCCTCTGCAATCGCCGAGGATCGGCCTAAGGCCGGCAGCAGTCTTCAGCATCTGGTGGAGTTCCCCGAGCGTTGGATCAACCCGTTGCTGCTCACGGTGAACATCTGCCAGACGGTGCAGGCAACGCTGACGGGCATCGTGGCCGGCAATCTCTTTGGCGGCATTGGTGTCGTGATCGGTGTGGCGCTCAACGTCGTCGTGTTCTTCGTGCTCGCCGAGGCGGTACCGAAGACCTATGCGGTGTTATACCCCGACCGTGCTGCGTTGTTGGCGGCGCGCCCGGTTCGAGCCCTCACGGGGTTTGCGCCGCTGCGCATGATCTCTGCTGGGCTGATTGGACTAACCAATGTCATCGTTCGTGGCCGGGGGCTCGAGCAGGGCCCATTCGTGAGCGAACAAGAATTCCTTGGCATTGTGGAGGCCGCTGCCGAAGACGAGGTCATCGAACACGAGGAGCGCGAACTCATCGAGTCGATCATTGAGTTCGGCGACACGGTCGCTCGCGAGGTGATGGTGCCGCGTCCCGACATGGTCGTGCTCACCAACAGCGCCACGGTCAGCGATGGACTCAATGTCGCCATCGCCAATGGCTTCAGCCGATTGCCGGTGTCCGGTGACGACGAGGGCGACATCGTCGGATTGGCGTACACGAAAGACCTCATTCGAGCCGAGCGAGAGGGCCGCGGCGATCTCCCGGTACTCGACCTCGTTCGTACGGTCGCGTTCATTCCGGAGAACAAGCCGGTGGCCAGGTTGATGCGTGAGATGCAGGCCGGGAAGTTCCATCTGGCCATCGTCGCTGACGAGTACGGCGACGTCGTGGGGCTCGTGACCTTGGAGGACTGCCTCGAAGAACTCGTCGGAGAAATTGTCGACGAGTACGACACTGATGAAATCGATATTGAACGACTCGCCGATGGAGTGTTGTCAGTTGATGGTGGTGTCAATATTGACGACCTCTCCGACGAACTTGGCATTGAATTGCCGAACAGCGACTTTGATTCTGTGGGTGGTTTTCTCTTCTCTTCGCTTGAACGAGTTCCTGAGCAGGGTGATGCGGTTGAGTTCGGTGGTTACCGATTTGTCGCTCACGCCGTCGAAGGCAGGCGGGTTCGTCGAGTGTTAGTGGAGGCACTCCCCGAAGCCGGCGATGGCGACACCCTCACCGACGACATCGCCGTCGACTGAGATCGCGTCACCACGAGCGAGGTAGGTTCATCGACATGGATGTGTCGCTCGCAGGAAAAGTTGCTCTCGTCCCCGGTGCCTCGCGCGGCATCGGTCAAGCCATTGCAGCAACAATGGCTGCATCTGGAGCGAAGGTGGTCATCACCTCACGAAAGCAGGATCAGCTCGATGAGGCCAAAGCCTCGATGGCCGGCGACGTCGAGGCGATCGCATCACATGTCGGTGATCCGGAGTCGGGCGACCGACTGGTGGCCGCCACGATGGAACGATTCGGTGGTCTTGACATCCTCGTGAACAACGCTGCCACCAACCCCTACTACGGCCCGGTTCTCGGTGTTGACGAGTCTCGATGGGACAAGACCTTTGAGGTCAACCTCCGCGGACCGGTGTTCTGGTCGGCAGCAGCGCATCGTGGCGCTTTCGCCGACAAGCCCGGCGTCATCATCAATATCGCCTCGGTCGGCGGTCTTCGGGCAGAAGGTGCGCTCGGTGTGTACAACATGACGAAGGCGGCGCTCATCCACTTGACGAAGCAGTTGGCGGGCGAGATCGGTCCAACGCGAGTCGTTGGCATTGCCCCGGGACTTGTCGTCACCGATTTCGCGCAGGTGCTCGTGGACAATTTTGGTGATCGTCTCGCTGCGGAGTTGCCGATGAAGCGTCTCGGCCAGCCCCAAGACATCGCCAATCTTGCGACGTTCCTTGCGAGCGACCTCGCATCGTGGATCACCGGCGAGACCTATGTGATCGACGGTGGAGCCGGTGTCAAAGGTGCCGGCGTCTAAGACTCACGATGCAGCATCGTTGAGTTGATGCCGCTGCACCTTGCCAAGGGCGGTCCGAGGAATCACCGGCCGACGAACGAGGCGCCGCGGGAGGGCCCAACCGGGTAACTCGGCGCGTGCGTAGTCGCGGAGTTCTTCAATGGAGAAGTCGTCACGTGATGTCACGATGTGCGCCGTGACGACGGCGCCCCATTCGGGATCAGGTGTGCCATTGATGGCGACATCGTCAATATCGGGATGACGTGCCAGCACCGCCTCGACGGGCTCTGGCCACACTTTTTCGCCGCCTGTCACGATGACGTCGCCACGACGGCCTTCAACGTGGAGGCGACCATCGGGGAGCCAGCGTCCGGTGTCGCCCGTGGGGAACCAACCATCGGCGGTCCGTGGATCGTGACCGTCGCGGTAGCAGCGAAGCAGCATTGGCGCACGTAACTGCACCTCGTCGTCGACGATTCGAACCTCGACGTCGTGGAGTGGTCGGCCGTCGTACACCACGCCGCTTCCGGTCTCGGTCATGCCGTACGTCGTCATCGTGTTGGCCGGTCGGTTCGCTGGTGGCCGAGATCCACCAAGCACGACGACTCGGTAGTGGCTCGTATCGGTGCGCGTGAGCGCTGTCGAAACCAGCGACACCAATGTTGCGGTATTGCGTGCTACGACCTCGGCGTCAAAACCATCGATCACGGTGAGCGGTGTGTTGGTGATGAGGGCTCGGGTGATGACGGAAAGCCCACCCACGTGAGCCAAAGGCAGACATGCGAGCCAGTGGTCAGCCGACGTCACGCCGAGGTGCGCTGAGGTGGCAAGCGCAGATGCGCGGACCGCATCGTGGGTGAGCACCGCTCCCTTCGGCCTACCGGTTGAGCCACTGGTGGCTACCACGAGCGCATCGCCGGGTGCGGTGGGGGTGCCTCCTGTGAGCGATGTCGTCCCTGAGGCGTCGACGACTGCTGCCACGCCGAACTGCTCCATCATCTCGCGTTGACGGTGCAGCGGGAGCCGACGATCGACGGGAAATGCGGCGTCGCCTGCGTCCCAAATGCGCTGCAACGCGTCGACAAATCCAGGTCCACCGGGAAGATCGATCGCAATGAGTTCGTTCATGATGAGGGCAATCTGGTTCGGTCGGGTTTGCCGTGCGCCCCGTGGTGCTCCATGATGGCGGCCCATGACCCCTTCCGCCACCCCGACCGATTGGCTTGCAGGTGCGCGTCCGAGAACATTGCCGGCGGCCGTGGTGCCCGTAGCGGTGGGAATGGCACTCGCTGCCCACGATGCGGGCTGGTCGGCAGTGGTGTGGTGGCGGGTCGTTGGAGCGTTGGCGGTCAGCCTCGCGTTACAGATCGGTGTGAACTACGCCAACGATTATTCCGACGGGATCCGCGGGACCGATGACGTGCGCGTCGGACCGATGCGTCTCGTTGCGTCGGGGCGTGCCTCGGCTGTCGCAGTCCGCACTGCTGCGCTGATGGCGCTTGGCATTGCCGCCGTGGTGGGATTGCTCCTCGCCCTGGCAACAAGTTGGTGGCTGCTCCTGGTTGGCGCTGCAGCAATCACTGCGGCCTGGGGCTACACCGGCGGGCCACGGCCATACGGGTACGCCGGCCTTGGCGAAGTGTTCGTGTTCGTCTTCTTCGGACTCGTGGCGACGGCCGGTACGACCTACGTCGCGGTCGAGGCAGTGTCGTGGCGGGCCTGGGTCGCGGGATGTGGCGTTGGAGCGCTGGCCTGTGCGTTGTTGGTGGTGAACAACTTGCGTGACATTCCCACCGATAGCGCTGTGGGGAAACGAACGCTCGCGGTTCGACTGGGTGATCGGGCGACGAGGTGGTGCTTCGTCGCACTGGTGATCGTCGCCTTGGCGTCGGTGATCGCGTTGGGGATCGGTTCGGGGTTGATTGCCCTGCTCAGTGTCGTTGCGGCGGTTCCGCCAGTTCGACAGGTGCTCGCTGGCGCTGCTGGTCGCGACCTCATCACCGTGCTCGGAGCCACGGGCCGGCTGCAACTGGTCTTCGGATTGCTGCTTACGATCGGTGTAGCGCTCGCTGCGTAATCCACGACGTCACCGCGTCGGTGAAACGATCCGTGGCTGAGAGATGCACTGCGTGACCCGCATTGGGGATGACCACCCGTTCGGCGTCGGGCAGGCAGTGATCGAGTCGCTCGCCGAGCGCGGTGAACTTCTCGTCGAGTGCGCCAGTAATGATGAGCGTCGGCATCGTGAGTGATGCGCAGTCGGACCAGAGCGGTCGCTGGGTTCCAGTTCCGGCGAGGCGGAGCGATGAAGCGAGGCCATCCGCGGTGTTCGTACACCGCTCGTCGAGGTCGGCGTCGTTGAAGGGCACGTCGGCGAACATCGGTTGAGCGATCCAGTCGTCAATGAACGGTCGGACGCCGATGCGTTTGATGCGGTCCGCAGTCAGGTTGTCAGCAGTTCTGCGTGCCGCTCGCTCCGTGGCATCGTCGATGCCGGCCGTGGCGCTAACGAGGACGATGCCGCTGCACCGTTCGGGATGCTGCAGTGCAACGTGCAGCAGGTGACGTCCCCCCATCGAGTAGCCAATCCAAATCCCGGGCGGGAGCGCTGCGGCCAGATCATCGGCGGCGCGTTCAAGATCGAGGGCCCCCGAGCTCGTTGAGCCGTGGCCTGGCATGTTGGGCGTGTGGTAGTCGATATCGCTCAGACGCCGACGGAAGCTGCTGATGACGCCATCCCAGCTTCGACCGGTCTGGGTGAACCCGTGGAGGAGGTTGAGATGTGTGGTCACGAGTTCTGCGCACGTCGCTCGACGAGGCGCCGCAGTACACGTTCAAAGGTGTCGGACTCTTGGGCACCGGGAATCGACCACTGACCTTCGATCACATAGGTCGGTACTGCAGTGATGCCGAGTTCGCTCGCAGCGGCGATCTCTGCTGCGACCTCGTCCCGGCCCGCATCAGCGTTGAGGAAGCTCAACGTCTCATCCCGATCAAGGCCGAGTTCGGCGCACAAGTCGGCGAGCGTGTCGGGGTCGCCAATGTCACGGCCCTCGGTGAAATACGCGGCCAGCAGGCGTTCTTTCAACGCTGGTTGTGAGATCGGAGAGGAGGTTTGACCGGCTCGCCATAACAACCGATGTGCGAGCAAGGTGTTGGCTCGCAGCGCCTGGTCCATGTTGAAGGTGATACCGCTCTCCGCAGCAATGCCGGACACATGGTTGATAATGCGATCCGCTTGTTCCGGCCCGCCAAATTTGCGCTCGTACACGCCGCGCACCGCTTCGGTTCGTCCAGGTGATGCGGTGGGGTCCAGTTGATACGCGCGGTAGGTGACCTCAATCTCAATGTCATCGCCGATCGCCGCGAGAGCGGTCTCAAATCGACGCTTGCCGATGTAGCACCAAGGGCAAACGACATCTGACCAGATGTCAATCCGCAGCGGGCCCGTCGAGGTATCACTCATATCTCGACGATACGTCGAAGCCGAAGAGGCCGTATCGTCGGGCGGCGTGTCGGCTGCTGCCACCTTCTGTTCCACATTGTTTGATGAGTGGGTTGCTGGCGGGGTAGGGCGTGTCATCATCGCTCCCGGTTCGCGGAGCACGCCGTTGGCACTCGCTGCTATCGCTGACGGCCGCCTCAGCATTGAGGTCGTCCTCGACGAGCGCGTCGCCGCCTTTGCTGCGTTGGGTGCGGGCCTTGATGGCACACCAGCGGTGCTGATCTGCACGAGTGGTACGGCTGCGGCCAACTTCTTGCCAGCGGTGGTTGAGGCGGGGCTCTCGGCTGTGCCGATGATCGTGTGTACGGCTGACCGTCCGCCCGAACTTCGTGGCGTTGGTGCGCCGCAGACGATCGACCAGTTGGAGTTATACGGCACGGCGGTCAGATGGTTCGTGGATGCACCGGTGCCCGATGATGCGGATCCGTCAACGTGGCGAACGCTCGCCCGCATGGCCCTGCTGCATGCCACAGCTGGGCCGGTGCACCTGAATCTTCCATTCCGTGAGCCGCTGGTTGGTCAACCCGATGCACTACCTGCCATTGCCGAGCCTCATGTCGTCGAGGTGCCGGTCGCGTCACCGGTCGACCTGCCACCGTCGGTGTTGTTGGCGCGCGGCATCGTCCTTGCCGGCGGGGCATCAGGCGTTGCTGCCCATCGGATCAGCGACCTAGCTCGAGCTTTGGGATGGCCGCTGCTGGCCGATCCGCTGTCGGGGCTGCGCTCCGACCCGCGGGCGATTGCGTATTCCGATGCGATGCTTCGTCACGAAGGGTTTGCTCGTGATCATCTCCCCGAGGTGGTCATCCGAGTCGGACGCCCACCTGCGTCAAAGGTCGTCAATCAGTGGATCGCTGCGTCGGGGGCTCCGGTGATCCAGGTTGGCGGTCCGGGGCGCATCGATCCTGATCACAATGTTGCGGTGACGTGCTCAATCGATGACCTTGATCGAGCAATGGCGGCCGGCTGGCGCGGAGCGCTCGGTTCTCGTTGGTCTGAGACGTGGGAGCGGAGTTGGTTCGAGGCGGAGCGGATTGCAAGTTCAGTCATCATCGATGCGCTCACCGGCGGCCCATTGACCGAACCCGGTGTGGCGTACACGATTGCTGAGCATCTGCCGCGCGATGGTCGCCTCGTCGTGTCGTCATCGATGCCGGTCCGTGATCTCGAATGGTTCGGCGGTCGCCATGCGATCGCTCACTCGAATCGTGGGGCCAATGGCATCGATGGCGTGATGTCGACGGCACGTGGAGTGGCAGGCAGTGGAAAGCCTGTTGTCGTGCTGATTGGCGACCTCGCGTTCTGCCATGACGCCAATGCACTGTGGGGACTGGCCGTATCTGGTCATGACCTGCGAGTCGTCGTGGTCGACAACGACGGCGGTGGCATCTTTTCGTTTCTGCCACAAGCAACCTTGCTTGACCGACCCGATTTTGAGCAGTTGTTTGGGACGCCCCATGGTGCCGATGTGCTGGCGCTGGCGGCTGCGTATGGCGTTCGTGGGACGACAGTGGGCGATCAAGAGTCGCTGAGGTTGGCGCTAGCGGAGCCCGGACCGCACGTCATTCGTGTGGCGAGCGATCGACGTCGCAATGTTGAGGTGCATCGAGTGCTGCATCAGTTGGTTCTCGACGCTCTGGGCTGAGGCGTCGCATCCTGAGCCTCGTCAGGGTCGGATAAGTGCGCCGAGCATCGCTTGGAACTTGGCTTGGGTTTCAGCAAGTTCGGCGAGTGGATCGCTTTCAGCGACGATGCCGCCACCGGCGACGAGGCGGGCTGATCGCCGGTCGTCGGAGAATTCGGCGCACCGGAGTGAAACCGCCCATACGCCGTCGCCGTTCCCGTCGACCCATCCGACGGCGCCTCCGTAGCGGCCGCGTTCGAATCCTTCGTTGGCGATGATGAGATCGATCGCTGCAGCCCTCGGGTGTCCGCCGACGGCCGGCGTGGGTTGCAGGGCGGTGACGAGGTCTGCGACCGTCGATGGCGGTTCGCTCAACATGCCTTCGGCTTGCGAACCGAGGTGCTGCACATTGGCAACTTTGACGATCGACGGCCGAGGCGTCCAGTCGAGATAACTGCAATGGGGGAGCAAGGTGTCGCGCACCATTTCGATGGCGGCGTGGTGTTCGATGCGGTTCTTCTCGCTGTTCATGAGTTCGTCAGCGAGAAGGGCATCGCGATCGGGATCGCCGGTGGTACGAGTCGTGCCGGCAAGCGGCCGTGACCGAACTGTCAGATCGTCGACCTCAACGAGCAACTCTGGTGAAGCGCCAACGAATCCGTCAATCGAGAAGCGGTAGGTGTTCCCAAAGGTGTTCTCGAGTCGCCGCAGCACGGCATGCACGCTCATTGGTTGATCGCTACTGACGACGACCGGACGAGCGATCACCGCCTTTTCGAGCACCCCAGCCCGTACCGCGTCACGAGCGGTTTCGACCGCTGCCAAGTAGTGCGCAACGTCAACTGCTGGCTCAACGGTGAACGTCGCACTCGTTGGTGTGGGGTCGCCGTAGCGGACGAGCCCAGCACATGCGGTCGTCACCGTGGTACGCGGATCCAACGCCCCATCGTCAACGACGGTCACGCAGCGATGTCCGTCGCCGTTATCTCTGATAACCACGCGGGGAATCACCAGCGTGTTCGGTGCGCCAGGGAGGAAGTCGATAGCGCCGAGCGCGACAGCACCCGCACCTGGGCCGGTGCGATCGTCGGATGCGCGCAGGTCGATGTGCTCAATCGATCGGAGGAGATCGACGCTGGTGTCGAGGGCTACCTGCGCCGCGACCCCGAATCCCACCATGCCGCGACGGCCATGAACGAACATGCGGCCGATATCACCAGCGAGGTCGACAAGTGGGGCGGTCGCGAGGTCGCCGTCGTGCAGCGCAGCGGTTACGGCGCGCATCTCACACCCGGGTGCCGGTGAGCAGCTGGGTGAGGCCTCCGCTGAGTTCGCGATGTGTTGCGTCGGAGAAGCCCGCACGATGCAGCGAGCGGGTCATGGCATCGGGGCTCGGGAGGTAGGCCACGCTGCGGGGTAGGTAGCGGTAGGCACCCCGGTCTGACAGCAGACCGCCAATGATCGGCACCACGCGGCCGAAATAGATGCTGTTGCCCCAGCGGATCAGCGGATTTGTCGGCACGCCAACGTCGAGAAGCGCGATGCGCCCACCGGGTCGAACCACACGAGCCAGTTCATCGAAGAATGCATCGAGGTCGGTGAGGTTTCGGAGTGCGAAGCCACACGTCACGCCGTCGACGCTGGCGTCGGGCATCGGCAAGCGAAGGATGTCGGCTTGGACCCGAGGTACACCCGATCGGTCGGCTGCGAGCATGCCGAAGCTGAGATCGACCGAAATGGGACGGAGTCCGCCTGAGCGAAGATCGATGCAGAGGTCTCCGGTTCCGGCAGCCAGATCGAGCACCGTTGAACCCGCAGGAAGATTGAGATCGCGGACGGTCCGCTTTCGCCATGTGGTGTCGAGGCGGAACGTCATGATCCGGTTCACCAGGTCGTAGCGCGGGGCGATCGTGTCGAACATCTCGCGCACGGCGGCCTTCTTTTCGTCACCGCTGGGGAGTTCAGCTCGGTCCCATGGCCGCGCCTGTGCCTCATCAATGGTGCCGGGGGAGGGCGATGTCACATCGGTGAGGCTAGGCGGAGCCAGCTCGCAGTGGCCACCTGCAGGCGGGCAGACTCTCAAGATGATCGACTTCACCTTCCCACCCGAGGTTGACGATGTGCGTCGTCGGGTTCGAGAGTTCATCGATACCCGGGTGCGTCCCGAGTGGGAAGCGATCGATCAGACGGAACGCCGACAGGTGGTCGACTGCATCGTTCGTCTGCGGGCCGAAGCTCGCGAGCAGTGGGGGCTGTGGCTTCCCCACATGCCACCCGAGTGGGGCGGTATGGGGCTTGGCCCGACGGCAATGGCTGCCGTGTCGGCAGAGGCCGCGCGCGTATCAATCGGGCCGTTCGTCCTCAACGCGCAGGCACCCGATGAAGGCAACCAGCACACACTCCTTCATTGGGGAACCGATGAGCAAAAGGAGCGCTACCTGAAGCCGCTTTGTGAGGGCACCGCACGTTCGTGTTTTGCGATGACCGAACCTGAAGTTGCCGGATCCGACCCGACGCTCATCCAGACCACGGCATATCGGGATGGAGACGAGTGGGTGATCAATGGTCACAAATGGTTCATTTCGGGAGCACGCGGCGCGAAGTTCGCTCTGCTGGTCGCCCGCACCGAGGATGATCCGGAGATTCCACAAGCCGCCAACAGCTGCTTCATCGTTGATCTGCCATCTGAGGGTTGGGAGATTGTCCGTGATGTGCAGACGATGTCAGGCGGTCATAACCACTGTGAGATCTTGATCAAGGACTTGCGGGTTCCAGCCGCGAACATGCTGGGCGGGCAGGGCCAGGGGCATCTGCTCGGGCAGTATCGACTTGGCCCAGCTCGGCTTGCGCACTGCATGCGGTGGATCGGACAGGCCGAGATCGCCCTCGACATGATGGTGGAGCGAGCGATGGAGCGCTACTCGCACGGGAGCCTCCTCGCCGAGAAGCAGGGCATCCAATGGCTGATTGCCGACTCGGCGGTCGAGCTCTACCAGTGCAAGTTGATGGTGCTCCACGCTGCGTATCAGATCGAACAGCAGATGGACTTCACGGCGGTGGTGTCGATGGCCAAGCACTTCGTGGCGAACAGTTTGTGGCGGATCATCGACCGTGCGATTCAGGTGCATGGCGCACTCGGCTACTCGACCGACACGCCGCTCGCCGGCATGCTGCAGCAGGCTCGTTGGGCACGTTTCGCCGACGGCGCGGACGAGATTCATCAGATGCGCATCGCCCAGCGAACCATCGCGGCGTTCAACGACTCGGGAAGCACCCGAAAGGCCACCGGCGACCTTCAGTTGTGAGATGTCACGTCAGTTGGTTGCCGGCAGCAATCGCACGCGCCCACGCGTAGTCGGCTTTGCCTGCAGGTGAACGGCGGATCTCATCCACAGCCACAATGGCCTTGGGATGCTTGTATCGAGCAAGGCCCGGCATGAGGCGGCCGAGATCGTCAACGGTCGGCGTGTGTAGGTCGGGGTGGGCAAGTGAGATGACGGCAACCACTTCGCTACCCCACGCCTCGCTTGGTCGTCCGACCACGATGCAGTCACGCACGGACCGGTGGCGCAGCACCGCATCTTCAACTTCTTCTGCGTAGACCTTCTCGCCGCCCGTGTTGATGCAGACCGATTCGCGCCCGAGAGCATCGATCGTTCCATCTGATCGGGTGCGGGCATGATCACCAGGGGTCGCGTACCGAACACCATCGACGATCGGATACGCAACAGCAGTGAGGTCGGGGTCACCGAGGTATCCGAGCGGGAGGCGGCCGCGGGTCGCCAACCATCCGATCTCGTCACTGCCGGGACTGAGCACGTGCGTCCGGTCGTGGGAGAGCACGACGGTCCGTGTGCCACGTGGTCGAAAGATTCCTGAGGTTGCGCTGCCAGCCGTTGAGACGAGCGACATCTGCCCACCCGATTCCGACGATCCGAAGCCGTCGACCACCATCAACGTCGGTAGAAGTTCGAGCAGCCGTGACTTTGTCGGTGCGCTGAGCGGTGCCCCGCCGGTGAGAATGACGTTGAGTGACGATGCGTCATGCGACCCTGCGACGAGTTCGTCGAGGAGTGGTCGTGCAAACGATTCGCCAACGATGCCGAGCAGCGTGACCGACTCGCGTGCCACCGTCTCCCAGATGTCGACTGGGTCGAGGTGGGCGGTGTTGTTCTGGATGACGACGCACCCACCACCGAGGAGTGCTCGCATGGCGGTCCATTGCCCTGCGCCATGCATGAACGGGGCGCACGTGAGGCTGCGAAGGTCTGGTCGCATCGAGGTCAGGTAGTCGTGAAGTGGTTGTGGCGCCCGAGCCGCATCAAAACACTCGATGACGGCATCGGCATTACGCCACATCACGCCCTTTGGTTTGCCGGTCGTGCCGCCCGTGTAGAGCAGGTAGAGGTCGTCGGGTGATGGCTCGACGGGAGGATCTCCGGCGGGTGCATCAGCGAGAACGGTCTCGAAGTCGAGTGTGGTGTCATCGCCGGGTCCTATGCAGAAGATCGTCCGCAGCTGTGGGAGTTGGCGTTGGGCCTGTCGGACCGCGGGAAGGAAGGATGACTCGACGATTGCCGCTGTGGCGTGGGCGTCGCTGAGGACCTCAATGAGTTCATCGACGGTGTAACGATGGTTGACGTTGAATGGCGCGACGCGAGCGGCAAAGGCACCGACCATGGCCTCGAGGTACTCGACGCGGTTCGTCACGATGATGGCGAGGTGGTCCTGTCCCGACTCGTGGTGGGCGAGTGCCGGCCGCTCGCTGTGACAGCCATGTCCGTGCTGATAGAGCGACCAGGCAAATCGATGCGCGCGGTCGAGAAACTGGCGTCTTGACGTTCGTTGCCCGTCCGGTCCGATCACACAATCGGCATTCGGATGTGCCGCCGCGATGGCGCGAACGATGTCGATGACGGGGACGTGTCCCACGTCGTCAACAGGGGATAACTCAACGCCCATTACGCCTGATGCGATAGCGCCGCAGCGCGACGTCTCAGATGTAACTGCGGAAGATGATCTCCGCAACGCAGCTGGGCTTATCAGCGCCTTCACATTCGAAGGTGAATTCCATGGTGCTCTGGATGCCACCGGGAATGTCGCTGACCTCGAGCAACTTCACGCCGAGGCGGAGGTTCGAACCAACCTTCACCGGCGACATAAATCGGATCTTGTTGGCGCCGTAGTTGACACCCATCGAGAAGCCGGTGATCTGCACGACCTGGGGATAGAGCATCGGCCCCATCGACAGCGTGAGGTAGCCGTGGGCGATCGGCGCCCCGAACGGGCCGGCCTTGGCGCGTTCGACATCGATGTGAATCCACTGATGGTCGCCGGTCGCCTCGGCGAACTGGTTGACCTGCTCTTGGGTCACGTTGACGTAGGGGCTGTAGCCGAGGTGTTCGCCGACGAGGGTCTTCAGCTCTTCGGCGCCGTTGATTGTGCGTGGGCTCATGGCGACAGCATGGCAGAGACCTTCTCGCACGAGCGAGGCGGTGACACGGCGTTTCGGGCCTGGAGTCCGGTATCAATGGGGCATGCCGTCGGACCCCGCCAGCACTTCGTACGAGAGTCGTTCAGGCCTTGTCGCGATGGTCGGCCGTCCGAATGTGGGCAAAAGCTCGCTCGTCAATGCCATCTGTGGTCGGAAGGTATCGATCGTGTCCGATAAGCCGCAGACAACGCGGCATCGGGTGATTGGTGTCTTCGACCGTGACGATGTGCAGGTGGTCTTTGTTGACACCCCCGGATTGCACAAGCCGGTGTCGGCGTTGGGGGAGCGAGTCAATGCGACGGCCTTGGAGAGCGCGGGCGATGTTGATGTGCAGTGCCTGGTGCTCGACGCGACGAAGGATTTCGGCCGTGGCGACCAGTGGGTTGCAGATCGACTGGACACCTCGCGCCTTGTGGTGGTGGTGAACAAGATTGATGTGGCTGGGCGCGATCGCGTGATGGCGATGTTGGCAGCGTCATCATCGCTCAATGCCGGCGCGTATTTCCCAGTGTCGGCACGAACCGGTGATGGTGTGAAGGCACTGGTCGATCACCTCGTCGGGCTCATGGCGCCTGGGCCTCGATGGTTCACCGATGGTGAGACCAATGACATGCCCCCCGAAATGTGGGTTGCTGAACTCGTTCGTGAGCAGTTGTTGGCCGTCGTCCATGACGAATTGCCGTATTCGATTGCGACGCGCGTGACCGAGTGGGAATGGCCGCGCATCCGCTGTGAGATCTTGGTCGAACGAGAGAGTCAAAAAGGCATGGTGATTGGACGTGGCGGCCTCGTCCTGCGCGAGGTCGGACGGCGGGTCCGTGAACAGTTGCCGGATGGCGCCTTCATCGAATTGCGGGTCCGTGTCGACAAGGATTGGCAGCGCCGTCCCGACCGGGTTGAACGCTTGGGCTACTGAGGAACTCAATTAGCGACGGAGGTGCTCGTCGTGGACGAACTCGCTGACGTCGTTGGCGCTGTGCTCGTCGAGGTGGTTGACGTTGATGCGGCGACAGTGGTGGTTGTCGTCGATGTTGTCGAGGCTGGTCGTGTCGTGGTCGTGATGTCGGGAGCGCCGGCAATCAACGACGAGTAGTCACTCCACGCAAGCGGATCCCCCGGGTCGCTGTTGGCGCCAAGCGACGGCACGTAGACACTGATCGGCTCCTCGTCAACGGTGAAGATGACCTGGCCGATACCGCCCTCGGTGGTCGTGAACAGCGTCAACGTCAGCACAATCTGAGCGATCGCTCGTCGCTGCTCAAGGCTCGACAGCCTCGCAATCACCGACGGAGACAGATCGACGGTCGCAAGGCCGCGGTCGACGCTGAAACCGGTGATCAGTCCACGGTCCACCTCGGTGCGGAGTGGAACACCAGTGCCGAGTGGGGGACTCACGAGTTGTTCGATGATGAGCCGGTCGCTCACGGGTGTCGGCAACGCAACCGTGATGGGTTGAAGTTCCCCCGAATTGCCGAGCAGATACACGACGTCCACTGGACGTGTTTCGACGATGGTGGTGGTCGTTTGCTCGGTGCCTGGCTCGGTGGTCACCGTGCTGGGCACTTCAGTGGTGGTCGTGGTCGTACTCGGGGCGTCGAGGTCGTAGGGGACGTCATCGAAGGTTTGGACCCGCTCATCCATCGGGAGACCACACGTGCTGAGCCCGAGTGCAGCCAGGCCGAGGAGCAACACGTGGGTGGAGCGCTTCATCGCTGCTCCAATGCCGGTTGAAAGCCAGGCGTGGGGAACCGGACCACGAATCGCGCCCCGCCGTGTCGGCGATCCTCCACCCATGCAGCGCCGCCAAGTGCGGCGGCATGCTCGGCAACGAGCGCAAGGCCGAGTCCTGTTCCCACACGGTGGCGCGACGCGCTGCCTCGAGCGAAACGTTCAAAGATTCGAGTCCGCTCACCAGCAGCAACGCCAGGACCGGCGTCTTCCACGGCAACGATCACGGTGTGTTGGAGGTCGCCGCGTTCCATCGATACCCGGATTGCGCCGCCGGCGTGCACCGCTGCATTTTCCACGAGGTTCGAGATGATTCGCTCCACACGAACTTTGTCGACCATTGCCATTGTTGAGAGTCCGCCGGCAACCTCGAACGGCACGTTTGGTGTCGATGACCGAGCGATGATCCGTTGGGTGAGATCGGCGAGATCGATCTCCTCGATGTGGCCATCTATCGCGCCGGCCTCCAAACGGGAGAGTTCGAGCAGATCCATCACCATGGCATCAAAGCGTCGGACTTGGTCAACGAGCACATCGAGCGCCTGGCGGGTTCGCTCGGGCAATTCATCTCGTCGAGCAGCGAGCACCTCAACCGCCGCGGTCATGGCCGTAATCGGTGACCGCAATTCATGGCTGACATCGGACGCGAATCGGGCTTCGCGTTCGATTCGGGCCTGAACCGCGTCCGCCATGTTGTTGAAGGCTTCGGCGAGGCGGTCGAGTTCGGGGTCATCAGACGGTTCAAGTCGAGCATCGAGTCCACCGGCAGCGAGTTGGCCAGCGGCATCGGCGACCCTCGTGAGGGGTCGAAGCAGCCCACGGCTCGTCGTGAAACCGAAGAACGTGGCGAAGAGCGCCGCGAGTACCGAGCCGATGAGCAGCGCCGTCACGACGAGTCGCAGTGTGCGCTCGGTTGCACCGAGAGGGAACGCTTCGAGGTAGCCGGCATCGTGAGCGCGGATGTGAACACCAACGGCGAGGTAGGGCTCGCCGTCATAGGTGAACTGCTGCTGTCCGCTTTGTCCGCGGGCAACGACTTCGCGCAACTCCACGGGGAATGCACTTGCGGGATATTGGAGGAGGTAGGCGATGTCGGGATTCGTCAGAACGGCAAAACCGTCGGTTTCGATGTCGAGCCCGAGAAAGCCTTCCGACACGTTGCCTTGCTCAAAAGAGGTCCGCACGGTGAGGGCATGATCAAAGGCGGTCGACCTGGCGGCAGAGATTCGTTGATCGAGCAGAGAGTCACGAGCAACTGAGTAGGTGGCCGTCGTGAGGCCAAGTCCTGCGAGGAGGCCGATCAGACCGAAGAACAGCGCGACCCTGGTGCTGAGGCGGGGCGAACGCAACCAGGTCATGTGCTCAGTTTGGCCGATTCGGCGGTTCCACCGCTGCCGGTGGGACACCAGGGGGAGGAAGGTATCCCACCGGGGCAGCGTGAACAGTCGTCATCGTCGCCGAGTCGTGTGACAAGCCCGTGCGTTGAATGTGCGTTTTTTGTAACAAAACCTCGTCCATCCCGCTTCGTCGTTCCGCCCGATTGCGTCGCTGGTGGCAGACTGACACCGATGGAGTCGGTCCTGTTCATCGAAGATGACGACGCAATCAGACTTGCATTGCGACTCGCACTTGAAGACGAGGGCTATGAGGTATTCGAAGCATCCGATGGCGCGTCTGGCCTGGTGGAGTTTGGCCGTCGACATCCCGATGTCATTCTTCTCGACCTTCGATTGCCCGACCTTTCGGGTTTTGAGGTTTGTCGGGCGATTCGGGCAACGTCGATCGTGCCGATCATCATGGTGACCGCCCAGACCGATACCGCCGACATGGTTGCCGGGCTTGAAGCAGGTGCCGACGACTATGTCACGAAGCCGGTCGTACCACGTGAACTTGCAGCGCGTATCTCGGCTTTACTGCGACGTGTTCGTTTGCAATCGGGTACCGGCGGCGTTTCCGAGAGCGAGGTGCAACGGCTCGGCACACTCGAGTTGGATCGAGACAAAGGCGTTGTGGTGCACCATGGGGCAGAGGTGTCGCTGACCCGAACGGAGTACCGATTGCTGTGCGAGTTCGCCGATCATCCAGGTGCGGTATTGAGTCGCGATCAACTACTCGAACGGGTGTGGGGATACGAGTATCTCGGCGATTCGCGGCTGGTTGATGCGCACGTGCGTCGATTGCGCTTGAAGGTCGAAGACACCCCTGACGACCCGAGACTGATCATCACCGTGCGCGGGCTTGGCTATCGGTTGATGCCATAGCGAGGGCCGGCATCACCGCTGCGAGGCGGGATTCCACGATGGCAGGCGCTTCTCGACGAAGGCCGCCATCCCCTCAGCCGCGTCGGGTCCGCCAAAGATCGCTTCAGACAGTTCCCGCATCTCGGTAAAACCGGCATCCCGGTCGAGAGTCGGCACGTGATGCAGCATCCGTTTTGTTGCTGCAACGGCCCGAGGGGCACCAGCGAGGATGCCCTCAATGAGACGGTCAACCGTTTCGGCAACGTCGTCGCTGACATGAGTGACAAGACCCATCGCCAACGCGTCGGCGGCGGAAAATCGTTCACCGGTCAACATTGCCGCGGTGATCTTGCCGGCGGGAACGCGGCGAAGAATGGGCACCGAGATGATGGCCGGCGCGACGCCGATACGTACCTCGGTGAGTGCAAAGTCGATCGCGTTGCTCACGACGATGAGGTCGCACGAGGCCATGAGGCCGATGCCACCTGCCCTGACGGCACCGTTGACGGCGGCGATCGTTGGTCGTGGCGTATCCATCAACCGCTCGAGCACGCGCACCATCGGACCCGAATCGGGCGGCCCTGAGCGGCGTTCTTTGAGGTCGGCACCTGCGCAGAATGCTGGTCCCTCATGTCGCACAACGATGGCCCGGGCATCGGCTGCCTCCGCTGCATCAATCGCAGTGTTGAGTTCAGCCAACAGCTGTGCTGAGAGCGCATTGCGGTTGTGGGGCGAATCAAGGGTGATCGTGCTGACACCGTCAGCATGGCGATGGTGGACGAGAGCGTCGCTCATGTCGGCACGGTAACCGAGGCGGGCTAACGCTCGGCGATCGAACGCAAGAGGTTGACGGCCTCGTTCCGGTCTTTTGTTCGACGCATCGGCGGTAATGCAGCGATGATCTCCCAGCGGTAGCGCGCCGTTCCGAGCCGTCGATCCATCACCGCCACGACGCCTCGATCGGTGTCGGTTCGAATGAGGCGACCGCTTGCTTGAGCGAGCATGGTTGCTGCTCGCGGTAGGTCGATCTCAGAGAACGCCTGCTGTCCCAGCATGTCGCGACGTGCGGTAAGCAGGGGATCGTCGGGGCGTGGGAACGGGATGCGGTCAATCACGACGAGCGACAAGGTGCGAACTGGAACGTCGACGCCCTGGAAGAGTCCTGCGGTCGCGAACAGGCACGTGTCTTCATCGCTCGCAAAGGTGTGAAGGAGTGCCGGCTTGGGCATATCGCGCTGGGTCAGTATTCGAAAGGGAACCCGCTCACGTAATGCGGCGGCGGCTTCGTCCATCGCGGACCACGAGGTGAACAGGGCAAGGGTTCGCCCGCCAGCTGCCGTCATGAGTGCCGCGAGTTCGTTGTGTACCCCTGCGCGAAATTGAGGATCGTTCGGCGGTGGGAGATGCATTGCGCAATACAGCAGTGCTTGTTCCTCATAATCGAAGGGACTGCCAACATCAATGACCTCAGCACCGTCAAGACCGATGCGATCAGCAAGGTTTCTCGGGACGGTGGCGCTCGTCAGGATCGGCGTTCGTTTTGCCCAAATTCCATCGGCCAACGTTGGGCCGACGTCGAGTGGTGCGAGTTCGAGCCGAAGCGAATTCGGTGCACCGGCGACGAACACGACATCGCTCTCGCCCGGGCTAAGGAATCGATCGGTGGTGTCGATCACCCGGGTCAGCGCTACCTGAGCACGCAACCTGCGCTGCTTGGCGTCCTCGTCGTTGATCGTCAGCTTGCCGACGAGGTTGAGCGCCTTGTCGCTCGTGGCGCGGATGTCGCCGAGCTGGGTAGCGAGGTCGTGAGGCAGCGGCGTTGCGAGGCGTTCACCGGGGTAGCGGGCGAGCACCTCGGCGAGGTCGTCACCGAGTGCACTGAGTTCTGCGTCGAGTTCTGGATCGACGACGATGCGCCGAACAACCGTCGCCACGCGGTTCAGTCGTCCCGGTGCGAGCTCAACACCAACGGTGTCGCTCATCACGTCCTCGATGACGTGTGCTTCGTCAAAGATCACGACGTCGTGGTCGCACAGAATCGCTCCATCGGCACCCACGTCAAGTCCGTAGAGGTGTGCGTTGACCACGATCACGTCGGCTGCTTGGGCTCGACCGCGCGCCGCTTCAGCAAAACAGGATGTGCCGCGCGGGCATCGTGATGCCCCCGGACATTCGTCGGAGCCCACGGTCACGGCGGCAACCGTTCGGTCCGATGGCGACCAGTCGAGCTCGGTCAGGTCACCGGTCATGGTCTCATCAGCCCAGGTGACGAGTCGATCCACCTCTGCCCGTCCGCTGTCGTCAAGGCCTTCAAGCGAAAGCTGCACTCGATCGCTCGATGAGGTGGCGCCGATTTCGTCGAGGCGCTGCATGCAGATGTAGTTGCTGCGACCCTTGAGCACGGCCCAACTAAAAGGCTGATCGAGTAGTGGGTTGAGGTGGAGCTCAAGGAACGGAAGGTCTTTGTGGGCGAGCTGGTCCTGGAGGGCTTTGGTCGCCGTGACCACCACGGTGGTGCAGCCTGCTGCGATTGCTGGCACGAGATAGGCGAGCGTTTTGCCGGTGCCGGTACCGGCCCGAACGATGAGTGGGTCGCCACGACGAATTGCGAGCGCGATGCGGTCGGCCATCTCGCGTTGTCCCGACCGCCGCTCCGCCCCAGGAATCGCCTCGGTGACGGCGTCGAGAAGGTCGAGGACGTTGAGGTCGGTCATGGGGCTGGCACCAACGCGATGGCAGCATCGAGTTCAGCCGCATCGAAATCGGGCCACGGAGTGTCGGTGAAGTGGATCGCTGCGCCAGCTGACTGCCACAGCAGAAAGTTGGATACTCGGATCTCGCCGCTCGTTCGCACCATCACATCGACTGGCGGCAGCGTCGGGTCGTGCAGGTGCGACTCAATGGATGCAGGAGTAATGCGTTGGCCAGCTGCTCGAGCGGAGCGCACAGCCCCCATCAGCTCTGCCCGTCCGCCGTAGTCGAACGCAACCGTCAAGACCATCCCCGTGTTGTGGGCGGTGTCGGCGATGGCTTTTCTGATTGCTCGTTGCACGTACTTTGGTGTGCGGGCATCGGGGCCATCGAAAGGACGGCCGATCCAACGGATGCGCACGTTGTTCTCGTTGAGTTCAGTCACTCGCCCAAAGAGGCGCTCGTGGAGTCCAAGGATGTGACGAACCTCTGGTCGGGGTCGTATCCAGTTCTCGGTTGAGAACCCAAATACGGTGAGCCACCCAATGTCTCGTTG
Source organism: Actinomycetota bacterium (assembly GCA_029978335.1). Classification (GTDB taxonomy): domain Bacteria; phylum Actinomycetota; class Acidimicrobiia; order Acidimicrobiales; family Ilumatobacteraceae; genus Casp-actino5. Next base: position 33,302 of record JAPOJQ010000012.1, read on the forward strand.
TACCGCAGCTCGAACCACTTCCGCGAGGTTCTCCTCGCCGGCTGTGTGTCCTGCCGTTCGCGGTAATCCTCGCGACTCGGCCCAACGCCCGTTGCCATCCATGATGCACGCGACGTGGAGTCGACCAGGAGGGGGAGGGCCAAGCGGGTTGAGGGGCGACATTGTGGCCTTGACGTTAGTGCCCGAAGCGATGCCCGGGTCGGCGTTCGCACGGATGAAATGATGGAGCGATGACCGAGCATGACCAGACGCAGACGGTGGCGTCGGACATCCGACATGTGCTCGTCGTCGCTGGCGGTATCGATGAATGGTTCGCACTGGATCGCGAGCGTTGGGATCATCGTGTTGCGTCCCTCGGACACGTTGCTGATCGGCATGGCATTGCCTGGGTGACCTTGCGTCCCTATCACTCAGGTGGCGAACCCGTCGGCGAGGGGCCGCCGGTGAGGACGGCCAGTGTTGGTGCGGCGTCGGTGCTTATCGATCCCGTGGCCGACGGACGTGAGCGTTTTGCAGCGTCGATGCGACGCCTCGACGGTGAACCGATCAACGAGGCGACCGTTGCCGCGGTGCTCTACGAACCGGCGGACTCAGAGCCGGATCTCGTGGTGGTCATCGGCCCGTCTGATCGCCTCCCTCCCTCGTTGGTGTGGGAGTTGGCCTACGCCGAGTTGGTATTCATCGAATCCTCATGGTCCGAGCTCAGTGGTGCCGATCTCGAGTTGGCGATCGCTGAGTTCGCTCGTCGTCGTCGACGTTTCGGCGGGCTCGACGCGTGAGCACGTCGGCGGCGCCGGGCGAGCTGTATCGCGATCGGGCGGTGGTGCTGCGCACCTACAAATTGCGCGAATCCGACCGGATCATCGTGTTCATGTCAGAGCAGCACGGCAAGGTTCGTGCAGTGGCGAAAGGCGTACGCCGCACAACCTCCAAGTTCGGGTCACGACTCGAACCGATGAGTCACGTGGAGGTGTTGTTACGCAGAGGTCGCGATCTCGACATCGTCTCGCAGGCTGAATCGGTTGACCCGCTCACGCCGCTCTTGTCGGGTCTCGATCGAGCGGCGCAGGGCATAGCGGTCGTCGAGGCCGTTGATCAGTTGGCCCTCGAGCGTGAACCTGATCCAGTCCTCTATCGAATGCTGGTCGGTGTGCTGCGCACCATTGCTGCCGACCCGTCACCGCTCAATGTGGCGGCGTTCTTCTGGAAGGTGCTCGCTGCTGCTGGTTTGTCGCCGATGCTCGACGCCTGCGTGCGCTGCGGTGGTGATGCCGGCGATGATGCCATGGTCCTCGTCGCTTTTGACCTTGACGAGGGCGGTGCGCTGTGCCGATCGTGTCGATCGGGCATGCCGGTCTCCGAGGAGGCACTTGAGGTCCTGCGTGACATTCTCGGAGGACGGTTGCGCCAGGCGTTGGCGTTGACAGCGTCACCGGTGACCCATGAGGTGTCGGTGTTGGCGACGCGCGCCATGGAACATCATCTTGAACGGCGGCTGCGGGCGGTGTCGGTCTTCGAACGGCATTGAGCCGAAGCCGTACCCGCTCCCTAGCCTGTGGTCCATGGCCGCCACCGAGCTCGACCAGATTGTCAACCTGTGCAAGCGCCGTGGGTTTGTGTACCCGTCGGCAGAGATCTACGGCGGTTTCCGATCGACCTATGACTACGGTCCGCTCGGATCGCTGCTACTGCGCAATGTCAAAGAGGCGTGGGTTCGCGCAATGGTGCAGCAGCGTGACGATGTAGTCCTGATTGACGCAGCGATTCTCGGTCCGCCCCAGGTGTGGCAAGCATCGGGCCACCTCGAGAATTTCTCGGATCCACTGGTCGACTGCACCGAGTGCAAGACCCGGCATCGTCTCGACAAGCTCGAAGATCCGAATGAATGCCCGAACTGTCACCAGCGTGGTTCGTTCACCGAAGCGCGTCAGTTCAACTTGATGTTCAAAACGCAGGCCGGACCGGTGGCCGACGCTGGGGCCGATGCGTATCTGCGACCCGAGACCGCTCAGGGCATGTTCACCAACTTCGCCAACGTGTTGCAGACCAGTCGCAAGAAGCCGCCGTTTGGCATTGCGCAGGTGGGTAAGTCGTTCCGTAACGAGATCACGCCGCAGAACTGGATCTTCCGGACTCGCGAGTTCGAGCAGATGGAACTCGAGTTCTTCGTTCCCCCGTCGGAAGGCCCATCGTGGTACGAGTACTGGTGTCAGCATCGCCTCGAGTGGTATCGCAACCTCGGAATTCCCGCCGAGATGCTGCGACTTCGTGCTCACGATGACGACGAGTTGTCGCACTATTCGAACGGCACCTCTGACGTCGAATTTCTGTTCCCGTGGGGATGGGATGAGCTTGAAGGCATCGCTCAGCGAACCGATTACGACTTGACCCAGCATGCAACGCATTCGGGTGAACGTCTCGACTACTTCGATCAAGCGACGAACGAGCGTTACGTGCCGTACGTGATCGAGCCAGCAGCGGGTGCCACCCGAACGATGGCAGCGTTTTTGCTTGCGGCGTACGACGAAGAGCAGGTGAACGACGAGGTGCGCACCGTGTTGCGCCTCCATCCGCGTCTCGCCCCGTACAAGGTCGCCGTGTTGCCGTTGTCGAAGAAGGACACGCTGACCCCATTGGCGCAGGAGATCAGGGCAATGGTCGGCGATCGTTACATGGTCGATTACGACGAGACGCAGGCGATTGGTCGCCGGTATCGCCGCCAGGATGAGATCGGTACGCCGTTGTGCGTCACCGTTGACTTTGACTCACTTGAGGATCGTGCGGTCACGGTTCGCGACCGCGACACGATGGAGCAGGTTCGTGTGCCGATCGACTCGCTGATGGGCGAGTTGTCGAGCCGCCTGGGGTTCTGAACGAGCGATGGCGACCTATCTCGATCGGATACTTGCGGCGCATCGTGCGGCGGCCATCAGTGACGAGCGGGATCGAGCAACGCTGGAACGTCTGGCCAGCGATATGGCGCCGGCACGCGGGTTCCGATCTGCATTGGCAGCGGTCGACGGAGCGGTTGATGGCATTGGGGTCATTGCTGAGGTAAAGCGACGCTCACCATCGAAAGGCGATCTGTTCGCCGATCTTGACCCTGCCACGCTGGCAACGGACTACGCCGTCGGTGGCGCAACCTGTCTGTCGGTGCTGACGGACAGCGATCACTTTGGTGGGTCGGTGTCCGATCTTCAGATGGCGCGAACAGCGTGTGACCTCCCGGTACTCCGCAAGGATTTCACGGTGTCGGCGCTCGACGTGCTCGATGCCCGGCTGATGGGGGCTGATTGCGTGCTCTTGATTGCTGCAGCGCTCGACGACATCGAGTTGCGCGACTTCCATGCGTTAGCGGTTGATATCGGACTTGACGTGCTCGTCGAAATTCACGACGAACGGGAACTCGATCGAGCATTAGAGGTCGGGGCGACGCTGATCGGGGTCAACCAGCGCGATCTCGTCACCTTCCAAGTCGACCACGAACGAGCGGTGCGAATGGCAGGCGTGATCCCCGACGCTGCAGTCCCCATCGCCGAGTCGGGCGTGCGTGGCCCTGACGACGCTCGGAGCCTGGCCGAGGCCGGTTACCGAGCGGTGTTGGTGGGGGAGTCGTTGGTCACGTCAGGTGATCCCCGACGCGCAGTTGCGGCGTTGCGCAGCCGGTGAGCAGTAGCGTTCTTCGCAGATGTTTGTGAAGATCTGTGGGATCACCAGCGAAGACGACGCACTGCTGGCAGTGGCCATGGGTGCCGACGCGGTTGGATTCATTTTTGCTCCGTCACCGCGCCAGGTGGCGGCCCAACGGGTCAACGACATCGTGCGTCGGTTGCCGCCAGAGGTGTTGACCGTTGGCGTATTTCGAGACGAGTTGCCACAGCGGGTACTCGACATCGCCGACCGTGCTGGCGTCCGAGCCGTGCAACTGCATGGATCTGAAACGCCCGATCAGGTGGCGGAGATCCGTGAACGTGGTGTGGGTCACGGAATTCGCCACGTCATCAAGGCCTTCGGGGCTGACTCACCCCATCTCATTCACGCTGATCGGTACCACACCGATCTCGTGCTCGTCGATGCTCCGTCGCCGGGCAGCGGCAAGGTCTTTGATTGGCACGTGACCGCCGACGTTCCTGATGCCGTTCGTCTCATCCTCGCCGGCGGGCTCCATCCCGACAATGTGGCCGACGCCATCGAAGCCGTTGAGCCTTGGGGCGTGGATGTGTCGTCGGGGGTTGAGGAGGCTCCGGGTCGCAAGGACGCCACAAAGGTGAGAAGATTCATCGCGAACGCACGTGCAGCGTCGCCGACCCCCTACCTCGGCCCAGACGAACTGCCTTACGACTGGGAGTACGAATGACGATCACCGACGGAACCCCCCGCTCGGCAATGGACGAACCCGACAACACCGGCCGTTTCGGTGAGTTTGGCGGGCGGTTTGTCCCCGAGACCCTCGTACCTGCATGTCAGGAACTAGAGGCTGGCTTTCGCGAGGCGTGGAACGATCCTTTGTGGCGCGCCGAACTCGATGGGGTGCTGCGCGACTACGCCGGCCGGCCATCGGCATTCACCGAATGTCATCGCCTTGGCGGTGAGTTGGGTCTGCGACTTCTGCTCAAGCGCGAGGACTTGAATCACACGGGTTCGCACAAGATCAACAACGTGATCGGTCAGGCCTTATTGGCGAAGCGGATGGGTAAGACCCGTCTCGTCGCTGAAACCGGTGCTGGCCAGCACGGTGTGGCAACGGCAACGGCTGCGGCGTTGCTCGGCATGGAATGCAAGGTCTACATGGGAGCCGTCGACGTTGAGCGACAGGCGTTGAACGTGTTCCGCATGCGACTGCTCGGCGCCGAAGTGGAAGCGGTGCATTCGGGTAGCCGCACCCTCAAAGATGCGGTCAACGAGGCAATGCGTGACTGGGTCGCGACCGTCGGCGACACGCACTACTGCCTCGGTTCGGTGATGGGGCCGCATCCGTATCCGTTCATGGTGCGTCAGTTCCATCGGGTGATCGGCACGGAGGCTCGCGAGCAGGCCCGGGCCCTCTTGGATGACGATCCCGACGTGGTTGTTGCCTGCGTGGGCGGCGGCTCAAATGCAATCGGCATCTTTTCAGGCTTCGTCGACACCCGCAGTCGACTCGTCGGGGTTGAACCCGCTGGCGGGGCGGCCGTTGCTCGCGGTGTGCCCGGTGTGGTGCACGGCATGCGGAGTTACCTCATGCAGGATGAATATGGGCAGGTCGAGGAAGCGCACTCGATCTCCGCTGGTCTCGACTACCCGGGCGTTGGACCAGAACATTCGTATTTGTCGTCGATCGGGCGTGCCGAGTATCCGAACGTGTCCGATGCTGAGGTGATCGACGCGTTCCAGCGGTTGAGCCGCACCGAGGGCATCATTCCGGCGCTTGAACCTGCGCACGCGATTGCGTGGGTGCTGCGCGAGGCGCACACGATGCAAGGTCAAACCGTGCTCGTGAACATGTCGGGTCGCGGCGACAAAGACGTTGGCCAGATGATGGACGTCTTGGCGGATCGCCTGTGAACACTGTGGTCGATCTCGCAACGACGTTGCGCGCTCGACGCGACGCCGGGCACAAACTCTTGGTGCCGTATATCACCGGGGGATATCCCGGTTGGCAAGATGCCATTCGTGCATGCGCTGCGAACGGTGCCGATGCGGTGGAGATTGGGATTCCGTTTTCCGACCCAGTGATGGATGGTCCGGTGATCCAGCGGGCATCGCAAGCAGCCCTCGATGCTGGCGCCACGCCTCAGTCGATTCTTGAAGAAGTTCCGCGGCTTGACGTCGAGATTCCACTCGTGGTGATGACCTACTACAACGTGGTGCACCACGAGGGGTCAGTGCGCTTCGCCGAGCGACTCGCTGCTGCTGGCGTGACGGGCTGCATCCTTCCCGACTTGCCACTTGAGGAGTCGGCGGAGTGGTGCGAGGCAGCCGATGACGCCGGTGTGGCGACCATCATGCTGGCCGCCCCAACGGCACCCGATGAGCGTCTCCCGCTGATCACCGCGCGGGCTCGAGGTTTTGTCTACTCAGTCGGCCTGCTCGGTGTGACTGGAGAACGTGACTCGTTGGCAGACACGGCCACGGCACTTGCCGGTCGGTTGAAATCGGTGACCGACACACCGGTGCTCGTCGGTGTTGGCGTCTCGAACGCCGAGCAGGCTGCAACTGCGTGCCGTGTCGCCGATGGTGTCATTCAGGGAGCGTCGATGGTCCGACGTCTCATCGAGTCGGGCCCAGATGAGGTCGGCCGTTACGTCGCTGAGGTGCGGTCCGCTATCGATGCCGTGTCGTAAGGTCGCAGTGTGCGTCCTGATGAATTGTTGCCGCATCGCCCACCGTTTCTTTTTGTCGATGAGATCATCGACATCGTGCCAGGAGAGTCGGCGCGAGGCCGTTGGCGGTTAACCGGTGACGAATGGTTCTTCGCTGGGCACTTTCCGGGTCGTCCGACACTCCCCGGCGTGTTGATGTGTGAAGCGATCGCGCAGGTCGGTGCGCTTGCCGTGCTTGCCGACGAGCGTTTCGCTGGTCGACTGCCGTTGTTTGGCGGCATCGACCAGGCCCGCTTTCGGCGCCAAGTCGTGCCCGGCGACGAACTGATCCTCGAGTGCACCATGGGACGACTGTCGTCTCGCGCAGGCAAGGGCTCGGGTCGAGCGCTGGTTGGTGACACCGTCGCCACCGAGTGTGACCTGATGTTTGTGATCGCCTGATTGGCGAGGTGTGCTTACGCACCAGGTGCGATGATCACCGAGGCATTATGCCCGCCGAACCCGAAGTTGTTCGACATGGTCGGTCCTGGCTCCCACGGTCGTGCGGATCCAATGACGACGTCAACGTCGATGTCGGGGTCGACATCGACGGTGTTGGCCGTCGGTGGGATCATGCGGTGCTCCATCGACAAGAGCACGGCAGCAGCTTCGAGGGCCCCGGCGGCACCGAGAGCGTGACCGGTCACACCCTTGGTTGAGGTGACCGGAACTGCTCGGGCACCGAAGACCTCCGCCATGGCGGCGCCTTCGGCGGCATCGTTGAGCGGCGTGGAGGTGCCGTGAGCATTGATCTGGCGAATATCGGCTGCTGAGAGGCCAGCGTCGTTGAGCGCGAGGTTCATACAGGCAATTGCGCCGGTGCCCCCCGGTGCGGGAGCGGGGATGTGATGGGCATCAGCGTTCGAGCCGGCACCAAGGATCTCACCGATGATCGTGGCGCCGCGCCGCAGTGCAGATTCCCATTCTTCGAGCACGAGCACAGCGGCTCCTTCGCCCATGACGAAGCCGTCTCTGGCAGCGTCAAAGGGACGACTCGTGCCGGTCGATGACAGGGCGGTCATGTTGCCGAAACTGGCAAGCGACGTTGGTGTTCCGGCGTACTCGGTGCCGCCGGTCACGACGGCATCGGCGAGGTCCCATGCGATCAGTCGCGCGGCATAGCCGATGGCGTGAGTTCCTGCTGCGCACGCCGTGCAGATCGTTTCGTTCGGGCCTTGAAAATGGTGGCGCATCGACACCGCAGCACCAGGCGCATTGGCCATCATCATCGGTACCAGGAAGGGTGATACTCGGCGCTCGCCTTTGTCGAGACGAATGGCAATCTGTTCTTCGAGCGTATGAATGCCACCAACACCGGTTCCGAAAATGGTGCCGATGCGGGCGTCCTCTGCGTCGGGACGACCAGACTGCTCGAGTGCTTCGGCAGCAGCAGCGATTGCGTACTGCTCACTGCGGTCTGCACGTCGAGCATCTTTCGGTGAGTCGTACCACGGCGATGGGTCCCACTCGTCGATGGTGACGTGTCGATCGGCGCCGACGATGCCTGGTCCGAGGAGCCCATTCCAGAACGCGTCGCGGCCAATGCCGCAGGGGGCAACGACGCCGAGCCCAGTGATGGCAACTCGGCGTCCGGTGCCGCGCATCAGAGCTTGGCCGTGACCAGACCGAAGGCCTGGCCGACGGTCTCGATGCCCTCGAGGTCTTCCTCGGGCACCTCGATGTCGAACTCCTCCTCGAGCGCCATCACGAGCTCGACGAGGTCGAGGCTGTCGGCGTCGAGATCGTCACCAAAACGTGCATCCGGTGTGACCTGGTCCTCCGAAACCGAGAGCACCTCGACGGCGCACTTACGGAAACGGGCGAAGAGTTCTTGGTCCACTGGGTTCTCCTTGTCGTGTCATGCCTTGTGGCGGGACGTTTGGATTGTAGGTGCCGCGAACGGCCTGCTGGGGGAGGATCAGTGCCCCATTCCAAGGCCACCGTCAACCGGGATCACTGCGCCCGTGATGTAGGCGGCATCGTCGGAGGCGAGAAAGGTCACGACTCCAGCGATTTCGTCGGGTTCTGCCATGCGGGCGAGGGGCACTGCGGCGGTGATCTCAGCGAGGCGGTCCTCGCTGAGGGCGGCCGTCATATCGGTGGCTACCGGTCCTGGGGCCACGACGTTCACGGTGATGGAGCGAGATCCGAGTTCTCGGGCGAGCGATCGGGCCAAGCCCACGAGTCCTGCTTTTGAGGCGGCATAGTTGGCCTGGCCAGCGGCGCCAAGTAATCCGACTACCGATGAGACATAGATGATCCGGCCGCGGCGGGCTCGGAGCATCTGTTGTGCGGCTCGTTTGGTGACCCGATATGCGGCGGTGAGGTTGGCATCGATGACCTCGCTGAATGCGGTCTCGCTCATCCGCAGTAGCAAGGTGTCGCGGGTGATCCCGGCGTTCGACACGAGGATTTCAACCGGGGCCCCGAAGTGTTCCTCGATGGCGGAGAACGCGGCGTCGACGTCCTCGCTTGACGTGACGTCGCACTTCACGCCAAAGACACCATTGGGCGGTGGCGACGAGTTGTAGGTCACGGCGACGCGGTCACCGGCTTCGGCAAATCGTCGGGCGATGGCGAGACCGATACCGCGACTTCCGCCGGTGACGAGCACGACTCTGTTCATGATGTTCCTCCCCAGCGCAGCACAGCGCTCGCAGCGGTCATGCCGCCCCCAAACCCAACGAGCAAGATGTGGTCGCCGTCGGCGACGCGACCGGCATTCAGCGCTTCAGCCAATGCGACCGGGATCGATGCCGACGACGTATTGCCCGTGTGGTCGATGGTGACGGCAGCGCGTTCAATCTCGACACCGAGACGGTCGCAGGCAGCTTGGATGATGCGGATGTTCGCCTGGTGCGGCACGATGAGCGCCAGGTCGTCGGCGGTAATGCCGGCATGACGCATCGACTTCTCAGCTGAGTCCATCATGATGCGAACGGCACGGCGAAAGACTTCTTTGCCTTCCATGTTGACCGTGCCACCCACCTCGGCCCAGAGCAGTTCGCTCGCAGAGCCATCGGCGTCGAGGTCCCAGCCGAGAAGTTGACCCCGGCCTTCGACCGATTCGAGGACGACCGCCCCTGATGCGTCGGCAAACAGTGGTGCGGTTGCCCGGTCGTTCCAATCGGTGATGCGAGACAAGGTGTCGGTCCCGATGATGAGCACTCGGTTGGCTCCCATGGCGATGAGCCCGTGGGCATTGACGAGGGCGTACACAAACCCTGAGCAGGCAGCATTTACTTCGTAGGCGCCGCATGACAGCCCGAGTTGCTCTTGAATCATCGCAGCGGTGCCCCACTGGCGGTCAGGTGTGGTGGTCGCGACGACAAGTGCATCGATGCGCTCAGGGGTGAGCCCTGCCATGTCGAGCGCTTGTTGGCCGGATGCCACCGACAACGACACGGTGCTGCCGCCAATATGTCGGGAACTGATCCCGGTTCGGGTCACGATCCACTCGTCGCTGGTGTCGAGCGTCTCGGCAAGGTCGTGGTTGGTGACGACCTTGTCCGGTAGCGCCATTCCCCACCCGGAGATCACTGCTCCGGCGGCTCCTGTTCGTGTTGCTGGCACTCGTCCGCTCCTCTCAGGTGATGACGGCTGTCAGGCGGTGCGCAGCCATGCGATGGGCTGGCGGGGGGCGAGTCGTTCGGTGTCGACGGCGATGTAGCTCTGGAGAATCCCGGCAAAGGGGGAGCGAACCTCTACGTCGCCGACATGGCCAAGGATGGTGCCGACGCTGATCGTCGTGCCATCAGCGATTCCGGCGGTGGCAAACACTCCAGCAGCCGGACTGACGACCAGACGTTCACTGGCAAAGAGGTGCTCGCCCTCAGCCGAAGCGTTCTGCGTTGCTGGCTCGCCGCCGATCCACGCGAGCAGACGGTCGAGTTCATCGGGCGTCGCAACCGAGATCGTGCGCACACCGTCGAGGGTGCGTTTTGCCATGCCGGTGAGCACGCCACCAGGTCCGAGTTCGGCGATTTCGGTCACGCCCATCTGGCCCATCGTCTGCAGTCCGTGCTTCCAACGCACCGGACTCGACAACTGAGCGGAGAGCAGCGCGATCCACTCTGCTCCACGATCGTGCGGCTTTGAGTCCACGTTCGAGATGATCGCCACCTCAGAGTCGCGGATATCGGCGAGCGCGATGGCATCACGTAGACGATCACGCGCCGCAGTCATATATGGCGTGTGAAATGCGCCCGAGACCTGCAGCGGCATCACCTTCTTAGCGCCGAGCGTTTTGGCTTGGAGGCCGGCGGCTTCGACGCCAGCGGGCGATCCGGCGATCACGACTTGGCCTGGTGCATTGAAGTTCGCCACCCACACGTCATCGTCTGCGAGATTGCAGGCGACCTCAACCTGGTCGTCGTCGAGTCCGAGTACAGCAGCCATCGTGCCCGGTTGTTCGTTGCCTGCGTCGTGCATTGCGGCGGCGCGGGCGCTGACGAGCGCAACGCCTTCGGCGAAGCCGAGCGCGCCCGATGCTGCGAGGGCGGTGTACTCGCCGAGACTGTGTCCTGCGAGCACGTCGGGGGAAATGCCCAGTCGTTCGACGGCGTCGAGCACCATCAAACTCGAGACAAAGGTGGTGAGTTGGGCGTTCCGGGTGTCACGAAGCTCATCGGCATCGGCGTCGAGTAAGAGCCGGCCAACGTCGCGACCGGCGACATCGCTGGCTTCGACGACGAGGTCCCAGCTGTCGTGGTCGACCCAAGGTCGTCCCATTCCGGGTCGTTGCGATCCCTGCCCGGGAAAGGTGAAGGCAAGCACGCGCCGAGGCTAGACCGAGTGGGATGCCCGAAGCTGCTACCCATCGGTAGGTGATGGTCGATTGGAACGCCGCGGCGTTCCTGCCGGTAGCCTCGACGGGGTCGCCCCGGTAGCCCAACGGCAGAGGCAGCGGTCTCAAACACCGTCCAGTGTCGGTTCGAATCCGACTCGGGGCACGATCTCATCGCTATCGGCTCGTAGCATGGCTGGTATGTCCCGCTGGCTGCTCGAGCGTCGCCTATCGCAGACCGCGTCGCGTTTGAATGATCTCCGTCTCGAACTGGCGCAACTTGAGGAACAGCTGGCGGTCGTTGCCGATGAAGCCGCCGATCATGAACTCCGTGCGTTGGTGTCGGAAACTCCGCTGGCCGGTCATGAAGCGACTGAGGCTCGCCGCCAGGCAAGCGCCCTGACCCGCCACCGTGATCACCTCGTGTCGTCAATCGTCGAGTTAGAGCAACGCCAAGACGAGATGCTCGATTCTTTGGGGTCGGTCCGATGAGTATTCGTGTGGTGATCGCCGAGGACGAAGCCATCATCCGTATGGACCTGCGTGAAACTCTGGTTGAGGAGGGTTACGACGTGGTCGGCGAGACGGGCCGCGGCGACGAAGTCGTGCAGTTGGTGCGCGACCTGCAGCCTGATCTGGCGATCCTCGACGTGAAGATGCCCGGCATGGATGGACTTGAAGCCGCTGGTGTGATCACGAAAGAGAAGTTGTGCGGTGTGCTCATGTTGACGGCGTTCAGCCAACGAGAGGTGATCGAACAAGCACGTGACGCCGGCGCGTTGGCGTTCCTCGTGAAGCCGTTCCAGCGGAGCGATTTGGTGCCCGCGATTGAAGTGGCAATCGGACGCTTCCGTGAACTTCGTGACCTGACGGGTGAAATCGATTCGCTCGGGGAGCAGCTCGAGGCCCGCAAGTTGGTCGACCGAGCCAAAGGTATTTTGATCGACACGTGTGGTCTGTCGGAATCGGATGCGTTCTCGTTTATTCAGCGCACGGCGATGAGCGGACGTAGCCGCATGCGTGATGTTGCCGAAAGCATCATCGACGGCAGCCTCCGGCCCGGGTGACGTCGGCAATGTCGAAGGTGCTGCTCGTCGATGGCAATTCGCTGACCTATCGCGCCTTCTTCGCTCTGCCGTCCGACATGGCGACATCGTCGGGTCAGGTGACCAATGCGGTGTTCGGGTTTGTCTCGATGCTCGCCAATGTGCTGCGAGATCAACGCCCCGATGGAGTGTTGGTTGCGTTCGACCGACCAGAACCGACCTTCCGTCACGAAGCGGAGCCCGATTACAAGGCGCAGCGAGAGAAAGCACCGGACGAACTGCGCCAACAGATGGTGATCGTGCGTGAAGTGCTGGTGGCGCTCGGCATCCATCAGGTGGAGTGCGCCGGCTGGGAAGCCGATGACATCATCGCCACGGCGGCTACTGAGCTTGCGGCCCGCGGCGACGACGTGGTGATTGTC